>VXMR01000065.1 GCA_009841005.1 Gemmatimonadales bacterium
GTTCTCAACGGCCGCCGGGATCCCGATCCGGAGGCCGAAGCGGTCATCCGCGAGTTGCGGGATGCCGGCGCCGACGTGCGGGCGGAGATCGCCGACGTCACGGACTTCGCTGCGGTCGACGCCATGCTCGCCCGGATCGACCGGGGTCCGAGGCCGCTCGGAGGCGTCATCCACAGCGTGGGCGTCCTCTCGGACGGTGTCATCGAGAACCAGACGTGGGACCGCTTCGAGCACGTGCTGTGGCCGAAGGTCCTCGGAGCCTGGCACCTCCACCGGGCGACCAGGACCAGGGATCTCGACCTGTTCGTCGTGTTCTCCAGCGGGATCGGCGTGGTCGGAAACCCCGGGCAGTCGAATCACTCCGCCGCCAACGCCTTCCTCGACCAGCTCGCCGCCCACCGGCGCGGCCTGGGCCTCCCCGGTCAGGCCATCGCCTGGGGGGCCTGGTCGGGCATCGGGGAGGCGGAAGAGCAGAGGGAGCGAATCAGGAGACGTTTCGACCACACCGCCGCAGAGTGGATCACTCCGGAACAGGGCATCGAGGCACTCGATCGGCTGGTCCGACAGGACGTGACCGCGCCCATGGTCACCGCGACCGACTGGTCCATCGTCGCCGAGGAGTTCGGGACACCGCCTCCGTTCTTCGACGAGCTACGGGCTACGAGGAAGGTCCGGCGACGGCAGACCGACGAGCCCGCCGCCTCCGGCGGTTTGATGGTACAGCTGCGGGAGGCGCCGTCGGAGGAGAAACGGCATCTGCTGGAGGCGTTCATCCAGCAGGAGTTGCAGGCCGTGCTCCACCTCCCGTCGCCGCCGTCGGCGGCGGTCGGCTTCTTCGATCTGGGCATGGACTCGCTGATGGCGGTCGAGTTGCGGAACCGGCTGAACCGCGCCTTTGCCGGCGAGTACACGACGTCCAACACGATCGTATTCGACTACCCCAGCACCGCGGATCTCGCCGGCCACCTCGTCGGCGAGATCGAGGCGTTCACCGGCGCGCCGTCTCGCGTTCCGGAGCAATCCGTTGCGCGATCTCGTCCCACGACCCACAGGGAGGCCGACAGGGAGACCGAAGGCGAGAAGGAGGGCATCGCGATCGTCGGCATGGCCTGCCGATTCCCCGGCGCGCCCGACGTTTCGACCTACTGGGATCAGCTCCTGGCGGGCGCCGATCTGGTCACGGAAGGACGCACCGACGTCGATTACTGGCTCGACCGCGTCGGCGATCCCGCCGCCGAGCATCCGGCCTATCGCTGGGGTGGCTTTGTCGCGGGTCTCGAACGGTTCGACGCCAGATTCTTCGGTATCACGCCGATCGCGGCGGAGACGATGGACCCCCAGCAGAGGATGCTGCTGGAGACGAGCTGGCAGGCGCTCGAGGATGCAGGGGTCGATCCCGGGGGGCTGAGGGGCAGCCGCACCGGCGTGTTCGCCGGGTTGAACGCGAGCGAGTACCGGGACCTGATGATCGCAAGCGGCGCGGACGGCGGTTCCGTCGGCACGATGTCCAGCACTACCGTCGGGCGGGTGGCCTTCACGCTCGGGCTTATGGGCCCGGCCATGCCCTTCGTGTTGCAGTGCGCGGCGTCGCTCGCTGCGGTCCACGCCGCGGCCACGGCGCTGGAACGTGGCGAGGTCGATCTGGCGCTGGCCGGCGGCGTCAACGCGATCTTTTCCCGCAACTTCAGCAGGCTCCTGCTCGAGCACGGCCTGCTGACGTCGGACGGACGCTGCGCCCCGTTCGACGCTTCGGCGCAGGGCTACGTTCGCGGCGAGGGATGCGGCGCCGTCGTGCTCAGGAGGCTGAGCGAAGCGGAGGCCGCCGGCGACCGAATCTGGGCCGTCATCCGGGGCTCGGCGGTGAACCACAGCGGCACCGCCGCGGGACTGACGATGCCGAGCGGCCTCGCGCAGGAGCAGGTCATCGAGGAGGCGCTCTCTCGCGCCGGCGTCGCGCCGGCCGGTATCGACTACGTGGAGGCCCACGGCGGGGGGTCGGATATCGGCGACGCCATCGAGGTGCAGGCGGCAGCCGCCGTCTACGGCCGTGAACGGGACGCCGCTCGCCCTCTGCTGATCGGGACGGCGAAGACGAACATGGGTCATCTTGAATCGGCCGCGGGCATCGCGGGACTGATCAAGGTCGTTCTCGCCCTGCGACACGGAGTGATTCCGAAGCACCTGCACTTCGAGACGCCGAACCCGGGCGTGGACTGGGACCGGCTGCCCGTGCGGGTCACTTCCGAACACACGCACTGGCCGCCGGCCAAGGGCCGTCCCGCCCGAGCTGGAGTCAGCACCTTCGGGTTCTCCGGGACGAACGCGCATGTCGTCGTTGAGGGCTACGCCGCGCCGGGCGGCGACCCCGCGCCCCGTGAAGAACTCGGCCCCTGGGGAGCGCCGACACCTGTGGCCGTCGTCGCTCCCGAGCCCGTCGTCGCTCCGCGAGCGGCTGGCGAAAGGCGCGACTCACGCCAGACCCGTATCCTGCCGCTCTCTGCGAAGTCCGGGAGCGCCCTGCGGTCGCTCGCCGGACGCTTTCTCGGCTGGGTCGACGGACACAACGAGGCCCTCCGGTCCGACGACCGCGCGGCGGGTCCGCTCCTGTCCGACATGGCATGGACCGCCGGTACCGGCCGGAGTCACTTTCCGTACCGCGCCGCGGTTGTGTTCCGAAACGGGGAATCCCTGGTCGAAAGCCTTCGGGTGCTCTCCGAAGCGAACGGCAGGCCGAAGCCGCTAGAAGCGACAAACGTCGCGTTCGTTTACCCCGGCCGGGACAGCCGCTGGACCGGCATGGGAGCCGCGCTCTACCGAACCGAGCCGGTGGTTCGTGCAGTGCTGGATCGGTGCGATGAAGTGCTCCGGGAGCAACGCGGCGAATCGCTCCTTGAGATCATGTTCGGGCGAACGGACGCCTCGGGCGCTCTCGACGACCCGGCCTGGACCTACCCGGCCGTCTATGCGCTCGAAAGCGGGCTGACCGCGCTCTGGTCGAGCATCGGGATCCGACCGAGAGTCGTCGCCGGCTTCGATGCCGGTGAGTTCGCGGCGGCTCGGGCCGCCGGAGTCTTCAGCCTGGAAGACGGCCTCCGCTTGTCGGCGGCCGCCGGCGAATCGGCGACGGCGAAATCACCGGCCGGGGGCGCAGTGCGGTTCGCCGGAGAAGTGGTCCTGGAACGCCCATCTCTCGCGGTAATCCGCGGCGCCGACGGCCGCCCGTTGGGGGCGAACGAAGCGCTTGCCACCTCCTTCTGGCTCCAGCGCGCCGGGCAGCCGGCCGACCCGGAAGCTTGCGCACCGACTCTGGCGGACAGAGGAGTCGAGGTAGTGCTGGAAGTCGGTCCCCGACAGTCCGCGGCCCCAGCGATCGCCGACGCCTGGCCGGCCTCCGACGCCGAAACCGCCGGAAACGAAGGAAACCGCAGCACGCCGGTCGTAGTGGCGAGTCTGCGGTCGCCGGCCGGCGCCGCCACCGCGACCGACACCTGCGACAGTTTCCTCGAGGCTGCGGCCGCCGCCTACGAGGCCGGGCTGCCGATCTCCTTCGCGGGCCTCTTCGCGGGCGAGGAGCGGCGCAGGATCTCGCTGCCCGGCTATCCTTTCGAGCCCGTGCGCCACTGGGTGGAGCCTCCCAGCAGCCCGCTCTGACGAAGGAAAACGCGGAGCATCGCGACGCATTCCGCCGGCTTCTCCAGCTGCAGAAGGTGGGTAGAGTCCACGATGAAGTCGTAATCCACGCTCTCGATGTGCTTCAGATCAAAGCTGGGCAGGTACGCGTGCGGGAGGGTCGGATCGGCCCCGATTACTTTCGTGGGACAATAAAGCATGTCCAGGTCCAACAGCGGGGCAAAGCTCCTCATGTACTCCGAGACCTGCGCTTCGAACTCACGTGGACAACGTAGTCCAAGGCCCTCTCCATCCGCCGCCTCCGTAAGGGTCGTCCTTGCCACGAGTTCCCGCACCCCGGGCACGACCTGGGCATACAGCGGAGAATACCGAAGAAGATCCGAGAACTCCTCCTCGGACCGGAAACGGGGCGACCGTCGCCGCTTCAGCGCCGTCTGGCGGTCCAGGGCCTCGTCGAACTCCGCTTCACTTGCCGCAGGCTTGCAGAGGGGCGGATCGAACAGCACCAGACCCGAGTAGGGACCGGAGAGGGAGAGAATGGCCGTAAGCGTCGAAAGCGAATGAAAGACGCCTACGGTCGGCTTGTCTCCGAGACGCTCGGCGATGGCCCTGGCGAGGACGTCATGGTCGTGGAGCATCGTCGGTATGTTGTGATGCTTCCGCTCACCGACGGCATTCCAGCCGTGGTTTCTGATGTCGTAGACAACCAGATCGAACTCGTCCGCCAGGAGAGACCAGAACGGATAGTAAGCGTCGATGGCGAGGCCGTTGCCATGACTCAGAACCAGGCGAACCGGGGAATCCGGCCGGCCATGCCGCCGCACGACGGTGACCGTGTTCTCGTCGAGCCGCACCTGTTCCACCGCAAGGGGCTCAGGTAGTTCCCAGACAGTCAACGGCTACCGATTCCGCCTATGCTTTGGGCCGACGCCGACCGCTGTCGGAAAGGCTCGGGACGATGCCCGCTGAGCCGACCGGAGGGTCGGAGCGGGCACCGCCGCCAGCGAGGCTCAACCGGATCCGGAATCGAGAAACGCGGCCAGGTCCCGCATGTTCTTCCAGTTGGCAACCTCCTCGGGGGGAATCTCGACACCGAACGCCACCCCGACCTTCTTCACGAAGGCTACGGCGTCAAGGGACGAGATGTCGGAGGAAAGCAGACCGGTGTCGAGATCCAGGTCTCTTCCGAGGTCGAGGTGCTGGCGAGCGAGTTCCTGAATGCGGGCTTCGGTTGCTGTCATGGTCAGAGTCCTCGGGGTTGCATGGGTGGAAAATGTCACTTCCGCGCACCATGAATATAGACGCTCCAGGTGAGCGATACGAACCTCGAAGGCAATACTACGGCACATCTGTCTCCCCGGATACCGTCCGAAGCGCCGCCCAGGGCGCTCGACCGGCGGCGTCGCGTCGAAGTCCGCGTACCGCGGAGCGGCCGCGACCTAAAGCACCACCTCCCGCACCGCGGCCGCGGGGCCGTATTTTTTCTCAGCCCAACTTGATGATATTTCACATGCGGGAGCACACGCGACCGCGCCCGGGGAGTCGACCCTCGGCGGGCTGAAACCGAACGACAGGAGGGGACTGCGGGTGACGACTCACGGGAACGGGCGGACACGCGAACCCGGTGAACCCATCGCGATCGTGGGCATGGCGTGCCGGTTCCCCGGCAGCAGGACCCTGTCCGATTTCTGGCGACAACTGATCGCGGGCGAGAACGCGGTCGTCGAAGGCCCTCCCGGCTCCGTCATCGGACGCGCGGGCCGGCTCTTCCCGGACTCCGGCGGCGAGAACCGGGCCCTCCGTTTCGGGGCGTTCATCGAAGACCTTGACCAGTTCGATGCGGACTTTTTCCGCATCTCTCCCATCGAAGCCCAGATGCTCGATCCGCAGCAGCGCATGATGCTGGAGGTGAGCTGGCACGCGCTCGAAGATGCGGGGATAGACCCCGAGAGCCTGAAGGGCAGCCGCACCGGGGTCTACGTCGGCATCAGCAACAACGACTACCGGGACATGGTCATCGATGCGCCGGAGACCGCCGATACCGCGGTCGGCTTCTACGCGGTGACCGGGACGGCCCTCAACACGGCCATCGGCCGCGTCTCCTTTGCACTGGGCCTCGAGGGGCCCTGCATGGCGATCGACACCGCCTGCTCATCGTCGCTGGTTGCCCTCCACCAGGCGGTCGGGGCCCTGCAGCGGGGCGAGACGGATCTGGCCTTGTCCGGGGGCGTCCACATCTACCTTGCCGGACGTCCGCTCGAGTTGCGGGCCAACGCCGGCATGTTGTCGCCCGAGGGACAGTGCAAGGCATTCGATGCGGCCGCCGACGGCTTTGTGTGCGGTGAAGGCTGCGGTTTGCTGGTTCTGAAGCGCCTGGACGCAGCGGAAGCAGCGGGCGACCGGATCTGGGCCGTCATCCGCGGCTCATCGGTCAATCAGGACGGCGCGAGCCAGGGGCTGACCGTGCCCAGCGGCCCTTCGCAGGAGAAGGCCATGGCAGAGGCGCTTGCCCGAGGAGGCGTCTCGCCGTCCGATGTGGACTACCTGGAGGCCCACGGCACGGGGACGGTGGTCGGAGATCCGATCGAACTCGGTGCCGCGGCGGCCGTCTACGGGCGCGGGCGCACGTCGGCGAACCCGTTCCTGGTCGGGTCCGTCAAGACCAACATCGGACACCTGGGGCCCGCCGCCGGTGTCGCAGGCGTGATCAAGGCCGTGTTGGCGATGAGGCACGGGGTGATCCCCCGGCATCTCAACTTCAAAGATCCGACACCGAGCGTGGATTGGGATCGCCTGCCCGTGCGCGTAACCGACGTCATGACGGACTGGCCGCTCCATCCGGACAGGCGGCCGCTGGCCGGCGTCAATTCCTTCGGCTGGTCCGGGACGAACGCCCACGTCGTACTCGAGGGATACGGAGAAGCCGTAACGGAAACGGCAACGGACGCGGGTTCCGGTCCCGCCACGCTGCGCCCCCCCGTCGGTCCCGCGATTCCCGTGCCGGTGTCCGCCTCCACGCCCGAGGCCGCGGACCCGAGTGACGCCCGCACGACCCGGTTCCTGCCCTTGTCGGGCAAATCGCCGGCGGCGCTTGGCGACGTCGCGTCGCGGCATCTGTCCTGGCTTGCCGAGCACTGGCGTGACGAACGTGAGGGAGAGCGGTCCGGGGCCGACACGATCGCCGACATGGTCTGGACCGCCGCATCGGGCCGAAGCCACTTCGCCCACCGCGCCGGCGTACTGTTCAGCGATGTCGCCGAACTGCGCCGGAAACTTGCACGCCTCGCCGAAGGTCAGGGTCCGGAAGCCGGCGTGGCGCCGGTCCGTGCGACCAACGTGGCTTTCGTCTTCACGGGGCAGGCCAGTCAATGGGTCGGCATGGGCAGGGCGCTATATGAGAGGGAGCCTGTTTTCCGCTCCGTCCTCGACCGCTGCGACGGACTCCTTCTGGAGGAGCGCGGCGTCTCGCTGTTGGACGTCATGTTCGGGAGCGAGGGGGCGAGCGGGACGGGCGGCCTGCTGGATGAGGCGGCGTGGACCCAGCCGGCGATCTATGCCCTCGAATGCGCTCTGACGGCGCTCTGGGAGAGTGTCGGCGTGGAGCCGAGCGTGGTCGTGGGCCACAGCCTCGGAGAGATGGCGGCGGCGCAGGCGGCGGGCGTGTTCGGCCTCGAGGACGGCTTGCGCTTCGCCGCTGCCCGCGGTGCGCTGATGGGCGCCACGCGCAGCGATGGCGCCATGGCCGCGATCTTCGCCCCGGCCGCTCGCATCGCCTCCGCGGTGGCGGAACGGAACGCTGCCTCGGACGATGTCGACCTGAGCGTCGCCGTCGACAACGGACTGCAGCAGGTCGTCAGCGGACCCGCGCAGGATCTCGAGGCGGTTCTGGCACGCTTCGAGGCCGAAAGAGTGAAGGTGGTGCGCCTGCGACGGAGCCCCGCCTATCACAGCGCCCTCATCGAGCCCGCGCTGGACGATCTCGAAGCCGCCGTCCGCGATATCACGCCCGCTCCGCCATCTCCATCCGTGCCTTTCGTGAGCAACCTGACGGGACGGTTGCTGGAGCCGGACGAACGGATGGATGCCGCCTACTGGCGACGGCAGGCGCGGGAGCCGGTGGCCTTCCGCCGTTCGGTAGAGACGCTGGCGGAACTCGGTGTCGATGCCGTCGTGGAGATCGGCCCCCACGCCGTCCTCGGCCCGGTGGTCGCCATGACGTGGCCCGAGACGGCGCCTACCGGCCCGCCCGTCATTTTCGCGAGCCTCCGGCGGCCGCCGCGGGATCCCGCGGAGCCGGTGGCGGATCCAAGCGGGGGCTTCGTGGAGGCCGTGGCGGGGGCCTACGAGGCCGGAATGGAGATCGGGTTCCCCGGCCTGTTCGCCGGGGAGACCCGGCGCCGCATCTCGCTCCCCGGATATCCGTTCCAGCACAGTCACCACTGGATCCCGAGATCGAGGCGCCGGCGAACCGCCGCCGGCCATCCCCTGCTCGGCATGCGGCATGAATTGCCCCGCGGCGAGATCACGTTCGAGACGGAGATGTTCGCTTCGGATCCCGCCTGGCTGCAGGACCACCTCGTGTACGACCGCATCGTCGCTCCCGGGGCACTCCACGGCGCCATGGCGGTGTCCGCGTCTCTGGCCGGTCGCGGCGGCTCGGCGACCGTGTCCGACATGCAGCTGCACAGTCCCTTGATCTTCGAAAGCGAGGATGGCGAGGACCCGGAGGACGGGGCGCATGGCGCGGGCCGCAAGCTGCAGTTTGTTCTGAGCGGACCCGAAGATGCCACGGTGGATGCCGCGGCGGATGCTGCGGCGGAAACCCCGGAGCGTCGTTTCGAGGTGTTCAGCAAGGGGGAAACCGAAGAGACGTGGACCCTTCACGCCGGTGGCAGGCTTTCATGGCGTACGTCCGGCCCGGCCCCCGGCCCCGAAGAGGCTCCGCACGTCGATCTGGATGAGCTGAGAGCCCGACTGCCGCGCCGTGATCCGGCGGAGTTCTACCGACTGCGATGGAGCGGCGACATTCATCTCGGCCCATCGTATCACACGCTCCAGGCCGTCTGGGCCGGAAAAGGCGAAGCCCTGGGGGAACTGGCCCTCGGCGATTCGGTGGATGCGAGCGGCATGGAGATGCATCCCCTTCTCCTCGACGGCTGTTTCCAGATCTCGGCCATCGCCCGCCATCTGATGAAAGTCGAGCAGGGCGCGGTCTACCTGCCTTTCGGATGGGAATCTCTGTGGGTGGCGGGCCCACTGCCGGATCGGGTCGTATGCCACGCCGTCCTGAGGACTCCCGGGTCGGAGGACGGGGCGGACACACCACCGCAAGTCGTGACGGGCGACGTTCGGCTCTATGCCGCGGACGGCACGGCCGTCGCCGTGCTGAAGGGCTACACCGCCAAGCGGGCGACCCGATCCGCGCTCCTTTCCGCCGAGGACGGGGTCAAGGACCTGCTGTACGAGGTGGCATGGCGGAAGAAGCCCCTGAGTGGGGGGATGCGCGCCGCGGATTACCTGGCGGATCCCGAGGTCGTCGCGAGCCGGTCCCCGACGTTCGTCGAATACCTGGCGCAGGAAGGCGTTGAAGGCCCGGACAGAGCCGCTCTACTGAAAGATCAGGAGACGTTGTCGAGGGCATACGCCCGTGCGGCGCTCGACAGCCTGGGGTGGGAGCGCGAAGCCGGCGAAGCGGTCCGGCCGGACGACCTTCGCCGCCAACTGGGGGTGACGGACGATCACCGGCGCCTGTTTGTCCGGCTCCTCGACCTGGCGGCGGGCGACCCGAGCCCGGACGGCCCGCACGGATCCGACGGCTTTCTCCTCGATCCCGGACCGCTGGCCGAGCGGTTCATTGACGGACATCCGCACGGGATCAACGAACTCGGTCTCCTTCGCCGCTGCGGTTCGGCTCTCGCCGAGGTGTTGCGGGGTCGCAGAGACCCGCTCGGCTTGCTGTTCGGCGACGACGGGCCGAGCGCCGCGAGCCTGTACCTGACGGCCCCCGCGTCGCGTGCGGCGAACCGAATGCTCGGGGATGCGGTGGCCGCGGCTGTGTCGGGTCTTCCCGAGAATCGGCGTCTGCGGATCCTGGAAGTCGGTGCGGGGACGGGTTCGGCGACGGAGTCGATTCTCCCGCTCCTCCCCTCCGGCCGGTTCGACTACACGTTCACGGACATCTCGGCGGGGTTCTTCGCGCAGGCCGAAGCGCGTTTCGCCGCTACCGGCGCTCCGATCGAGTACAGGGCGCTGGACATCGAGGCCTCACCCGAAGCCCAGGGGTTCGAGGCCCATGCCTACGATCTCGTGATCGCCGCGAACGTGCTGCACGCGACCCGGGACCTCGGCGAGACGCTCGCTCACTGTCGCGACCTCCTGGCCCCCTCGGGTCTGTTGCTGGCGCTGGAAGGACTGCGCCGCCGGGCATGGCAGGACCTGACGTTCGGACTTCTGGATGGATGGTGGCGTTTCGAGGACGACTACCGTCCCGACCATGCGCTCGCGACTCCGGCCGTATGGCGCCGAGCCCTGGGCGATGCAGGGTTCCTCGACATCGAGTTCCCCGGGCTTGCGAACCCCGATACGGACGAACCCCTGGGCTCGAACGTGATCATCGCTCGGGGACCGCGGAACGTGGCGCTCTCCCCGGGCGTGTGGGTCCTGGCGGCCGACGAAACCGGTCGAGCCGCCGAGATGGCCGCCGGGCTGGCCAGGGCGCTCGCCTCCCGGGACCAGACGGTGGTCTTCGCCGGAGACGCCGGAGATGATCCGGCGACGGTCGACGTGACTCGGCGGGAGTCCTGGCGAGCCCTGTTGGAGGGGCTTCCCGCGGATGTCCCGTTGAAGGGTGTGGTGCACCTCGCCGCTCTGGATGGGCACGGGGCGGCAGCTACCACCGAGCAAATGGCCGAGGACGTCGCGCGTGTCGGGTCCAGCGCCCTGGCTCTCGTTCAGGGCCTCATCGACACCGGCGCGACGCCGACCGACGGCGTGTGGTTCGTGACGCGGGGCGCGCAGGTTCTGGAAGAAGACCTTCTGGCGAGAAGCGCGGGGGAACTTGCCGGCTCGACTCTGTGGGGGTTCGGGAAGGTGATGGCCCTCGAAGCGGCGCACCTCCGACCGAGGTTGATCGACCTCGACCCCGGGGCGGTGGGGACCGCGGAGACGGTTTCGAATCTTGCCCGGGAAGTCCTCTTTCCCGATGCCGAGACGCACATCGCCTATCGGGGAGGCTCCCGCCAGGGCGCCCGGCTGGTGCGCCTGGGTGCCGGCCGGACGCCGCTCGCCTTGCCGGAGGATGCGGATTGGGTTGTCGGGCCCACGGACCCGGCGGCCGGTCTGTCGGCGCTGGGAGCGAAGCCGCGCCCGAAATCCCCGCTGGAGCCCGGCGAGGTCCGGATCTCGGTGGAGGCCGTGGGGCTCAACTTCGCCGACGTGCTCCTCAGCATCGGCGCCGTGCCGTACGACCGGGAGATCGGCCGCGAGATGTACGGCCGCGTGCTGGAGACGGCGCCCGATGTGGAGGTCCTCTCCGCGGGGGATACGGTCGTCGGATTGGGCTTCGGCTCGTACACGCCGGAGATGGTGACGCCGGCGGTCGCGCTGGCTCCCGCGCCCGATGGGTTCTCCGCGCCCGCGCTGGCCACGATGCCCGTCTGCTTCGTGACGGCTGAACTCGCCTTCGAGATGGCGGGATTGACGGCCGGCGAACGCGTACTGGTCCACGCGGGAACCGGAGGCGTCGGCCTTGCCGCGATCCAGCTTGCGCGCGCCGCGGGCGCCGACGTCTTCGCAACCGCGAGTGTGGCGAAGCAGCCCTGGCTTCGCTCCCTCGGCGTCGACCACGTCTTCGACAGCCGGCAGACCGACTTCGGCGAAGAAATCCTCGATGCCACGGGCGGCGAGGGAGTTCACGTCGTGTTGAACAGCCTCACCGGCGAGGGCTTCATCGAAGCGAGCCTGTCCTGCCTGGGGACGCGAGGCCGCTTTGTCGAAATCGGGAAGCGGGAGATCTGGAGCGAAGAAGAGATGTCGGCGGCACGTCCGGATGTCGCCTACTCCGTGCTGGATCTGGACGGGGTGAAGTTGACCGATCTCGCTCGGGCCGGCGCCTCCCTGGCGCGGGTCATGGGGCGGCTCTCGTCCGGCGAGCTGAGGCCGCTGCCTCACACCGTCTGGCCCCTATCGGAGCTCCAGGCGGCCCTCGACGTCATGCGCGACGCCCGGCACACCGGCAAGAACGTCGTGCGGATGCCTCCTGTCGCACGGGACGGCCTGCGCCCGGACCGGACGTACCTGGTGACGGGCGGGCTGGGAGGGATCGGCTGCGCGGTCGCCCGCTGGCTGGCCGAGAAGGGGGCCGCGACGATCGTCCTGAACGGGCGCCGCGCCCCCGACCCCGACGCGGAAGCGGCGATCCGCGAGCTGCGCGAGGGTGGCGTCGATGTTCGGGTGGAAGTGGCCGACGTAACGGACCCCGCGGCCATCGATCACATGCTAACCCGGATCGACGAGACCCTGCCGCCGCTCGGCGGCGTGGTCCACAGCGTGGGCGTGCTGTCGGACGGCGTCATTGAGAACCAGAACTGGGAACGGTTCGAGGAGGTCCTGTGGCCCAAGGTGCTGGGAGCCTGGCATCTGCACCGGGCCACCATGGCGCTCGACCTCGATCTCTTCATCCTTTTTTCCAGTGTCACCGGCGTCGTGGGAAACCCGGGCCAGACCAACCACGCCGCCGCCAACGCCTTCCTCGACCAGGTTGCCGCCCACCGGCGCGCCCTCGGTCTCCCCGGTCAGGCCATCGCCTGGGGTGCGTGGTCGGGAATCGGGGAAGCGGAAGAGCAGCGGGAGAGGATCGAGAAACAATTGGCGTACACCGGCGCGGGCTGGATCACGCCGCGGCAGGGGATCGAAGCCTTCGACTGGCTGGTCCGGCAGGACGTGACCCAATCCACGGTCACCAGCGTTGACTGGTCGGTCAGCGGAGAGGGGCTCGAATCCCGGCCTCGCTTCCTCGAAGACCTGATCGTCACGAAGAAAGCCAGGCGCGGGACGGGTGAAGCCCCGGCTTCCTCCGACGGCCTGATGTCCCGGCTGCGGGAGGCCCCGGCTGACGACAAGGAGAATCTCCTGTCGGCCTTCATCCAGGAGGAACTGAAGGCCGTGTTGAGACTGCCGTCATCCCCCTCGGCCACAGCGAGCTTCTTCGATCTGGGCATGGACTCGCTGATGGCCGTGGAGTTGCGGAATCGGCTGAACCGCGCGTTTGCCGGGGAGTACGCGGCATCCAACACGGTCGTGTTCGACTACCCCAACTCCGCCGGTCTCGCGGAACACCTGTCGAAGGAGCTCGGCGCCCTGACCGGCGCGGAGCCGGCGACCGAGCCCGTAGCGGAGCCGGTCACGGAAGTGGCGGAGTCGGCCACGGAACCTGTGGCGCCGGCCGTCCGCACGCAGTTCCGCCGCGACGACGACGACATCGCCATCGTCGGCATGGCCTGCCGATTCCCGGGTGCGCCGGATATCGACGCCTTCTGGCGGCAGCTTGAGGAGGGCGAGGACGCGGTCAGCGAGGGCCGTGCGGATCGGGGCTCATGGGAGGGCGTGGTCGGAGATCCGGGGGCCGAGGACCCGCTGCACCGACGGGGTGCTTTCGTCGAGGACATCGACCGGTTCGACTCGCGGTTCTTCCGCATCGCACCCATTGAGGCGCGGACGATGGACCCTCAGCAGCGGATGCTGCTGGAGACCAGTTGGCAGGCTATCGAGGACGCGGGCATCGATCCCGGCCGGCTGGCTGGCAGCCGCACCGGCGTATATGTCGGCGTCGGCGGCAGCGAATACCGGGACCTGTTCGCCTCCCGGGGGCAGCCACTGGACTACGGCGGCACCAACGAGGCGATGACGGTCGGACGGGTCGCCTTCGCCCTGGGCCTCGAAGGGCCGGCGATTCCGCTGGATATGGCCTGTGCATCGTCCCTGGCCGCGGTGCACCAGGCGGTGGCGGGTCTGCAGAGGGACGAAGTCGACATGGCACTTGCGGGCGGTGTCAACGCCATCCTGTCGCCCGGAATCGCCGACTTCCTCGCAGAGTTGGGGGTGTTGTCCCCCAGCGGCCGCTGCCGTGCGTTCGACGCGGCCGCAGACGGCTTCGTCCGCGGCGAGGGATGCGGCATGATCGTCCTCAAGCGGCTGGCCGACGCCCGCGACGACGGTGACCGCATCTGGGGCGTCGTCCACGGTTCCGCGGTGAACCAGAGCGGGCGGAGTGCGGAACTGATGGCCCCCAACGGGCCGACCCAGGAACGGGTCATGGAGGAGGCGCTCGCGCGGGCCGGCGTCGACCCCGGCGAGGTCGACTATCTTGAGGCCCAGGGAGTGGGCAGCGAATTCGGTGACCCCATTGAGCTGAACGCCGTAGCCGCCGTCTACGGCCGGGGTCGCGACGCGGACGATCCTCTCCTCGTCGGTTCGGTCAAGACGAACATCGGCCACCTGGAGTGGGCCGCCGGGATCGCGAGCCTGATCAAGACGGTGTTGGCGATGAACCGCGGTGTGATTCCCGGCAACCTGCACTTCCGGGACCCGAGTCCGCTCCTCGACTGGAAGAGCCTCCCGGTGCGCGTCGCCTCCGGCGCCACGGCGTGGCCGGGCCACTCCGGGAGAGCGCCTCTCGCCGCGGTGAACACCTTCGGGCTTTCGGGTGCGAACGCGCACGTCGTCGTGGGTGGATACGCGAACCCGGCTGCGGACGATGGCACCGTCTGGCCCGCAGGACCCGTTCGCACCGTCGCGGTCACCGGCACGACGGCCCCGGGAGGACTCGGAGAACGGACGACCCGTTTCCTGCCCCTTTCGGGCAAGTCCCCGGACGCCCTGCGGGAGCTGGCTCGACGCTACCTGGAATTCGTTGGGAAGCCGGATGGTTCGAGTCTGGCCGATGTGGCATGGACCGCGGGCAGGGGGAGAAGTCACTTCGCCTACCGCGCCGGACTGGTGTTCGACGATCTCGCACAACTTCAGGAGGGGCTTCGGGATGTGGCCGCAGGAAGACGAGGGCCTGCTGACCCGGAACCGCTGGAAGCGCCCCGGACCGCCTTCCTGTACACCGGCGGGTCCCGTAGCTGGGCGGGCATGGGACAGGCCCTGTACGAGACGGAACCGGTCGTGCGCGAGGTGCTCGACACCTGCGAAGAAGTGTGGCGGGGAGAGCGTGGCGCCTCGCTACTGGAGGTGCTGTTCGGGAAGGACGGAGCGAAGGACGATGTCGGCGACGCCGGCGAGGCAACGTCGGTCGGGGCCTCGATCTACGCGCTCCAGTGCGGTCTCACGGCGCTTTGGAGGAGTGTCGGGATAAGCCCGACCCCCGTAGTCGGATGCGGCGTCGGCGAACTCGCGGCGGCGCAGGCCGCCGGCGTGTGGGGTCTGGAGGAAGGGTTGCGGCTCTGGGCGGAGTGGGGAGGACGCGAGGCTCCGCGGGACATCTCGCTCGCCGCGCCCGCCGTGACCCTGGTGAGTGGCGCGACGGGGGTGGCGGTTGGGTCCGGCGACGCGCGCGACGTGACGTATTGGCAGCGGTCGGTGCGCGAGCTGCCGGCCATTGACCGCTGCCTCCGGACGCTGGCGGAGATGGAGGTGCCGGTCGTGGTGGAGATCGGCCCGGAAAGCGTGCTGGCGCCGATGCCGATGGTCACGCAGAGCCCGGGGGAGGGCACCGCACCCGTCTTGCTTTCCAGCCTGAGCGCCGTGCAGCCTGCGGACGGCTTCGTGGCGGCGGTGGCCGGGGCGTACGAGGCGGGGCTCGAGATCTCCTTCGAGGGACTGTTTGCCGGCGAGGCTCGGTCGCGCGTGCCGCTGCCCGGCTATCCCTTCCAGCGCCGCCGCCACTGGCTCGAGGCCGTGGCTTGAGCGTCGGCGCGGCGGGCGACGCACCCGGCCTGCGCTTCCAGCCCGACGAACCGGCTCCGGCGAAGCTGGCTATCGGCCTGGGCATCCAGCTCGCCGCGCTCAACATCGCGGGCGTGATGCTGATCCCCATGGTCGTGATGCGGGCGGCGAGCGTGCCCGATGCCTACCTCTCCTGGGCCGTGCTTGCCTCGGTCGCCGTCAGCGGAGCGACGACGATCCTGCAGGCCTGCCGCGTGCGCCGCTTCGGCGCGGGGCATGTGCTGGTAATGGGAGGTTCCGGGGCCTTCATACCCGTCTGCATCATGGCCCTCGCGGAGAGCGGCCCCGCATTGCTCGCGACGCTGGTCGTCATCTCGGCGCTCGTGCCGCTGTTGCTGTCGTGGCGGCTGTCGCTCTTCCAGCGCATCCTGACGCCCCCCGTATCGGGAACCGTGATCATGCTGATCCCGGTGACCGTATCGCCGTACGTATCCGGACTCCTGGAGGGGGCGTCGGCCGGAGCCCCGGCCGCGGCCGGCGTGCCACTGAGCTTCTTCGCGACCGTCCTCCTGATCGCCACCATCGCGCTGCGGGGGACCGGAACTCTGCGCTTGTGGGCCCCGGTGATCGGCGTGATCGGCGGTACCGCGCTCGCGGGCTACCATGGACTGTACGATCTGGAACGCGTCGCGGGCGCCACCTGGGTCGCGCCGCCGGATCCCCGCCTTCCGGGCTTCGATCTCCGGTTCGGGCCGGCGTTCTGGACCCTTCTCCCCTCTTTCCTTCTGGTAGCCGTGATCGCCGCCGTGCGCACGCTGAGCAGCGCGGTTGCGATCCAGCGCGTCTCGTGGCGCCGCAAGAGCCGCGCGGTCGATTTCCAGGCCGTGCAGGGGGCCGTGGCCGCGGACGGAGTGGGGAACCTGGTCGCCGGGGTCTTCGGTACGGTTCCCGGCACGGCCACCACGGCCAGCATATCGCTTACCGAACTCACGGGTGTCGCGGCGCGCGGCGTCGGGATCGTGGCCGGAGCCACCTTCATCGCGCTCGCGTTCCTCCCCAAGGCGTTCGCGGCAGTGCTCGCCATTCCGGACCCCGTATTCGCCGGCTACCTGGCCGTCGTTCTGGCGATGCTGTTCACGATAGGCATGAGGATCGTCGTGCAGGGCGGCGTCGACTACCGCAGTGGCATCGTGGTCGGAATCGCCTTCCTTGACAGGGACGAGCTTCCAGTACGGCCTGGTGTTCCCGGACCTGGTCTCGTCGTTCGCGGGCGGCCTGCTCGCCAACGGGATGAACGCCGGTGGCCTCACGGCGATCCTGCTCACACTGTTCCTTCGTCTCACCGCGCCGCGCCGCGCCCGCATTGAGGCTCACCTCAGCGTCTCGGGGCTGCCTGCGATCAGGGAGTTTATCACGGCTTTCGGAGCGAAGGTCGACCTGGACCGTACCGTGGTGGATCGATTGGAGGCGGCGGCGGAGGAGGCTCTACTGGCCCTCGGTCTCCCCGACGACTCGGCGGACGGACTCGCCGCCCGGCGCCTCCTCCTCACCGCCTGGCGCGAGAAGGGCGACGTAACGCTCGAGTTCGTCGCCGCTCCGATGGGCGAGAACCTCCAGGACCGCCTCGCGCTGATGGGTGGAGAAGCGGGGGAGGCCTCATTCGAAAACGAAGTTTCCCTGCGTCTCCTGCGTCATCTCACTTCGTCGGTGCGCCATCGGCAGTATTACGACACGGACATCGTGACAGTGCGGGTGGGGACCGCCGTCACGGCCCGCCGACCGTCATAGGAGGCGGCGGGCCTCGAGAAAGCGCCGCAGCGCGGCGACGCACTCCGCCGGCTGTTCCAACTGGAGCAGGTGCGTGGTGTCCGGCAGGAAATCGTATTCGACCGTCTCTATGTGGCTCAGGTTGAAGGACGGCATGTACGAGAAAGCCAGCGTGGGATCCGAACCGACGACCTTGGTCGGGCATGGTAGCCGGCCCATGTCCACGAGGAACGCGAACGTGCGCGTGTACGCCAGGATCTGCGCCTCGTATTCGCGCGGACAGCGAAGTTCGTAGCCGGTGCCATCGGGAGACTCGCGGAGTACCGTCCGGGCCATCAGTTCCGCCGCCCCCGGGACCGCCCGGGTCAGCAGCAGGTGGCGGATGAGTTCGGCGAAGTCCTCCTGATCGCCGAAGCGGTCCGTTCGGCGCCGAATCGTCGCGGCCAGTTTCTCGGACAGTTCTTCGTACTCGACGTCACCCATCTTCGGTCTGAACATCGGAGGATCGAAGAGAATCCACGCCGATAACTCGCCCGTGCGCCCGGTCCCGAGCGACGGCGAAAGGAGCGCCGTCAGGGCCGCGAGGGAATGGAATACGCCGATCGTCCGGGCCCGGCCGTATTGATCCTCAAGGGCTTCAACGACCCGTTCCTGATCCAGGACCAGGTTGGGAACGTTGTGCCCGGAAGCTGACCCCACCGCGTTCCATCCGTGGTTCCGGATGTCGTAGAGGAAGAGGTCGAAATCGTCCTGGAGCAGCGACCAGAAAGGATAGTAGAGGTCGATCGCCAAGCCGCTGCCGTGACTCAGCAGCAGCCGTGGCCCACCCGGATTCCCGTGCCTGCGCAGCTTGGTGACGCTCCCGTCATCGTGACGAACGTCGCATACGGAACGAGGTTCCGGCACCTCCCAGATCGCCTTCGTGGTCATGGCGCGCGTGCAGCAGTCAAACCGACCAAGAGCCGGTCCCCCCGGACCTATGCCGGGGGGGGCGGCTCAAGTCGGAATCGGAGTCATCAGCCTCGGCGCCGAGCGCCGTGCCGAGCGTTCATTTTGCGGCGGAGTTCAGGTAGTCTGCCAGCTTCCGCAGCGATCCAAGGCACTCCGTGGGGACGGAGACGCCGAAGTCCTCCTCGACGACTTTCTTGAAGGCCATGGCAGCCATCGACGAGACGCCGATGTCCGGGAGGGTCGCGTCGAAGTTGGGCTCGCGGTCCAGGTCGAGATGTTCGGCGACGAGCTCCCGCAGGCGATCTCCGGCGGCCATTGATGTGTCCTTTCCGGGGGGTGGCGTGTGGTATCGGGCCCTTGACCAGAATACCGGGAGTACTGTCCGACGGCGGGAAACTCTTATAGGGGTAGCGAGACGTCAAGCCTTTCAGGTCGACGGCGTCCCGCCGACTACGAGGCTCCGCTGCCCGTGTGCCTCCGGATCGTTCGGCGGTCGCGGTCGCTGAAGTAGGCACACTGCGAAATCACGTCGCCGTGTTGCGCCCCGGCTTCGGCGATCTCGATATGCTGGCGCGTGACCGGCTTGTACGGGAAGGGTCCCTTCCCGTACTGCTCGGAGGGGAATTCAAGGCACTGTGCCCGGTTCAGGTCGTAGCGCGAAGTCGCATCGACGAAACGCATCACGTAGGCCGCACGCTGGGCCAACTCACCTTCGCCGAGCAGGACGCTGCGATGGATGACGCTCTTGTTGAACAGGAATGCGTCGCCCGGTTCGAAGTCGTCCTCCACGGCCTGCACGTCGAGAAGTTCCTTCATGGCGGGGGAGTTGAGGATCCCCCCTCGGAGACCGAAGTAATCGTCCACGCCCGTCCTCTTCCCGGCCCGTTCCCGGGCCTTGAGCGCCTCGACGACCGCGAGATCCGCCGGGTAGACGAAGTCGCCCGGCAGAATATGCTGGGGAATGTAGGCCATGCCGCCCCGCTGTCCGTTCGTATCGATGGGATGAAGCGGCACCCAGAGCGTGCACGCGAACTCCTCGGCGAATTGGTAGCCGAAGCTCTGCACGCCGACATGCCACGGGAATCCCTTGTTTACGTTCTTCTTGATCTCGAAGGACAACTCGAACGTGAGAAAGAGGTCACGCCCGGTCAGGTCCGTCAGGGCCCGCCGGAAATAGGGGCGTTCCAGTAGCTCGAAGATGTCCGCCTTGTCGGCGGCAAAATCGTATTGCGTCCGGCTGAACACCGATTCGGACGCGACGCGGTCCGTGGTTCCTCGGTTGAATTGAACTTCCATTCCCCGGTTCAATTCGACATCCACGCGATCGAGCAGCGTGCTGACCACGTCGGCGTTGAGGAATCCCTTCAGCTTGACGAAACCGTCGCGCGAGAAGTGCTCCACCTGCTCGCGCGCGACGCTGAATTCGGTGTCGAACGGATGGGCCATGGTTCTTCTCCGGCCAGGGTGCTGCGGGCGATGGCTATCGGCTTCGAGTAGCGGTAGTTGGCAGAGTATCTCCCGTACCGGGGGAGGGCAACCGACCCTCCTCGTCTTCGGCCGGCTGTCGCCCGAGGATCAAATCGAAGGCGTCGACAGGGACGACGAGCCGGGTGTCCAACACGTCGGCGAGCGCCGATGGCGTCAGGTCGCGTTCGGAGCGGGCCTCGAAGGCGATGCCGGGAACCTCCAGCACGCGCACTCGCCGCCCGGACACGTGGAAGATCTGGTTGCGGGCCGGGCAGTCGGCCTCGGCCAGCCACGCCGCGAGAGCGGCGACATGCTCGGGTCCGAAGGGGTCGTACCCGGTCTCGTCCGGCTCGCCCAGCTGATCGGCCCCCGTCATGCCCGCCACCATGCGCGTCCGCGCCGAGGGCGAGATCACGTTCGAGCGGACGCCGTACGGGGCTCCCTCGATGGACAGGACCTTGGAGAGGCCGATGACACCCATCTTCGCGGCCCCGTAGTTCGCCTGCCCGAAGTTGCCGCAGAGTCCGGAAGAAGAGGTCGTGTGGATGACGGAGGCGGCGCGGGGGCGGCCGGCCTTCGCCTCGGCGCGCCACCAGGCGAGCGCGTGGCGGCTCGGAGCGGCGTGGCCCTTGAGGTGGACGGCGACGACCGCGTCCCACTCGTCCTCGGACATGTTGAACAGGGCCCGGTCCCGAAGGATGCCGGCGTTGTTCACCAGGATGTCGAGCCCGCCGAACGATTCGACCGCCAGGGCGATGAGGTCGTGGGCGGCGGTCCAGTCGGAGACGTCGTGACGGCTGGCCACGGCCCGGCCGCCGCCGGCCCGGATCTCGGCGCAGACGGATTCGGCCGGCCCGCCATCGGCGCCGTCGCCGCCAACGCCCGTGCCGAGGTCGTTGACGACGACGCTGGCCCCGCCGGCCGCCATGGCGAGCGCGTGGGCCCGGCCGATGCCGCGGCCGGCGCCCGTCACAATCGCCACGCGCCCGGCCAGCCGGCTCACTCCCGGACGTCCTGGCGTGCGGGCCGTCGGGTCAGCCGTCGATCCGCCGGCAGGCGGCCGCGAGGCGACGGATGCCCTCCGCCATCTCGTCCTCGGAGATGAGGAGCGAGGGCCCGATCCGGATCACATGCCCGTTCAACCCGCCGCGGCCGATGAGCAGGTGCTCCTCGCGCGCCGCCTCGAGCAGCGCGCCGGCCCGCTCGCCGTCCGGCGCCCTCCCGTCGCGGTCCTCGACCATCTCGATGCCCTGCATCAGCCCCATGCCGCGCACCTCGCCGATCCAGTCGTGCGCGCTCTTCAGCGTCTCCAGCCCGGCGCGAAGCTGCGCCCCCCGCTCGGCGGCGCGGGCGGGCGCGTTCTCGCTCTTCATCACGCCCAGCGTCGCGCCCATCGCCGCCATCGAGATCGAGTTGCCCCCGTACGTCGAGATCGACGGCCCCTGCCACGCCTCGGCGATCTCGGGCCGCGTGACGGTCGCCCCCACGGGGAATCCGTTCGCGATCCCCTTCGCCATCACCATGATGTCCGGCTCGACGCCCCAGTGCTCGATTCCGAACCAACGGTCCCCGGTCCGGCCGAACCCGGCCTGCACCTCGTCGATGATGAACAGGCCGCCGTAGCTCCGGATCACCTCGGCCGCCCTTCGAAAATACTTGGGAGGCGGCACGATGACGCCGGCCACGCCCTGGATCGTCTCGGCGAAGAAGGCGGCCGGCTTCCCGCCCGTCGTCGTCTCGATGACCTCCACGAGGTCGTCGATGAAGAAGTCCGTCGCCTCGGGACCCGCTCCGACCGGAGACCGGTAGAGGTACGGCGACCGCGCGTGGACGATCCCGTCGACGCCCCCGCCGGGGAGACGCCAGGCGCCCTGCGCCGTCATGTGGCTCGTGAGCGTGCTCCTGCCGGAGTAGGAGAGCCGCAGCGCGACGATCTCGTGACGACCCGTGTACAGGCGCGCCGTCGCGACCGCGGACTCCACCGCCTCCGTGCCGCTGTTCGTGAAACATGTCGTCCGGAGGGCGCCCGGCGTGATCTCCGCCAGCGAGCGCGCGGCTTCGATCTGGCCTTCCGTCACGTAGAGCGCCGAGGTGTGTCCGAGCCGCTCCATCTGTGCGCGCGCCGCCGCCACGACGGTCGGGTTGCAGTGGCCGACCGACGTCGTGAGGATGCCCGCGAACAGGTCCAGGTACTCATCGCCGTCCACGTCACGGACCCAGACGCCCTCTCCTTCGGCGAGGGCCAGCGGGTCGCCGTAGTAGGGACGGACCCAGGGGTACAGGAAGTCGCTCTGGGCCGCGGTCAGCGCCCGCGTTCGGGATTCCGCCACGGGCGCGGCGCCGGCGGCGTGCGCCGAGGATGTCTGCGGGGCGGTCTGTACGTTGCTCACGAGTGTCTCCTGACGGTAGGCGTCAATCCCAGCGGTAGAAGCCTCGTCCGCTCTTCCGGCCCAGGCGGCCCGCCGCCACCATCCGCTCGAGCAGAGCCGGGGGTTCGAACACCGGCGACCCCAGCGCCTCGTGCAGGTAGCGGGCGATGTCGAGCCGGACGTCGAGCCCGACGAGATCTCCAAGTTTCAGCGGTCCCATGGGGTGGCGGTAGCCGAGCATCATGGCGGTGTCGATGTCCTCCGGGCTCGCCACGCCCTCCTCCACCATGCGGATCGCCTCCAACCCGAGGGCAAGCCCGAGCCGCGACGAGGCGAACCCGGGCGAGTCGGCGATGACGACCGGCGTCTTCCCGAGGCGTTCGGCGACCTCGCGGGCCCTCGCCACGGTTTCGTCGGACGTCTCCGCCCCGCGCACGATCTCGACGAGCGCCATGATGTGGACGGGGTTGAAGAAGTGCATCCCAACCACGCGGCCGGGCGACGGAAGTCCCTCCGCGAGCGCGGTGATGGACAGGGAAGAAGTGTTCGTGGCGAGCAGGGCGCCGGCGGCGGCCGCCTCCCCGCACCGGGCGAGGACCTTCTGCTTGAGATCCAGCCTCTCGGGCACGGCTTCGATCGCGATCCCGACCCCGTCGGCCGCCTCGCCCAGGTAGCGGCTGTACGACAACCCCCCGAGCGCGCGCTCGCGCTCTTCGGGCGTGACCTTCCCGCGCTGGATCCCCTTGCGGAGGTTGGCCTCGATGCGCTCGCGCGCCGTCTCCAGCACGTCGGGCATGACGTCGAACAGACGGGTGTCGTAGCCGGCCATCGCCGCGACCTGGGCGATTCCGTGCCCCATCGTGCCGGCCCCGAGCACGGCCAGCGCCGGACGGGCCGTCATTCGATCCAGTCCTCCGGGTTCATCTCCGGTTCGGGGCGGAGCGAGTACCGGCGCACGACCTCGATGGCCTCGAAGCCGAGGTCGTCGGCGAGCGCGTTCGCGATCAGGTTGTCCGCTCCGGTGAAGAGGCGCACCTCGTGGATGTCCCAATCCGCCGCCCACTCGAAGGCGGCGCGCAGCAGGCGCCCCAGGTTCCCCTTGCGCCGCTCCTCCCGTCTCACGAACGGGGTCTGGATGCGCACGTAGCGGGGCGGGTCGAACAGAGGCTCGTTCTCTTCCACGAAGCAGACGAGCATGCCGTCGAGCCCGCCGTCTTCCGCCTCCAGGACGAAGACGACGCTCGTGGCCTCTTCGATGTGACGGCGGAACATGCCCGCGCGCGTCTCGATGGCGTCCGTGCGGAGCCGCCGGTAGGCGGGATTGAGGGCATGAATGCGCATGTACCGGGTCCACATGGCGACGAGTTCATCGATGTCGCCGACCCGAGCCTGTCGAACCGTGGCGGTCTCAGACACGCGTACCCGCCTCCGTCGTTGCAGGGTGTTCGACCTCGCCGCTCCTCCCGAACCGTGGCGGCCGCTTCTCGACGAACGCCCGGACGCCCTCGAGCGCGTCCGCGGACTCGAAGCAGGCCTTCTGCGCGGCCGTCTCGTAGTCGAGCATCTCCTCGAACGTGGACGAGAGGGAGCGCTGCACCGCCTGCTTCGCGAGCCGGAGGGGCAGCGTCGGCTTGCGCGCCAGCCTGCGCGCCCAGTCGCGGGCCAGCGGCATGAGTTCGTCCGCGGGGACCACGCGGTTCACGAGGCCGATTCGCTCGCACTCGGCGGCCGGAACCATCTCCGCGAAGAAGAAAAGCTCCGCGGCGCGCGCCGGACCCACGAGGCGGGGCACGGCGTAGGTCCCGCCCCAATCCGGGTGGAGGCCGATGCGGTTGAAGGTCTGGCCGATCGACGACGTCTCGGAGGCGAGCCGGAGGTCGCAGGCGAGGGCGAGGTTCGCTCCGCCGCCCGCCGCGGGCCCGTTCACCGCGGCGATCACGGGCTTCGGCATCTCCCGTATCGCCGCCGCGACCCGGCGTCCCGCTTCGACGAGCGCGACGGCCTCGTCGACGGCCTTCGTCTCGATGAGCCGGGTGAGGTACTTGACGTCGGCGCCGGCGCAGAATGCCCGCCCGGTCCCGGTGATGATGACCGCGCGCACCCCGTCGTCCGCGCCGAGCGTCTCGATCCCGCGGGCGATCTCGCTCCGCATCTTCCCGATGAAGGCGTTGAGCTTGTCCGGCCGGTTGAGCGTGAGGGTGCCTACGCCGTCCTCGGTCTCGATCAGGACGTGTGCCGCGCTCATGCCGAACCCGCCCGCTTCATGCCGTCTCCGCGTCGCGGTGCACGAGAAGGGCGATCCCCTGGCCGACGCCGATACACATCGTGACGAGCCCATGGGACGCGTCCCGCCGACGCATCTCGTGGACGAGCGTCGTGAGGATCCTGGCGCCGGTGCAGCCGAGGGGATGGCCGAGCGCGATCGCACCCCCGTTCACGTTCACGCGGTCCGGATCGAGGCCGAGTTCGGCAATGCAGGGCAGCGCCTGCGCCGCGAACGCCTCGTTGAGTTCAATCAGGTCGAGGTCATCGACCGTAAGTCCATCTCTATGAAGAGCTTTACGGGTTGCCGGAACGGGTCCGATGCCCATCCGATGCGGCTCCACACCGGCCACGGCGGAGGCCCCCACTGTCGCCAGCGGCTCAAGGCCAAGCTCGTTCGCGGCGCCGCGGCTGGCGATGAGGACGGCGGCCGCTCCGTCGTTGATGCCCGACGCGTTTCCCGCCGTCACGGTGCCATCGGCCCGGAAGGCGGCGCGCAGGCGGGCGAGTTGCTCCGGGGTCGTGCCGGGACGGGGGTGCTCATCGCCCCCCACCCGCAGCGTGTCGCCCTTCCGCTGTGGAACCTCCACCGGCACGATCTCGCCCGCGAACCGGTCCGCCTCGATCGCGGCGGCGGCGCGGCGCTGGCTCTCCGCCGCGAAGGCATCCTGCTCCCCGCGTCCAACGCCGTGATCCTCCGCAACGACCTCCGCGGTCTCGGCGAGCGGGATCGTCCACCGCTCCGGCATGGCGGGGTTCGCGAAGCGCCATCCGACAGTGGTGTCCGCAATCTTCGGCGGCACCCGCGAGAAGGCCCGGTCCGTCTTGAGCATGACCCACGGCGCCCGCGACATGCTCTCGACGCCGCCCGCGATGAACACGTCGCCCTCGCCGGCCCGGATCGCGTGCGCCGCGGTGACGACCGCCTGCAGTCCCGACCCGCAGAGCCGGTTCACGGTCTGGCCCGCGACCTCGACCGGGAGTCCGGCCAGGAGTCCGGCCATCCGGGCGACGTTGCGATTGTCCTCGCCGGCCTGGTTCGTACAGCCGGCGATCACGTCCTCGACGCGGTCGGCCGGGACGCCGGTCCGCTCCACGAGGGCGCGGATGGCGTGCGCCAGGAGGTCGTCGGCCCGAATCGACGAGAGCGCGCCGCCCGCGCGCCCCACAGGCGTGCGGACGGCGTCAATGATGACCGGCGTGCGATCCGCGTCGCTCATCGCTGCTTCCGTACCCGCCGTCCCGGTCCTAGCGGCCGGCGAACTCGGGGGCGCGCCGCTCCACGTAGGCCGCCAGGCCCTCGCGCGCGTCGTCTCCCTGGAAGAGGAGCTGCTGCAGCTCGCGCTCGATCGCGAGGCCCTCGGAGAAGGGCACCTCGACGCCGCTGCACACCGACCGCTTGATGCGGCCCACCGCGCGCGACGCCTTGTGGGGCGGCGTGAACTGCCGCGCGTACTCCATCACCTGCGCGTGGAATTCCTCGTCATCCCCCTCGAACACCTTGTTCACGAGCCCCAGTTCCAGCGCTTCCTCGAACCCGAACGTGCGGCCCTCGGCCATCAGCTCGATGGCCTTCGGCTTCCCGAGCAGCCGGCCGAGCCGCTGCGTCCCGCCCGTCCCCGGGAGGACGCCGAGGTTCACCTCCGGCAGCCCGATCTTCCCCGCGTCCCCGCGGGCGATCCGGATGTCGCAGGCGAGCGCGATCTCGAGTCCGCCGCCGACCGTGTGCCCGTTCAGGGCGCCGATCACGAGCTTCGGCGTGTGCTCGAGCCGCGTCAGCGTCTCGTTCGCGTGGAGGCAGAAGAAGTACTTGAAGTACGGGTCCGAGGTCTGGAGCATCTTGATGTTCGCCCCTGCGGAGAAGAACCTGTCTCCCGCGCCCCGAATGACGATGACGTGGACGTTCTCGTCGAACCGCGCGCGCAGGATCGCGTCGTCCAGGTCGCGCATCATTTCGTACGTGTATGTGTTCGCGGGCGGGTCGTCGATCGTGAAGACCGCGACGCCGTCCTCGGCCGCATATCGAATCAGCGTGTCAGCCATGAATCCCTTCCTCTTGAAAACCGTTCTGAAGATGATGCCTGAAGACTGCGAGAGGCCGTCCCGCGGGCGTTCCGCGACCCGGGGCTGTCCCCGGCGTCCCGTGGAGGGGCAAACTATCCCCGCTCCCACCGGACGGACAGTGAGTTTTGGCGCCACGGCTTCCGCCATCGGAAGCGCAACGCGGGGATCGTCCGGAGTGTCGTGAGCACAGCATCCGCGCGGCGGTCCGCGCCGCGTCTCGCGCCCCCGGCCGACCCGGTCCGGGCATGGGTCCGAATAGGGAGGAGTTCGGCTTGAAGCACGGGATGACCGCCGCAACCGCATGCTGAGGCGCGCCGGGCTCGGCGTCCTGTTCGGGACGGTGATGGTGGACATGATGGGCTTCGGCATCGTCCTCCCGCTGCTCCCCTTCTACGCCGAGGAAATGGGCGCCTCGCCGCGCTGGGTCACCCTCATCATCGCTTCGTTCTCCATCACGCAACTCCTGTCGGCGCCGATCTGGGGACGCTTCTCCGACCGGGTGGGGCGCCGGCGCCTCCTCCTCATCGGGCTCTTCGCCTCGGCGCTCTCCTACCTCCTGTTCGCCCTCGCCGACAATCTCTGGGTTCTTCTGCTCTCCCGCGCGACGGCAGGCGCCGCCGGCGGCACCGTCGGGATCGCCCAGGCCTACGTCGCCGACTCCACGGAGGGAGAGGAGAGGGCCAAGGGGCTTGGGCTCATCGGAGCGGCTTCGGGCCTCGGCATCATGCTCGGACCGGCGATCGGAGGGGCCTTCAGCAGCTTCGGGCTGGGAGTGCCGGGCTACGTCGCCGCCGGCCTGTGTCTGCTCAACCTGATGGCGGCGATGGTGCTGCTGCCGGAGTCGCGGCACTTCCGCTCCGGCCGAGCCGACGCCTCGAAGGGAGAGGCCGCAACGGTGTGGCTCTGGCTCCGGTCGCTCAACCGCTTCCCGCTGCGCGTGCTCCTCGTCGTGTATTTTCTGACGCTCGCCTGCTTCACGTCGATGACATCGGTTCTCGCACTCTACGCGGAGCGCGTGTTCGCGATGACGGCGGCGGACATGGGCCTCGTCTTCACGCTCGCGGGCGGCTGCACCGTGATCGTGCGCGGCGGTCTCGTCGGGCGGATCGTGAAGCGGTTCGGCGAGCCGCGCACCATGCGCGCCGGTTGCGCGCTCCTCGCCCTCGGCGTGGGGGCCATCCCCTTCATCGAAGAGGGCTGGCAGCTGTGGGTGCTCGTCCCGACATGGGCGTCGGCGACGGGGCTTATCTTCCCGGCCCTCCACGCCCTGATCTCGCGGGCGACGGACGAACACTCGCAGGGCTCGGTGTTCGGCGGCAGCCAGGTCGCCGGTGGAGCGGGCCGGGTCCTGGCGCCGCTCGCGGCGGGTCATCTGTTCGAGCTGTATTCGATCGAGAGCCCGTTCCTGGTCGGGGCCTCGGCATCCGCCGTCGCGCTCTGGCTGGCGCTCCGGATCCCCGCGCCGCGCGATCACAAGGCGGAGGAAGAACTCGATCCCACCGACCGCTGGACGGGCCCGGTCGCCGCGCACGAGCCCCGCGACCAGCCGGACGCCCGGTCGCCGTGATCCCGCGGTCGCCGTGAATCCGCAGCCGCCCCGCGTCGCCGGCGAAGTAGGGGAGACGGACCGCTTCGCCGAGCAGGCACAGTTCGTGTCGCTGCGGTGGGGCGAGGTGTCGGCGCTGCTCGTCCGCCCTCCGGACGCGCGGGCGATGCTTGCCTTCGCGCACGGGGCCGGGGCGGGAATCGAGCATCCGTTCATGTCGGACATGGCGCAGAGGCTGGCGGGGCGGGGGATCGCGACCTTCCGCTACCATTTCCCCTACATGGAGGCGCGGGCGCTCTCCGGCCGCCGCCGGCCTCCCGACCGTCCGCCGGTCCTCGTGGAAACGGTGCGAACCGCCGTTGCGAAGGCGGGCGCCCTGGCGGGCGGGCTGCCGCTGTTCGCGGGCGGCAAGTCGATGGGCGGCCGCATGACGTCGGCTGCCGCCGCCGAGGCGCCGCTCCCCGGCGTCGCCGGCCTCATCTTCTTCGGTTTCCCGCTGCACGCGCCCGGGCGCCCGGAGCGCACCGCCGAGCGGGCGGCTCACCTGAGCGGGGTCACCGTCCCGATGCTCTTCCTGCAGGGGACCCGCGACGCCCTCGCCCACCTCGATCTCATCGAGAAGACGTGCGCCTCGCTCGGGCCGCTCTCCACGCTCCACAAACTGGAGGGCGCTGACCACTCCTTCCGCGTCCTCAAGCGCAGCGGCCGCACGAACGAGGAGGTCGCCGATGAGATCACCGCATGTGTAGCCGCCTGGACCGACAGATGACGGGCGGAGGGCAACCATCGATCGAAGGAGCGGCGAGCATGCGCAAGGTGATGCTGGTCACTGGAGCTTCGGCCGGGATCGGCCGGGAGGCGGCCATCCTGCTGGCTCGCGAGGGCCACGCGGTGTACGCGGGCGCCCGCCGGCTGGACCGCATGCAGGAGTTGGTTGCACACGGGATCTTCCCCATCGAGATGGACGTCACGGAGGAGGACGACAACGAGCGGGCCGTGAGCCGGATCCTCGAGAACGAGGGCCGCATCGACGTCCTCATCAACAACGCGGGGTTCGGCCTTTACGGGCCCGTCGAGGAAATCCCGCTCGACGACGCACGGTACCAGTTCGAGGTGAACCTGTTCGGCCTCGCCCACCTCACCCGGCTCGTCCTGCCGCACATGCGGGCGCAGCGCTCGGGCCGGATCGTCAACGTCTCGTCCGTGGTGGGGAAGATCTTCGTGCCTCTCGGGGCCTGGTACGTCGCCACCAAGCACGCGCTTGAGGGGTGGTCGGACTGCCTCCGGCTCGAGACCGCGCCGTTCAACATCCCGGTCGTCCTCGTCGAACCCGGCGCGATCCGGACGGAGTTCTTCGACGTGACCAGGGGACGGTTGAAGGAGTACTACGACGACACCGCATACAAGGCGCAGTTCGAACCGTTCCTCAGGATGTTCGAAGATCCGAAAGCCAGGGACCGGAGCACGGAGGCCCACGTACTCGGCGAAGTGCTGGTGGAGGCCGCCACGATCCCCAGGCCTCGCCGCAGATACGTCAAGGGCCACATGGCGCGGCCCGCGCTCTTCATCAGGAAGTGGCTCGGCGACGGCGTCTACGAATTCCTGCTGCGCCGGGCGTTCCGATGACCGCGCGGGCGTGGCGACCGGTGGCGTTCGCGGCCGTGGTGGCGGCGTGCGGCGGACCCGCGCCGCCGGACGGTGCGTTCCTCACCCGAGCGGAGCGGACGGCGTACCGCGAGACGAGTTCGTACGCCGACGTCGTAGATTTTATGCAGCGCGCGGCGGCGAGCGATGCATCCGTTCACTACACGACGTACGGATACACGAACGAGGGGCGGGCGCTTCCCCTGGCGGTGGTGGGCGATGTCGAAGGTCCGGATCCGGCGTCGGTCCGGGCTTCCGGGAAGACGGTCGTCTACCTGCAGGGCAACATCCACGCCGGGGAGGTCTGCGGGAAGGAGGCGCTCCAGATGCTGCTGCGCGACCTCCTGGCCGGCCGCCACGGCGGATGGCGGGAGTCGATGGTCCTCCTCATCGCCCCCATCTACAACGCGGACGGCAACGAACGGGTGAGCCTCGTGAACCGCGGCCGGCAGTACGGCCCGGTCGGGGGAATGGGCCAGCGGCCGAACGCCCAGGGTTATGACCTGAACCGCGATCACATGAAGCTCGACTCGCGCGAGGCGCGGTCGGTGGCGCGGCTGTTCAGCGAGTACGATCCGCACGTCGCCGTCGACCTGCACACGACGAACGGGACGCGGCACGCTTACCATCTCACCTACTCGCCGCCGCTCCACCCGAACACGCCGGCGGAGATCGACGACTTCCTCCGGGAGGGGCTCTTCCCCCACGTGACGGGGGAGATCCGGGAGCAGTACGGTTGGGAGTACTACTACTACGGGAACGCGTCGACGCGAGGAGGGGACGCGCCCGGCTGGTACACCTTCGACCACCGTCCGCGCTTCAACAACAACTACCTCGGGCTGCGCAACCGGATCGCGATCCTGAGCGAGGCCTACTCCTACGCGACGTTCGAGGAGCGCGTGCTCGCGACGCTCCATTTCGTCGAGGAGATCCTCGATTACGTCCATGAGCACGCGGCCGAGGTCCGCCGCATCGTCGCCGATGCCGATGCCGCCGGCGTGACGGGCGATTCGCTCGCACTGCGCGCCGCTCCGGAGCGATCGGCCGCGCCCGTCGACATCCTGATGGGCGCCACGACCGAGGAAGCGCACCCCCTCACCGGCCGCCCGCTCCTCCTGCGCGCGGACACCCAGTACGTCGAGACGATGTACGAGTACGGGACATTCGCGCCGACGCTGCGGGGGCGCGTGCCCGCGGCCTACCTGATCCCGGCGGATCTGCCAGACGTTCTCACCCGGCTCGCGGCACACGGGATCGCGCTCGAGCCCGCCGGGTCGGCGTCCTTCGACGTGGAGGCGTTCCGTATCGACTCGGTGCGCACCGCCGAGCGGCCGTTCCAGGGACGCAACGAGCAGACGCTGTTCGGCCTCTACGAGACGGACCGGGTTCCGCCGGCCCCCGGGGACATGCTGGCGCGGACCGACCAGCCGCTCGGACGCCTCCTGTTCAGCTTGCTCGAGCCGCAGTCGGACGACGGCTTCGCGAACTGGGGGTTCCTCGCGGACCGGCTGCGCCCCGGCGAGGCGTACCCCATCCTGCGCGTCCCGGGAAACTGAACCGGGGCGTCGATCGTGCAGCCCATCATCGAAAGGACGTAGCGTGCAAACCGTTCAGGGATTCGGCGGGTTTTTCTTTCGGGCGAAGGATCCGGCAGGACTCACGAAATGGTATGAGGATCACCTCGGCATCAATCCCGCTCCGACGAACATGGAGATGGAGCCATGGGTGACGGAGTCCGGGGTCACGGTGTTCGCACCCTTCGCCGCCGACACGGACTATTTCGCGGCCGAGAAGACGTTCATGCTGAACTTCCGTGTGGCCGACCTCGACGCGATGATCGCGCAACTGAAGTCCGCGGAAATCGAGGTCAGCCACGAAAGCGAGATGGAGGGCGTCGGCCGCTTCGCCCGCATCCACGACCCCGAAGGAAACGCGATCGAGCTCTGGGAACCGGCGTCGTGAGACGGCGCGCCCGCGGCATCTTCGCTGGCGAGCGTCATCCTCGCTAAGGGTCGCGCGCGAGGGACCTGAGCAGCCCGGCGATGATGAACAGCAGCACGACGCTCACGGGCAGGGCGGCGGCGATGGCGGCGGTCTGCAGGGCCTGGAGGCCATCGGCAAGCAGCAGCACGGCCGCCACCGCGCCCACGCCGAGCCCCCAGACGATGCGAAACCGCCGCGGGGGGTGAGGGTCGCCCATGCTCAGGAGCGTCGTGATCACCAGGGTGCCGGAGTCCGAAGACGTGATGAACCAGGTCGCGAGCAGGAGCGTGGCCATGGCAGACATGGCCCAGGCGAGCCAGTCGGCGTCGCTCATCCGGTCGATCGTCGCGTAGAGCGCGCCTTCGTAGTTTCCGCCCCGCACCAGTTCGATGATCCCCGCCGTCCCGACGCCGCCCGGAGCGTTGAGTTCAAGGTGGATGGCGTTGCCGCCGAAGATTCCGAACCACACGAGCGCCAGGCCGGTCGGGACGACGAGCACGCCGAGGACGAACTCGCGCAGCGTGCGCCCGCGCGAGATGCGGGCGATGAACGTGCCGACGAAGGGCGCCCACGAGATCCACCATCCCCAGTAGAAGATCGTCCAGGCGTTCTGCCAGGCGCTCGGCCCCGGACCATCGGCGATCCAGAATCCCATCGGCACCGCGCGCCACAGGTACTCGCCGGCGGAAGTGGCGATGAACCGGACGAGCCACGCGAAGGGGCCCAGCAGCAGGAAGCACCCCAGCAGGATCACGCTCACGCCGATGTTCCACTCGGACAGGATGCGGATCCCGCGCTTCACGCCGGACACCGCCGACAGCGTGGCCGCCAGCGAGATGGCGGCGATGAGTGCAACCTGCGTGACGAGACCCGGATCCACGCCGACCAGCACGTCGAGTCCCGCGGCCATCTGGCTCGCCCCGAGGCCCAGGGAGGTCGCAATGCCGAAGACGCCGCCGAACACCGCGAGCAGGTCCACCAGGTCGCCGATCGGGCCGTAGATCCGGTCGCCGATGAGCGGGTACAGAGCAGAGCGCAGCGTCAGCGGCAGCTTCTTGCGGAACCCGAAGTAGGCGAGGCACAGGCCGACCAGCACGTACGCGGACCACCCGTGGACGCCCCAGTGGAGGTAGGTGACGCGCATGGCGTGCACGGCCCGCCGCTCGTCCAGCGCCGTGGCGCCCGCGAGGTCGGCGATGGGGTTGTTGGGGTAACCCGCGGCCTGGCTGTTGTCGAAATAGAAGATGGGTTCGGCGATCGAGAAGAACAGCAGTCCGATCCCCACGGCCGCCGAGAAGAGCATGGCGAGCCAGGAGAACCTGCTGAACTCGGGTGCCGCGTCCTCATCGCCGAGCCGGATCCTCCCGAACCGGCTGCATGCCAGGAGCAGGCAGGTGAACAGGGTGGCGCAGACCGTCAGGACGTAGAACCAGTCGAGCGTGCCCTCGATCCAGGCGCGGAGGCGGCCGAAGGCGGCGCCGGCGGCGTCCACGTCCCAGACCGTGGCGAGGACGAAGACGAGCACCACGCCCTTGGCGGCCAGCGCCATCGAGGGATTCAGCCCCTTCCACAGCCCGCCCTGCGCCGTGGCCCGCCGCCGCCGTCCGCTCAACGACCGAATGGCCTGTCGACCCAGGGGGTTCGGGTCATCGCCTGTGCCTCTCCATGTCCGGGTCCTTCCCGTGCACTGAGCCTCCGTCTTCGAAGTGCCCGCGCAGGAACGTCCCGGGGACCTTCGCGGACGAGTTGACGGCGGCGGTCAGCGGACGGTCGCGCCCCGTGGCGCCAGGATGACTTCCCGCAGGTAGGCACCCATCCCGCGCCGGCGATCCCACTGCCTCGGATAACCCAGGGAGACCTCCTGGAAGGGTACGCCATCAAGCCAGTGCGTGTCCCGGATGTGGAGGTGGCCGTACACCACCGCGCACGCGTTGAAGCGACGGTGCCAACCTTCGGTTCGGCGGGTCCCGCACCACGGGGTGAATCGCGGAATCTTCGGCAGCACGGCGTGTCGTTTCTCGAGCGGAAAATGATTCACCAGGACCTTGGGAAGATCGGACGGCACCGACGCCAGCCGCGTGGCCGCGTCCTCGCAGCGCGCCGCGCACCACGAGTCCCGATCCGGGAACGGGTCCGGATGCAGCATCACTTCGTCCCCGCAGACGACGCGGGTTTCCCGGGCCCACTGAATCACCTGTTCACGCGGGACCCGCCGGGGCCGGAAGCTGTAGTCGTAGAGCAGGAACAGTGGCGCGATCAGCACCGGCCCGTCCCGATGTTCGACCACCGGATACGGGTCCTCCGGAGTGAGGACGCCGTGGGAGCGGGCGATCCCCACGAGATGTTCGTAGAGCGCCACGCCGCGGAGCCCGGGAGCCCGGTTCGGTATCGTCCAGAGTTCGTGGTTTCCCGGAACCCAGACGACCTGCCGGAACTTCGGAGTGAGTCGCGCGAAGCACCACTCGAGTCGCCGCGCGCCGTGGCCCACGTCGCCCGCCAGGATCAGCCAGTCGTCGGGATGGGCGGGAAAATCCTCCAGCGCCGCCCGGTTTCCCGGATGGGAGACGTGCAGGTCGGACAACGCCCATAAACGTGGCATGCGATGAATACTAACACCGTGTCACCCCTCGAAGCCTGACCCGGACGCTCAACTCGCGATGCGCCGCCGCCGTCGGACCGGGGTCGCCGTTCGGCGCACGTACCGCGCCACCTCGCCCATGCCGTCCACGCCGATCCGGGCGCCCAGCGTCTGGTTGTAGTTCGTCGTGCCGTTGATGTCGTACGTGTAGCGGTGGCCCCACGCGTCCCGCACGTATTCGATGCCGGCGATCTCGATTCCCTCCCTGTTGCAGAGCCGGATGTACCGCTGCACCAGCGCGTCGTCCTCCGCGACCGGCGAGGGGCTGAAGAGCCCGGGACCGGTCGGGCACACCTGGAGCCCCCCTTCCTCTACCTCGTCCGCTTCCTCGGTCTTCCCGGAGGGCATCGGATTGCACGCGTCGGAGGGGCAGAGCTCGAACCCGTCCGCCGTCGAACTCCGCATGGCGAACACGAATCGGCCGCCCACGATCTCCACCCGCGTGATGAAGGGCTCCGGAGCGTCGATGTACTGCTGGAGGATCATCCGGGCGCCGGGCCCGGCGTCGAAGCCGTCGCCGTCGAGGTGCCGCTCGAGTTCCCGCGCGTCGTGGAAGAGCCGGATCCCCAGCCCCTTGCCCCCCTGGTCGTGCTTCGTGATGAACGGGCCGTCGAAGGTGGCGGCCGCTTCGAGCAGGTGCTGCCTCCCCACGGCCAGCACGGTTCGCGGCGTGCGGATCCCGTGCCGGCGGAGGACGAGGTCCTGCCGGAGCTTGCTCATCTCCAGCTCGAAGGCGCCGAGCCCGTTGATCACCCGCCGGCCGTGCGACTCCAGCCAATAGAGGAGCTGGCGGGCCAGTTCGACCGTGTGGACGTGGCCCCGCGTGTGCGACGACGGGCTGATGCGGTTGATCCAGATGCCCGCGGGAGGCGGCGCCGAAGGGTCGACGAGCCCCTCGTTCACGTGCACGAGGCGGACCCGGAAGCCCTCCCTCGCCAGCGCCTCCTCAAGGGGCGGAATCCAGGCCGGGTTTTCGTACAGCACATGTATCTGCGGCAAAACGGGACGAATCATGGGTCTCTCTCGGGTTGAGTCCGGTTGCACGGGGCACAAAAAAAGCCGCCCGGGTCGGCGGACCGGGGCGGCTCGGAAAAACGCTTTGAGAGCTAGGGGCTCAGCGCATCAACACACCCGGATCCACGCGTCGTGGGGACACGAACACATACAGGCGCAGATGCTACCGGCGCGGTTCGCTCCGCGGGTGCGGAGGGCTCGGATGTCAGGCGCGTGGATCATGGCGCGAGAAGATGCTCGGGTCGGCTCCGCGCGGCAACCGGGCGGCCCGATCACACGGTTACCTTCTACTCTGCCAAGCCCTTCTCGTTCAAGACCTCCCACACCTTGTCGGGCGTGATCGGGATGTCGAGGTGCGTCACACCCAGGTGCGCGAGCGCGTCCACGACCGCGTTCGCGATGGCGGGTGGCGCGCCCACCGTGGCCGACTCTCCGACGCCCTTGGCGCCGAGGGGGTGGTGGGGTGACGGCGTGATCGTGTGGCCGGTCTCCCACGCCGGGGTCTCCATGGACGTGGGCACGAGGTAGTCCATGAAGGAGCCGGCGAGGTTGTTTCCGTCCTCGTCGTAGGGGATCTCCTCGAACAGCGCCGGGCCGATGCCCTGGGTGAGGCCGCCGTGGATCTGGCCCTGCACGATCATGGGGTTGATGATGTTGCCGC
>VXMR01000031.1 GCA_009841005.1 Gemmatimonadales bacterium
CGATCTCCGGCTCGATGTGGCCGTTTCCGAGCACGAGATCCACGTAGCGGTCGAGATCGAGGTCCGCGAACCGCAGCCCGAAGGTCAGCGGGAGGAGCGTCGACCGCGTGAGCCGCGCCGACCCGGCCAGATCCTGGAACAGCCCCTCTTGGATCTGCGTGAACAGCGACACGGGTTCGTTGGAAAAGTTGCCGATCGCGATCGAGAGTTGTCCGCGATTGAGGATGTCCCCGACGTCGACCCCCATGCCGGCCCGCGCCCGCCCGAACTCGTCAAAGGCGACGCCCGCATCGAGCGCCACGTCGGCGAAGTTCCCTTCCCCGAGATTCTCGTACAGGAAGTTCTGGTAGGTGTCGTTCGCGATCGCGACATCCGGGCGACCGTCCCCGGTGAAGTCGTCGATGACGATGCCGAGCGATTTCCCCTCGGGGTTCTCGAGGCCGGATTCGGCCGTCACGTCCCGGAAGCGCCGCGCGGAGATCCGGGCGGCCGCGCCCGGAACCGAGGAGCCGCCGGCCTCCACCGAGGCCGGCTCGTTCCGCAGGAGGCGGCAGGATTCGCCGTTGTATTCCTCGGGGGTCGCATAGGATTTATTCACCCCATCGCGGGTGAAGAAGAGGTCGGTCTCCGGCGTCCAGTCGACGTAGTTGCAGACGAGGAGGTCGAGCCAGCCGTCCCCGTCCGCGTCGAACCAGGCCGACGCCGTGGACCAGGCGGGATCCGCCGCGCCCGGCGCGTTCCCCGCCGTGCCCGTCTCCGCGGTCACGTCGGTGAATCGTCCCCCGTCGTTCCGGTACAGCCGGTTGTCCCCGACCGCCGTCAGGTAGAGGTCCGTGTCCCCGTCCGCGTCGAAGTCGGCCGCCGCCCCGCCCATCCCGTAGATGGGCCGGTCCAGGCCCGCCCCGCGCGTGACGTCGCGGAACGTCCCGTCCCCGAGGTTCCGGAGGAGCATGGACCGGGCGCCCCGGTCCTCCGCGCGCCGCTCCCAGCCGGTGCTGTTGACGAAGAAGAGGTCCGGCCACCGGTCCCCGTCGTAGTCGAGGACGACGACGCCGCTCCCCATGGTCTCGGGCATCCACTTCTCGCCGAAGGCGCCGGTGGCGTGGACGAAAGCGATCCCCGCCGCCGCCGTCACGTCCGTGAAGCGGATCGAGGTCGTCGCGTCGCTGCCCTCGCGCGCCGTGAAGCTCGGGCGCGTCTGGGTATAGGACGGCGCCTCCGCGTCTTCCGGTTCGTCGGGACCGCAGGCCGTCGCCGCCGCGAGGAGGCAGATCGAGAGGGGTCCGGCGCGGCGAGCGTTCATCGACCTCCGCCGCCGCGCGCCGGACGGTCGGGGGACGCCGCGCCTCCCGCCGAACGATCCGCGGACGCCGCGCCCCCAGCCGGTGCGATCGGCCGCAGTTCGTGCGTGCGGATATCCTGTGCCATCAGGTTCACGCCGGGGTTCTCCGCCCTGTAGGCCCTCGTGATCGCCTGCGCCGCCTCGTCGATCCGGTAACGCTCGAACGCCGCCTCGCCCAGCGCGGCTTCCTCGTCGCGCCCCAGCGCCCGCAGGCTGAGCATGCGGCTGTAGTGCGCCTGCCGGTGCTCGGGATCGATGGCCAGCGTCCGGTCGAACGCTTCGACCGCCGCCTCGTACCGCTGGGCAAGGTATCGCGTCCGTCCCAACTGGAACCAAGCCTCGCGGTCCTCCGGGAAGGCGTCGAGCACCGCCAGGTACGCCGCCTCGGAGGCATCGTACGCGCCGTCCTCCTGGTGCGCGCCGCCCCACACCCACGCCACGCGCGGGTTGCCCGGTTCGATGGTTTCGGCCCGCTCGAGGTTGTCGAACGCGTCGTCGAGGTTGCCGGCGATGAGCGCCATGCGGGCCAGGTTGAGCGGCCCGTCCACACGGTCCGGGAAGAACTCGGCCACGCGCTCGAAGGGGCGCTCGGCGAGCCGATCGTTCCCCTCTCTGAGGAGCGCGATCCCGTAGTCGTTGTAGCGGACCCAGATCTCCTCATCCTGCTCCTCCGTCGAGACCGGATCCACGCGGCCGCCCACCCCGATCGTGACCTCGTCGCGGGCGATCTCGGTGATCGGAAGGTCCGGAACGTCGTTGAACTCCGCGAACCCCGCCGGGTTGGCCCCGAACGCGAACTCCGTGTACGCCCGGTCGAACTTCCGCCACAGGAGGCGCGCCCGCGCCGTCAGCGAGCCCTCGGGCAGGTCCGGCGGCAGCGTGATCCGATAGTGGGCGACGTCCGCGCTCCCGGGGCCGATCACGTTCACCGCCGCGGTCACGTGGATGTCCTGCGCGTTCCGCTTCTGGATGGGCCGCCCCTCGCGGTCGAGGATCACCGACTTGAAGAAGTGCGCCATCGGATCGAGGTGTCCGTCCGCGCCGATCTCGCCGCTGATCGCGATCCGCCGGCCCTCGGCGTCCACCAGTTCGAACTCGAGCCAGCCCTCGTTGGAGTCGTTCGTCCCGCCGGGGAAGGTGTGGCCCACGCCCTGGTTCCGGACCACGACCTCGAACATCACCGTCTCCCCTGGAGACACGCTCGGAGGCGAGAGATCGAGCCCCATCTCGGGGTCGTCGTTGGGGCCGCGGCGGATGGCGAAGATGTCGACCCGCAGCTTCTCATCCCGCAGGAACTCCTCGATACGGCGGATCGTCGCCGTGTCCCCGCGCAGGAACGGAAGCGCCGTGTTCACGGCCAGGAAACGGTGCGAGCGCACCATCCCGTCCTCGGCCGAGACGTCGCCGAGCGGCGCCTCCTCCGGCGGCATGTGGCAGTCCTGGCACACGCGCGCGGCCGCGGGCAGGTAGAAGGTGCGCGAGGCGTTCCGCGCCACCCCGCTGTCGTGCCACGCGTCGTATTCGTTCTGTCCCCGCAGCCAGCGGTAGTTATTCACCGGCTCCGTGAGGCTCACCTTGTGGCAGGTGGCGCAAAACTCCGACGTCGAATGGACGGGCTTCAGGAGTTGCGCCATGTGCACGGAGGGCTTCGCCTTGAGCGCCGCGTCGTGCAGGTAGGCGCCTAGCGTGCCGGCCTCGGCGTCGGCGAACAGGTAGGGGTCCTCCTGCTCGTCGGCGATGTTGTAGTTGCCGTTGCCCGTGTTGTCGTGGATGCGGTCGATCGCGTGGCAGGCGAGGCAGGTGAGCCCGGCCTGCGCCTCGACCGTGGCGGGATCGATCGGCGCGTCCATGGCGCCGGCGAGCATGAGCGCGGGATCGTGGCACCCGCTGCACCACTTGCTCTTCACGCGCCCGGCCGCGTCGGGCTCGAGCCCGAACTCCCGCAGGTGCGCGATCACTTCCGGCCCCGCCTCCAGCGACCCCTCCCGCATGTCCTCGATCGTCGCGGTGTAGAAGGGGTTGTTGAAGGACGCGAAGCGGTGCGCGGAGGTCGCCCACTGGGCCGTCACATCGGGGTGGCAGCGCACGCACTGGGTGGCGCCGATGAGTTCGTCCGCCGCGAACCCCCGCCGTTCCACCTCGGAGCGGACGCGCGCCGCGCGCTCCCGGGCCGCCTGCGCGGCGAGCTCTCCCGCTTCC
>VXMR01000099.1 GCA_009841005.1 Gemmatimonadales bacterium
CGACGAGCTACCAGACTGCTCCACCCCGCAGCGCGACCCGCAGGATACAAACGCCTGGGAAAAGTGTCAACCTGCCGTGGCCGATCCTCCGCCCCACCCGCGCGGGTCCGGTCCTCCCGTGAGTTGCCCCGTACCGGGGTCGATTCCGACCGCGTGGAGTTGCGCGACGAACGCGTCGTTCGCGACGTCCAGACCGCGTCCCTCGAGTTCCTCCCTCAGGTGGTGGTACAACTGCGGCTCCAGCTCGAGGAGGTGGTCCTCCCAGTGCCAGCGCGGGACGGAGACGGCTTCGAGCGCCGACATGTTGAAATCGACGGTGTTGCTGATCGTGTGCTGGACGGCGCCCAGGATCCGGGTGCCGCCCGCCGCTCCCGTGACGAGGATGGGCTGCCCGTCCCGCAGCACGATGGCCGGCGAGATCCCCGTGATCCGCGCCTTGCCGGGTGCGATGCTGTTGGGACGTCCGGCCACCGGGTTGAACTGGAACATGCAGTTGTTCCAGGTAAAGCCGAGCCCGTCGGTGACGACCCCCGACGCGGAACCCAGCGTGTGCGTGAGCGCCACGCAGTTCCCGGCCCGGTCCGCCGTCGAAAGGTGCGTCGTGTCGGGTCCCTCCGGCGGCTCCTCCACAACGTCGGGCGGAAGTTCGCGGCGGTCGATGAAGCTTCTCAGTTCCGCCGCGCGGTCCTTCGACACGAGGATGTCCGTCGGGTCGTCGATGAACTTCGGGTCGCCGTGGTACCGGCGCCGGTCGATGAAGGAGAGGATCTGGGCGCGGCCGAGCAGTTCGACGTGGTCCGCCTTCCCGTGTTCGAGACCCGGCACGTCGTAGCCCTCGAGTAGGTTCAGGATCTCGATGACCTGCGCGCCGCTGCCCGGCAGAGCGTTCGAAAACACGTCGTGTCCGCGGTAGGTGCCATGCACCGGGTCGTAGACATCGGGCGTGTACGCCTCGAGGTCGGCCATCGTGAGGAGGCCGCCGTTGCGCTCGAAGTCCGCCGCGATCCGCTCGGCGATCTCGCCCCGGTAGACCACATCGGCGCCGCCCGCGGCGATGAGTTCGAGCGTGCGGCCGTAATCGGGCTGCACGAGCCGTTCCCCGGCCCGCCACGGTACTCCGTTGTTGAGAAATATGCGGGCGGAGGCGTCGGTCGTTTGGACCTTGGTGAAGAACGGGACGACGCCCGAGGACGACTCCGTCCGGGTCGTGAAGCCGCGCGCGAGGGCGCCGGGGATTTCGAAGCCGTCGTAGGCGAGCCGGATCGCCGGCTCTACGAGTTCGGCCCACGGCCGCGTCCCGAACCGGCTCCACGCCTCCCACAGGCCGGCGACCGTCCCCGGAGTTACGACGGATTGATAGCCGATCTGGTTGATGTCGCCGCGCACCTTCCAGCGGTCCGCGTGTCCGTAGATCCGCCCCTCGAGCGCGCTCCGGTAGATGTCCGGCGTCGCCCGGCTCCCCGCCCGCCCGTGGAAGTCGATGGACGTGGCGCGTCCGGTAACCGCGTCGTATACGACCATGCAGCCAAAGCCGCCGACCCCGGCCGAGAACGGCGTCGTGATGAACTGCGCGAAGGCCGTCGCGACCGCCGCGTCGATCGCGTTGCCGCCGCGCTTGAGCGCGCCGATCCCGGCCTCTACCGCGATGGGTCCGCGCGCGACGACGATCCCGCCGCCCGCGTCCGTGGCCCCCGCAGCCGGGGCTCCCGCCGCAGCCTCCCCGCCGTCCGGTCCGCACGCGGCGAGCGAGCCCGAGGCGACGGCGCCCACACCGGCCGCCGCGGTCGCGATGAAGGCCCTTCGTGACTGAACATCCGCGGGTCGGAGGTCGGTTCCGTCGGTCTTCACGTCACGACTCCTTTTGGTAGCATCTCAGAGCTGCAGCTTCCCTATCAACGTCCGCAGGTTCTCATCGTGCTGAGCTGCGCGTCTCAGATCAGCCAACGAAAAACGCCCTTTCAACTGGTGGGAGTTCAGCGAGCCTTTGTGGTAGCCCGACCACAGCTTCAGCAACTGCGTCTCAGCCTCGCGTGCCGTAACCGCGCGCCTCTCGTGACCCTCGTGTAATCGAATCAACAAGCCTTCGAGCTTCGGTACCAGCAGCACAATTTCGAGCCCCCACTTGGATGCCGTCGAGCGCGCATCCCGGCCCACCATCAGATCTGTCTCAATGCGATCCGAGTCCAGCAGAACCAATCGTTCTCGGATGGACCGCCGCTCAGGGTGCTTGGTCAGACGGCGGCCAGCTTCTTCAACAACTGCCACTGAGTCACCCCCGTTCCCCGGCTTGACGTCCAAATGGAGGTGAAGACGTTCGTCATCGCAGACGCGCCCGAGGAAGTTGACGAAAGCCCGGTCGCTCTTCCCTTCGACTCCGAAGAAAACGACCTGTCTGCGCTGGATCCCACCCCGCCGCGCCATAGCGTCCTAACCGAACTTCGGCAGCCCACCAAGGACGCCGGCTCGGTACTTGGAATACAATCGGACGTCGCGTCGTAGGCCCTGCACATCTTGGGCACCGTAAACGCGGGTGGCCCCGTCATCATTCTTCTTGACGATGAATATCTCTTCCTTTTCCAGATCGTCCAGCAGACCGACGTGATGGGAGGACACCAGCAACTGAGCGCTTCCGGGATTGCTCTCGCGAGACCGGAATTGGCTGAGGATCTCCCACAGCATGTCGACATGTAGCGCGCCGTCGATTTCGTCGAGAATGGCCAATCCGTCCCCATCTAGCGCCCACTTGACAAGCGGCAACAGATGGAGCAACCGGCGGGTCCCCCTGGACTGGAGACGGAGGGGAATCGGTGTATCCAGCCCGCTGTGAGTAAACTGAATCTGCTTGCCGTCGGCTCCGTCGATGACTTCCATGTTCTGGATCCCTAGGTCGCTCCGTTGGATTTGTTCTTGGACCCATTGCATTGGCTGATCGGCCTCCAGCCACCCGACTACGGTCGAGGTCTCCGGAGCTCGCGTGTCATTGCCGATAATGTTGGTCGTGAGCCACACCCGTGGGTGCCACCAGTGCACGAAACGCGCTGCCAACGGAACGTTGAGGAGAGAGAGCGTCGCGATCACAGATCGGTCGGGGCCCACCGCCTTCAGCCGACCATCTCGACGACTTAAGCCCAGATCTCGAGACACGTAGACGCGGCCTTCGGCATGCTGCCACTCGATCAGTCTGCGGCGCCGTCCCTTGGGAAAGTGCACCAATGCTTCATGGCTTACGAACAGATCGGTCGGGGTCCCGTCATCCGTCGGTCGACGTCCAATCGTGAGTTCATAGCGGAACCTCTGCGGAGCAGCGCCCGGCTCCAGAAAGTCCGCCTCGCCCTCGAGGGAGAACCGTGTCGGCTCCCCGAAGGTTTGGTTCGACATGAAGGGCAAGGGGGTGGGCGCGAAGTTGGCCGGAGGTGACACGATCCGTCCCAGATCCACGAGTGCCCGTAGCAGAGTCGTTTTTCCCGACCCATTGGGCCCCATGAGAACGCCGACGGTGGGCAGACGGAGATCCGGCTGGGCCGCACTCTGCCTGAAGCAAGCCAGGTCCGGTGCCGTACGCGGGATCCGCAGATCAAGCGTTACTTCTTCACGTATCGATCCGTAGTTGGACACTGAAAATGAATGAATCATACGTTGATGGTAACGGTTTTCTGTTGAATTGCAAGATTAATGCGATGCTCGGTACCATCCCCTTGGCGGTGAACGGAATTGATTCATGGATGCACCACAACGAGGAGGCACCGAATCGATGCGGGCGCCGCCCGCAGATAACAATAGGGAACAGGCGTCGCCCGTGAGGCAGACAGGTAGCGGCGTTTCGCCGCGGGCTGTTAAGGTTCGCCCCTCAGCCTGGCGCACGACGCGCGGCATGCGGCCAAACCCCATTACGGCCAATCTCGATTGAAGATATACACGAAAGGCGGGGACGGAGGGGAGACGGGTCTCCTCGGCGGAGCGCGGGTCTCGAAGGACGATGCGCGGGTCGCGGCGTACGGCACGGTCGACGAACTCAACGCCGTGATCGGGGTGGCGCTCGCGCTCGACCCGGAGGGCGCGACGCTCGGCGAGTCCGGGCCGGCGCTCGCGGCCGTTCAGGAGGATCTGTTCACGATCGGGGCCCGCCTCGCCTCCGCGAACCCGGAGCGGTTGCTGCGAAAGGGCACGATTCCCGCGCTCTCCGCCGACCGGATCGACGCGCTCGAAGCCTGGATCGACGCGCTGGACGCCGAGCTTCCTGAACTCGATGCCTTCGTCCTGCCCGGCGGGTCGCCCCTCGCCGCGCAGTTGCACGTCGCGCGCACCGTCTGTCGGCGCGCCGAGCGGGGCGTCACGGCTCTCCTCGATGGTCAGCCGGATCTCGCCGAAGTCGTCGTCCCCTACATCAACCGTCTCTCCGATCTGCTGTTCACCCTCGCCCGGGCCGCGAACCGGCGCGCCGGGCGCGAGGACGCGATGTGGCTGCCGCAGCGGCGGCGCGACGACGGCGGATCATGCGGACGATGAAGACATGACGCAGTCCGTGACGCGAACTCCGTTCCGGCTCACGCCCCCGGGCGCGGACCTTCGCGGCGACTACTGGTCGCACGCCGCTCCCGCCGAAGCCGGGCCCCCGGTCGACGGCGTCGGCGCGGCCATCGTCGTCTGCCACGGCTTCAAGGGGTTCAAGGACTGGGGCTTCTTCCCCCATCTCTGCGAACAACTCGCGGAGCAGACCGGGATTCCCGTCGTCTCCTTCAACTTCGATGGCTCCGGCGTGCGCGACTCGGACTTCGACGACCTGGAGGCCTTCAGCCACAACACCTTCTCCCGCGAACTCTGGGACCTGGAGGCCATCCTCGATGGACTCGTGAGCGGCCGGCTCGGCAACACGGAGGTCGTTCCGGCCACGCGCTTCGGCCTGCTGGGACACAGCCGGGGCGGCGCCACCTGCATCCTGAAGGCGGGTCTCCGGTCCCAGGTGCGGGGGCTCGTCACGTGGGCCTCGATCTCATCGGTCACCCGCTACGAGAGCTTCGCCGACCGGTGGGAGGCGGGAGAAACCGTGATCATCCCGAACGCGCGCACGAAGCAGGACATGCCGCTCGAGCGAAACGTGCTCGACGACATGCGCGCGAACCGGGAGCGCCTCGACGTGCTCGCCAGCGCCGCGAGCCTGCGGATTCCGGTCGCCGTGGTGCACGGGACGGCCGACGAGTCCGTGCCCTTCAGCGACGCCTGGCGGATCGCCGACGCGGTGGGCGACCTTGCGCGGCTCGTCGGGGTAGATCGTGGGACGCACACGTTCCAGGCCGGACACCCGTTCGCGGGGACGACGCCGGAACTCGAAGAGGCGATCGACGCCTCGGTCGAACTGTTCACGCGCGCACTGAAATGAGACGAATGACCCGATACCGACGGATCGGGAGGCAAGGTTCGAGGCTCCCGGCGGCGACGGCGGTCGCTCTGGCCGCCGGACTCGCGCTGGGGGGCTGCCGCCTAGAGCGGTTGGACGAGAACGGCTCTCCCGTGGCGGACGAGGGGCCCGATCTCGCCGAGCAGGTCGCCTCCCTGCTCGACCTGCAGGCGGCGGCGTGGAACGCGGGCGATCTCGACGGCTTCATGAGCGCCTACTCCCCGTCTCCGACGACGAGCTACATCGGAGCGACGGGACTCATCGAAGGCTTCGATGGGATTCGGGAGCGATACGCTCCGGGATTCGCGCCCGGCGCGGCGCGGGATAGCCTCCGCTTCGAGGACCTTCGGGTCCGGGAGGTCGATGAGCGGGTCGGCGTCGCGACGGCGCGCTACGTCCTCGAACGCGACGGGGCGGTCACATCGACGGGGCCCTTCACGCTCGTCCTGCTGAACGTGGAAGGGGCTTGGCTCATCGTCCACGACCAGTCGGCCGAAGACGCGGGAGGCTGACCTGCGGATGAAGAGCTTCGACTACGTCATCGTGGGAGGCGGCCTCGCGGCGGTCTCGGCGGTGGACGGGATCCGGGAGATCGACCGCAACGGCTCGATCGCCATCTTCGCGGAGGAACCGGACCCTCCCTATCACCGGCCTCCCCTGTCGAAGGAGTTCCTGCAGGCGGAGGGGGCGCCCCGCGACCTGCTGCACGTGAAACCCGCGCGCTGGTTCGATGACCTGGCGGACGAACTCACGCTGTTCACGGACGCGGAGGTGAAGCGTCTGGATGCTCGCGCCATGACCATCCACACGGCGGCGGGAGACGCGTTCCGGGGCCGTCGCATTCTGATCGCCACGGGCGGGCGGGCGAAGCGGCTCGAGGTGCCGGGAAGCGATCTCCCCGGCGTGTCGACCCTCCGCACGGCCGCCGACTCCGAGCAACTGCGCGAGATCGCCCGCGGCGCGTCGCGCGTCGTGCTCGTCGGTGCCGGCTTCATCGGGATGGAACTGGCCTCATCGCTGTCGAAGTTCGACGTCGATGCCGTCGTCCTCGAGGTGGAGCCTCGCGTCTGGGCGCGCGTCTTTCCGGAGACGATCGCGAGCTTCCTCCGCCGCTACTTCGAGGAGCGCGGCGTGCGATTCATGATGGGCTCCGGCGTGGCCGCCTTCGAAGGGGAGGGACGCCTTGGGCGGGTCGTGCTCGACAGCGGCGAGGAGATCCCCACCGACCTTGCGATCATGGGCGTCGGGATGTCGCCGAACGATGAACTCGGCGCCGAGGCCGGCCTCGCGGTCCAGGACGGGATCGTCGTGGACGGGTTCGCCGAGACCACGGCCCCTCACATCTACGCGGCAGGGGACGTGGCCCGCTTCCCGGATCCCATGGGGGGCGGACTCTCGCGCCTCGAGCACTGGGACCACGCCCGCGCGCACGGGCGCCACGCGGGCCGCAACATGGCCGGCGCGAGGGAGAAGTTCGACCACCTCTCCTATTTCTTCACGCACGTGTTCGACCTCAGCATCAACGTGTTCGGAGAGACGGCCGAGGTGGACCGCACGATCGTCTCCGGCGAACTCGGCTCCGGCCGCTCGATCGTCTACTGCGTGACGGACAACCGGCTCACCGGCACGATCCTCATCAACGCGACCGGCGCCATGGAGGACTGCCGGGCGCTGGTGCGCGCGCGCCCCACGGTGGAGGATCTGTTGAAGGAGTTCGAGAAGCCGGGCGTACGCCCTGGCGAGTTGGTGGGTTAGAGGAGTTGGTGAGTTGGAGGGTCGGCGTCGGACAACGATCGAAAGGTGACGGATACAATGGAAGAGAAGGATACGAGGGATCCCATGGACGGGATGGGTTCGACGGACGAGGCCCCGGCGGACGAGGCCCCATCGGAAGCGGAGTCGCCCGAGATCGCGGAGAAGGTGCGGACCGCGCTCCGCACCGTGACGGATCCCGAACTCGGCATCAACATCGTGGATCTCGGACTCGTGTACGATGTCGAAGTCGAGGAGGGCGAGGCGAAGGTCACGATGACGCTGACGAGTCCCGGCTGCCCGGCGGGTGGCCAGATTCTCGGGGGCGCCAAGGACGCGGCGGAGACGGTGGACGGCGTGGAGGAGGCCGTCGTGAGCCTCGTGTGGAAGCCGTTCTGGACCCCCGAAAGGATCGATCCGGCCGTGCGTGCGATGATGGGCTTCTGACGGTCCTGGGGTTCTAACCGTGCTTCTGCGGCTGTTCCTGCTGTTCACGATCGTTCCCGTCGTCGAGCTTGCGCTCCTCATTCGCCTCGGCGGCCTGCTCGGGTTCGGCCCCACGCTCCTCCTCGTCCTCGGGACGGGCGCCGCCGGGGCGTGGCTCGCCCGCCGCGAGGGGCTCAGGGCCTGGCTCGCCGTCCGCGACGAACTGCAGGGGGGCGCGCTTCCCGGCGAATCGCTCGTCCACGCGCTGCTGATCCTCGCCGCGGGGGTCGTCCTCATCACGCCCGGCGTCATCACGGACATCGCCGGCATCCTGCTCCTGATCCCGCCCGTGCGGGGGCGGCTCATCGCCCGCGTCCGGAACTGGCTCGGCAGGCAGGTCGAGGGCGGCAAGATCCGCGTCGTGGGCGGGCCGGGGGGATTCTCGGGACTTCACGGAGATTTCGTGGCGCGTCCCGGGGCTCGCCGGCCGGGCCGCGCAGGCAAACGGCCGTCCGGACGGGAGATCGTCATCGAGGAGGATGAGCCAACGCCCGACTGATGAAGCCCGACGGACATACGAGGAGGTACGACATGACACACGATCACGCGGAACGGGGCCGGATACTCACGCGGCGCGAAGCTCTCGCCGCCCTCGGCGTGGGCGGCGGGGCGCTGGCCGCCGGCCGGTGGATTCTCGGGACGGGCCCGGAGGTGGCCCTCGCTGCCCAGGCGGAAGGGATCGCTCGCGCGCTGCCGGCCTGCGTGGCGAAGCCCGAGCAGACGGAAGGACCCTTCTTCGTGGACGCGGGGCTCGAACGGTCGGACATCCGGTCTGATCCGTCGACCGGGGCGGTGAGCGAGGGAATCCCGCTGACCCTGAGGTTCAACGTCTCCCGGATCTCCCGGGGCGACTGCTCGGCGCTCGCCGGCGCGCTGGTCGACCTGTGGCAGTGCGACGCCGACGGCGTCTACTCCGGGGTCGAAGACGAGGGAGCCCCCGCGGCGGCCAGGCACAGGCAGTTCCTGCGCGGCCACCAGCTCACGGATGACGATGGCGTGGCCCGGTTCACCACGATCTTTCCGGGCTGGTACCGCGAGCGCGCGGTCCACGTGCACTTCAAGGTGCGCACCGAGGTCGCCGGACAGCCCTACGAGTTCACCTCGCAGCTCTACTTCGACGAGGCGCTCACGGACAAGGTGCACGCACAGGCGCCGTACGCCGCGCGCGGCCAACGCACGAGGATGAACGCCGACGACCGCATCTTCCGCGACGGTGGCGAGAGCCTCATGGCCCGGGTGAGCGAGGCGGATGACGGATACGCCGCCACCTTCGATCTGGGTCTCGATCTCACGGACGCCGAGACCGGCCGGCCCGACGGCGGAGACGGGAGACGCGGGAGGCCTCGGCGGACCTAATGGGCCGAGGACCGTCATCCCGGAACGCGGGCGGCCCCGCCGGCGGCGGCAACGCGGGCGGCCCCGCCGGCGGCGGCAACCCGGGCGGCGGGCGCTTGCAGGGCGGGACGCGGGAATCGACCTTTCGAGGCATGAAGAGCATGAAACCGACCATCAGCGTCATCGGCGGCGGCGCCGCCTTCGCGGTCGCCCTCGTCGCCCTCGGCACCCTCGTCGCGGGCGAGGCGCGGGCCGGCGGTCCGACCGGCGTCGGGCCGTGGGCGGGCGCGACGCCTCTGTTCGGCGCCTGCCTCCTCACGCCCGAAGTCGTCCGGCTCTCCGGCACCCAGAGCGCGCCCGGGAGCCGCGGCTCGATGACGCTCACGCAGCCCGGCTCGCCGTTCGAGATCACCGTCGACGAGGGCGGTTTCCAGACGTTCGACATCGAGATCCAGGTCGAGCAGATGCGCAAGCGGCGCGGGGCCGTCTACGTCGCGTGGGCCGCGAAGCCCGAACTCAACGAGTGGGTGCAGCTCGGCACGCTCGGCGAGGACAACCGGCTCACGGGGCGGGTCGCCTGGAACCAGTTCCTCATCTTCGTGAGTGAAGAAGCCTCGGCGGACGTCGAGCGCTGGCAGGGACCGATCATGCTCACCGGCCTTTCGCCCTCCGGCCGGCTCCACACGATGGCCGGGCACGGACCCTTCGAGGCCATGAACTGTCAGCTCTACTACTGAGCCCACCCGAACGGCGGTCGAAGACAGTGCGCACCCTCGCCGTCGCCGCAGCCCTCCCGGCGTTCATCGGACTGACGGCCGCCCCGGCATCGGGGCAGGAGCACGCGGGCCACATGATGGCGACGGACAGCATGGGGGCCGTGTGGCGCATGCCGCCGCAGCCGATCCCGATGCCGATGATGCTGCCGGGCCTGATGGGCGCGGTCCCCGGAGTGACCCCGTACCTGCCCGACCCCGGCCACGATCCCGCCATGCTCCCGGAGGCGGTCTTCCGCGAGGTCGTGGAGATGGCGGACGGCGACACGCTCCGCCTCGAGGCCGGGTTCGTCCGGCGCACGATCGGGACGCGGACCTTCACGATGTACGGCTTCAACGGGCAGTACCCCGGGCCCCTCATCCGCGTCCCCCAGGGCGGGGAGATCATCGTCCTGTTCACGAACCACATCGACCTGCCGACGGCCGTCCACTGGCACGGCGTCAGGCTCGAGAACGAGTTCGACGGCGTCCCCGGCGTCACCCAGGATCCGGTCGAACCCGGCGAGTCCTTCATCTACCGGGTCCATTTCCGGGACGCCGGCCTCTACTGGTACCACCCCCACCACCGCGAGGACATCCAGCAGGACCTCGGTCTGTACGGGAACATGCTCGTCGACGCGCCCGCGCCCGACTACTACGGCCCCGCGAACGGGGAGGACTTCCTCATGCTCGACGACCTGCTCGTCGACGAAGGCGGACTCTTCCCCTGGGGCCGCGAGGCCGCCGTGCAGACGCTCATGGGCCGATTCGGAAACCAGTTGCTCGTGAACGGCGAGCCGCGCTGGGAGGCGACGGTCCGCCGCGGCGAGGTCCGCCGGCTCTACCTCACGAACGTCGCGAACACGCGCACCTTCAACCTCGTCCTGGAGGGCGCGGAGATGAAGCTCGTGGGCGCCGACGTGAGCAAGTTCGAGCGCGAGAGCTTCGTCTCCAACGTCGTCCTCGCCCCGGCCCAGCGGTACATCGTCGACGCGCGTTTCGACGAGCCCGGCACCTACGCGTTCCTCAACCCGATCCAGGCCATCGACCACTTCAACGGCCGCTTCTATCCGCAGACGGATACGCTCGGCATCGTCACGGTCCTCGACGAACCGGTGGCCGAGGATCACGGGGACGCGTTCTCCACCCTGCGCGAACACGCGGACGTCATCGAGGACATCGACCGCTACCGCGCCGAGTTCGGCCGGCCCGTCGACCACGAACTCGAGCTCACGGTCCGGGTCGGGGACCTCCCCAGCGACATCGTCGCGGTGATGGCGATCGACACCCTCTATTTCCCGCCCGTCGAGTGGACCGACGCGATGCCGATGATGAACTTCCTTTCGACGTCGGAGAACCTGACGTGGATCCTGCGCGACACCCGGACGGGGAAGGAGAACCGGGACATCGACTGGCGCTTCAAGGTCGGCGACGTGCGGAAGATCCGCATCCACAACCAGCGCCGTTCGTTCCACCCGATGCAGCACCCGATCCATATCCACGGCCAGCGCTTCCTCGTGCTCTCGAAGGACGGGATACCGTCGGACAATCTCGCGTGGAAGGACACGGTCGTGATCCCGGTCGGATCGACGTTCGACATCCTGCTCGAGGCCTCCAACTCTGGCCGATGGATGGCGCACTGCCATATTGCGGAGCACCTGGAGGCCGGCATGTCCATGGTGTTCACGGTGGACCCCGGCTAGCCCGCGGGCTGCCAGCTCTGACTGGAGGAAAGAATGAAGGTTGGAAATCGGACTCTGACACTCGCCGCGGCCACCGTGCTCGGCGCGGTCGTCGTCGCCCCGGCGGCCCTCGGCGCCCAGGCGATCGATGTCGTGGAGCGCGGCAGCCGGAACATGGAAGTGCTCGGACACGTCCCGCTCGGCCCGCGGCTCAGCATCGCGGACATGGACATCGAGCAGGAGATGCACCGGCCCTACGCGTACGTGGCGCGCATGCAGTACGGACCGGTCGGTCCGAAAGGGCTGGACATCGTCTCGATCGAGGACCCGGAGAACCCCGAGGTGCTCTACGAGTGGCGGATCGAGGACCAGGATCTCCACCAGCGCACGGGCGGGATGGACGTGAAGCACTTCAAGTGGGGCGACCGCTACTACGTCGTGCAGTCGCTCCAGTTCGGGCAGGGCGGCCCGGACTCCGACATGGGGGCCGTCGTCCTCGACGTCACGGGACTCCCCGACGCCTCCACGGTGCGGGAGGTGGCCCGCATCAAGGAGCCCGATCTCCCGGGCGGCTTCCACAACATCTTCATCTACAAGCACTCGAACATGAACGTGTATCTCGTCGCCACGGTCTCGGGACCGTACGCGGCCGTCTACGACCTCGGCGCGCTCGTCGACGGGCGCGGCGACGCGATGGTGGCGCAGATCCCGGTCCCGGATCAGGGGATGCAGGGGAATCGCCGGCGGGGATACCACGACTTCTATCTCGGCTATCACCCGGAAACGGGGACGGACCGCTTCTACGGCGGCGGCACCGGCGGCTACTACATCTACGACGTGACGGACCTCGACAACCCGGAGCTTCTGACGCAGATCGTCGGGGTCTCCGGCATTCGCAGCGGTCATACGTTCACGCCCACCCCGGATGGCAACTTCGCGATCGCGGAGACGGAGTATCAGTACGCGCCGCTCAGGATCTTCGACCTCCGGCCGGGGCTGAACGGCGAGGTGCCGGCGATCAACCGTCCGATCGCGGCGTGGACGGCGAACTGGAAGAACCTCGTCCACAACCACGAGGTGCGTTGGCCGCTCGTGTTCGTGTCCGGCTACCTGGACGGGCTCGTCGTGTTCAACATGATGGACCCGGAGAACCCGATCACGGTGGGCCACTACGACACCTACCTCGGGCCGCCGAACGTCGATCGGACGCCTGTGTTCAACGGCACGTTCGGGGTCGACATCCGGAACGAGGACGGCCTCATCGTCGTGAGCGACATGACGACGGGTCTATGGACCTTCAAGATGGAGGGCTTCCAGGGCTGGAACGGCGACGACTGGGGTGTGCCGAACATCTCCAGCGCCCAGGACTGGGACAACGGGCCCGCCGGCGCGGCCGGGCGCATCACGACGGACCAGCAGCAGGGCGACTGACGCCCGCGGCATGAGCACCCGGCCACGGCTCCTCGTGGTCGGGAGCCCCTCTCTGGACCTCCTGCACTTCGGCGGCCGCTCCGTGCGGTCCGCCGGAGGCGCGGGACTCTACACGGCGCTCGCGGCGCAACGGGTCGGGGCCGAAGTCACGGTCGTCGCGCCGCGGCCGGATCCCATGCCGGCGGAACTCGAACCGGCGGACCGCCTCCTCGACTGGCGGGGCCCGCCGGTGCCGCCCTCCGCGCTCCCCCACTTCGAGATCGAGTACTTCCCCGACGGCCGGACCGTGTATCGCCGAGCGGTTCGCGGTTCCGAGGGGGACATCCGCTACGGCGACATCCCCGACGCGGGACCGGGGGCCTTCGCCTACGTCGTCCCTCTCCTCGACCCGGAGCTGCAGCTGGGGTTCGCGCGGCGGCTGTCCGCTGCGGGCGTGCGCGTGGGGTGCGGGACGTACGCTCCCGGGATCCGTGCGCACCCGGAGGTCGTCAGGCGGGTCGTGGGGGCATCCGACTACTTCTTCTGCAATGCGGAGGAGGCCGGCCTCCTCTTTGGGTCTCTCGACGACGTGGGCGTCACGCCGGGGCACGCGGTCTTCGTCACCCGGGGGGCGCGGGGCGCTCGCGTCGTCCTGGGCGACCACTCGATCGACGTCGCCGCCCCGGAGGTCGAGGAGGTGGATCCGACGGGCGCCGGCGACACCTTCTGCGGGACGGCGCTGGCCCGGCTCGCGGCCGGAGACCACCCCGCCATCGCCGCGCGCGTTGCGGCGGCCCATGCCGCCCGGACGGTGACGGGCATCGGTCCGGCGCCCCTCCTCTCGGACGGCCCGCCGCCGCGGGCGCCGCGAGATGCCCGGGTCCGCCTCGACGGGGAACGCGTCCGGCGCGTGGCCGGCGTCATCGCCGCGGCCCCCGAGGCGGCGGCATTCGATTTCATTGGCCCGGATCTTCCCGAACCCGGCAACCCGGCGGCGCTCGATTTCTTCTTCGCCGGGACCGTGCAACAGTTCGGTTTCTGGCACGAGCGCGCGGGCCGCTACGAGGAACCCATGATTGCCTCCCTGGAGGGCCGGTCCCGCAAGGGGAGCGACTACCTGTGGGCCGCCTACCTGCGCTGGACCCGCGAGGCGCCGGACGAACTCACGCCCTCCGGGCAGGCCGCCCTCGACGACGCAAACTTCGATCATCGTCTGCGGGACGACGGAGGACACAACCCGCTCCCCGCGGGCGCCCTCCATCCGGCGTGCGCGCGGGCCTACGGAGACGGCATGCTGGACCTCGGCCTGACCCCGGCGTCGCTCCTGGCCGAAGCCAACGCCGCGGAGCGGCCCCTCGCCCACTTCCTCGCGCGCCTCGATGCGGTCGGCGGATACCGGGAGGACCCGTGGAGGAAGAAGTCCGCCCTTCTCGCGGCGATCCTCAGCCAGCGCCCGGAGCGATTCCTCCGGCTCGGGGAGGGAAAGCACGTGCCGCCGATCGTCGACTACCACTGCCAGCGCAGTTGCCTCCGGCTCGGCGTCGTTGCGGTGACCGACGAGACGCTGGCCTCGAAGCTCGCGAGGCGGGAGGTTGTGAGCGCGGAAGAGGAGGAGGCCGTGCGCGCCGCCTGTTACGAGGCGGTCGGGGAGATCCGGGAGCTGAGCGGGCGCTCCATGGGGGCGGTGGACTGGTTTTTCTTTCAGAACCGGATGCGTTGTCCGGAGATGACGGACCCCGACTGCGCGGCGTGCCCCGCCGACCCGGCGTGCGCGCACCGCACCCGACTCTTTCAGCCGGTGTATCGTACAGCAGCCTATTGAACCGGAGAATCTCATGAGAAAGTTCGGAGCGACGTTGCTTCTCGCCGCCGCGATCCTCGTCACGCCCGCGGCCGTCGCCGCGCAGGATGACGCCGAAGCTGGGGCGGTCGCGGCGGTACAGGCGCTCTTCGACGCCATGGCCGCGCGCGATGGCGATGCGATCCGCGGCCTGCTGACCGAAGGCGCCATGTTCGTCGCCACGGCGGAGACCGCGGACGGCGTCCAGGTCCGGGAGAGCACGGGCGCCGAGTTCGCCGCGTCCATCGGCCAGCCGGGGCCCGCCCTGCTCGAACGGCTGTGGGACCCGCACGTAATGATCGAGGGTCCGATCGCCGTCGTATGGACTCCCTACGACTTCCACGTCGACGGCGAGTTCAGCCACTGCGGAATCGATGCGGTGAGCCTCGTGCACACGAGCGACGGCTGGAAGATCTCGAGCATCGCCTACACCCGCGAAACGGAAGGCTGCGAACCGAGCCCGCTGGGTCCGCCCGGCGGCTGACGCCAGCGGCCGGTCGTACCGGGACGGCTGGCTAGGCGGTCACCATGAGTGCGGTGCCGTACATGACCAGCAGGCCGAGGAGGAGGCCGGTGGCGTTGAGGGGGGTGAACAGGCCCTGCGGCCAGCTCTTCCGGATGAGGCGAGTGACCTCGACGATGACCTGCACGATGGCTCCGGCGCCGAGGGCGAGGAAGAAGGTCGCCAGCGTCGGCGAGTAGGAGAATCCGCCGGCCCACGCTCCAAGGACGGTCGGCAGTCCGGCGATCCCGCCCATGAACGCGAAGTGCCGGAGCGCGGGCCGCCGGTCCGCGACGGGTGCGACGATCGCCAGCCCCTCCGTCGTGTTGTGGAGCGCGAAGCCGATGACGAGGAAGCTCCCGAGCGCGATCTCTCCCAGCGAGAAAGCCGCCCCGATCGCGAGTCCCTCGCCGAGGTTGTGCAGCCCGATGCTGATGGCGATCAGGTACGCCACCGTGAGCCCGCTGCTCACCCCACCCTCGCCCGCACCATCGGAGCCTGCGCCGCGCATGCCGCGTCCGAGGTTCCCGAGGGCCCTCAGACCGACGATGGCGCCGATGAAGCCGACGGCGATCAGCCCGGCTGCCTGGAATCCCTCCGCCACGAGCGCCGAAGCCTCGAGCGTGTCCTCAAGCGCATCGACGACGAGGAAGGCGAGGAGGCCCACGGTGAGGCTGAGGTAGAAGTGGATCCACTTACGGTCGATCCGGCGCAGGAAGGGATACCACAGCAGGCCGATGACGACGGGAAGCACGCCCGCGTAGAGGCCGAGGAGACCGAAAGTCGTCAGGTAAAGGGCGTTCGGGCGCGGCGAGAGCGTCGCCACCGCCACCTCGTGGTCGAACGTGAGGCCGGTGGAGGTCACGAGCCGGATCAGGTGCAGTTCTCCCTCCACCCAGGGGTAGTCCAGTTCCAGCGTCGCCCGGCCGAGGCGCGGCAGCGTCGCGTCCCCATCGATCTCGAACTGCCAGTAGGCGTCGTCGACGATCACCTGCGCGATGGTGGCCGCCTCGGGGCCTCCATTCACCACGTGCACCCGCATGACGCCGTTTTCCGGGAAGCTGACGCGCTCGATCGTGAGGTCCTCGACGGGCGGGAACGCGTCTCGGAAGGGAGTCGTGGGATCGGCGCCGAAGAAGAACGCGACGAGTCCCGCCAGGAGCGCGAGCGGGAGGAGACCCAGGACCCAGCGCGCCGGACCGCGCGGCCTGGGCCCGGCGCCGGACCGTTCGTCAGACATGGCCGCCATGGCCACCGCGGTCGCGCACGGGCACGCCATCGTCCGCGGCGAGCCGCTCGACCGCCTCGAAGAAGCCCATCCACCCCAGTTCCGCGAATTCGCTCTGGTGCGCGTGGAACATGTGCATGCCGGGGTTCTCGAGGCGGAACTCGAGGACGTGCCGTTCGCCCTGGCACATCATGATCGTGTCCGTGAGCTCGTACTGGTCCGGCCGGGTTCCGGTCCGGAAGACCCTGAACATGCCCGCGTGCAGATGGAACGAGTTGATGAGGTCGAACTCGGTCGTGTTCACGAGATAGATGCGGCACAGGTCGTTCACGCCCACGCGGACGGGATGGTGGTGGTAGTAGAACGCCGACGTGTTGACCGCGTACACCTCGTTGTCGCCGTCCAGGTTGCTGTCGAACGCGTTCATCACCATGACCATCTCCCGCGCCGGTTCCCGACCCTCGGGCGGATCGACGATGAACGCCCCGTACAGACCCTTATGGATGTGCCGCTTGAGCGGCATCGTGTGGCAGTGGTACAGGTGGAGCCCGAACGGCTTCGCCTCGAACTCGTAGGTGAAGTGCTGCCCCGGCTCGACGATGGGTTCGAAGCCGTCCATCTCCGGCGGGTGCGTGCCATGGAAGTGGATGGTGTGGGGGTGGGAGCCCGCGTTGACGAACTCGACCTGAAGGAGATCCCCCTCCGTGCAGCGCAGCGTCGGGCCCGGCACCTGCCCGTTGTAGGTCCACGCCGGGAAGAAGACGCCGGGCGCGATTTCGATGTCGCGGTCGAGCGCCACGAGTTCCCAGCGCCGCACGACGCGCCCGTCGGCGCGGGTCGTGACCTCGCCGTAGTCGAAATCGGTGAGGAAGGCCGCAGGGTCGAACGTGCCGTCGGGCCCGGGCATGCCGACGATCCCCATCGCCTCCTGGTGCCCCGAGTGCGGGCCCGCCGTGGCGCCAGCCGTTCCCGGCTCGCGCGGCAAGGCGCCGCTGGCCGCCAGCGCCGCGGCCGCGCCGCCCCGGGAGGCAAGATCCAGCACCGTCGCGCCCGATACGCCGGCAACCCCCGCCGCACCAAGCTTCAGCCAGTCGCGCCGACTCAACATCTCCGGCTTCACTCGTCCTCCGAATTTCCCGAGAATCGGCCTGGGGATCGCCGTCCGCAGCGTCCGCAGTCCGATTTTTAGTCTAGGCTAAAAATCGTGATTCGCAAGATGCACGGATCCCCGAGCGGCGTCAACAAGAGCCCGATCGGTCCGTGGTGAGCGGGGCCGCGGCGGGTCGGCCCCGCGCGCGGGGAGCCGGGTCAGTCCGTGGCGGGTCCGCCCTGCGGGTGGCGGGGCGAGTCAGTCCGCGGCGGGCTGGCTTTCGAGGGTCATCGCTTCTACGGCACGAAGGATGCGGGTGCGCGCGGCCTCCCGAGCCCGGTCGAGTTCGGCGACGGCCTCCGCCTTCGCCCGGGCGACGCGCGGGAACTTGCCGGTCCGGACCCGATCCAGCCGCACCCGGGCTTTGGCGGCGGCGCGGTCGAGGCGCACGAGGCACTGTTCCTTGCGGGCGCGCTCGATTCTCAGAAGCCCGGCCTCCCGGGTCCGCTGGATGCGCGACAGCGCGCGATCGAAGCGCCGGTTCACGCGGTTCGCCGAGTCGCGGTAGAACTTCGCCGCGAACTCCCGGGGCGTCGCCGTGCGCGCGTAGAGTACGTTGGCGAGTCGCAGGAGGCTCAGGATCCGGATGTAGAACCAGCCGATGTCGAACTCCCACCAATGCGCCTTGAACTTGGCCGAGCGCGGGTCCGCGTGATGGTTGTTGTGGAGCTCCTCGCCGAGGATCCAGATCCCCCAGGGATAGAGATTGTGGCTGTCGTCGCGAGTCCCGAAGGTCCGGTAGCCGAGCGCGTGTCCGAGGCCATTGATGATGTTCCCCGTCAGCGGCATCCAGAACACCATACACGTCCAGACGATGAGCCCGGGGATGGCCCCGAACAGGAACAGGTCGAGAACAAGCATGAACCGGAGCCCGAGACCGCGGCGCTTCGTGTAGACGTTGCGCTCGATCCAGTCGTCCGGAGTCCCCTTCCCGTACTTCTCAAGCAGCGTGTGGTCTTTCGAAGCCTTCCTGTAGAAGAAGAGCCCGCCGAAGGCGATGTTCGCGAGACCCTCGAGCGTGGGCGAGTGAGGATCGCCCTCCCTGTCGGCGTAGGCGTGGTGCTTGCGGTGGATCGCGACCCACTCCTTTGTCACGATCCCGGTCGTGAGCCAGCACCAGAAACGCATTGCGTGCTCCACGACCGGATGGAACACGACGCCGCCGTGCGTCGCCGAGCGGTGCAGGTAGAGGGTGTTGACCATGTTGGTGAGGTGGCCGGCGACGAGGATCCACACGAGGGCGATCCACCACGGTTCTCCCAGGACCGCATAACCTGGCATGCGTTTTTCTCCTCGGCTCTCGGCATTTTGCTGCGACGGTCCAACCTAACCCTGGAGCACCCCGAGTGCCCACCGGGCGTGTTCCCGGACGAGCGGCGACGGGTCCGCGGCGAGACGGCGCAGGATGGGGCGTGCGGCGGGTCTTCCGGCGTTGCCGAGGCCGACGGCCAGGTTTCGGAGGAGCCCGTCGCGGCCGGGGCGGCTGAACGCGGTGCCGCGGTAGCGGATCCGGAACGCGTCGGCGTCGAGAGGCGCGAGCTCCTCAGCCCACGCGACCATGTCCTCCGGCGGCATCGGCTGGCCGGGCCGCGACTCGAACGGCGCCCGGGCCGGAGAGGGCGCCTCCGAGTTCCACGGACACACCTCCTGGCAGATGTCGCAGCCGAAGACCCGGTTCCCGATCGCGGGACGCAACGCCTCGGGGATGGGACCCCGGAGTTCGATCGTCAGATAGGAGATGCAAAGGCGGGCATCGAGCACGCGGCCGTCGAGAATGGCATCGGTCGGGCAGGCGTCGACGCAGCGGCGGCAGGTCCCGCAGCGGTCGTGGACGAAGGGGGGATCGGGTTCGATCTCGAGGTCCGTGAGCAGCTCTCCCAGCATGAAATAGGACCCGAGGTCCGGGTGGAGCAGCATCGTGTTCTTGCCGATCCAGCCCAGACCCGCGCGCTGCGCGTGGTCGCGCTCCAGAACGGGGCCGTAGTCCACGTACCGCTTCGTGCGGGCGCCGGGAGCGAGGTCCCCGATGGCGGCGGAGAGCGCGTCGAGCCGTTCCTCGAACACGTCGTGGTAGTCGCGGCCCCGCGCGTAACGGGCGACGACCGGCAGCCGGCGGTGTGGAGCGGGGTCCCCCCGGTCGGCGGGCCACGGGTCCGGCGCCGCCGTGCCGGCGGGCGTCGATCCGTACAGCAGGCTGACCACGACGAGCGTCCGGCAGCCGGGTAGCGCCTCCCGCGGGTCGAGGCGGCGGCGCACCGCATCCTCGCGCGCCATGTAGGCCATCTCGCCATGATAGCCGTCCGCGAGCCAGGCCTCGTACACCTCCGCGTGCGTCGGGGGCGCCGCCGGAGCGAAGCCGACCTGGTCGAAGCCGCAGGCCCGGGCAGCGGCGCGGACATCCCGCTTCAGCGCGGCGGCGTCCCGGGCGGCGCTCACGTTCACCCGAACTTCCCGGCGCTCGCGCACAGATCGGCCACCGGGCACTCCCCGCAGCGCGGCTTCCGGGCGTGGCAGACCGTGCGGCCATGGAGGATCGACCGCCAGGCGAAGGGGTGCCATTCCTCGCGGGGCAGCACCCTCATGAGATCCTTCTCCACCTTCGGGGGATCGACCTCGTTCGTGAGGCCGAAGCGGTGCGTCACCCGCTTCACGTGCGTGTCCACGACCACGCCCTCGTGGAGCCCGAACGCGTTGGAGAGCACGACGTTCGCGGTCTTCCGGGCCACGCCCGGGAGCGTGAGCAGGTCTTCCATCGTCCGCGGGACTTCCCCGCCATACACGTCGACGAGACGGCGGCCCAGTCCTTTCAGGTGACGCGCCTTGTTGTTGAAGAATCCGGTCGGGCGCACGGCCTCCTGAAGCGCCTCCAGCGTGGCGTCGGCGTACGCGCGGGCGTCGGGATACGCCGGGAAGAGGGTGCGCGTGACCCGGTTCACCCGCTCGTCCGTGCACTGGGCCGAGAGCACCGTCGCGACGATCAGCTCGAGCGGCGTCTCCCAGTCCAGCGAGACGGTGAGGTCCGGATAAAGCGCGGCAAGCCGCGGGGACAGCGCCGCGGCCAGCTCGGAACGGGCCTTCCACGAACGAGGCCGGGGCACGGGTTCAGGCGCTCCTCGCCGGCGACGGCCCGAGCGACACGAGGCCCATCCGCTGCAGCCGCTGCACTCGCGCGCTGACCTCGCGCGGGTTGAGCGCGCCGACGACGAACCCGTCCTCGATCACCAGCAGGTATGACACCTGGACTCGGATCCGGAACAGGGCTTCCGCCAGGGATTCGTCGGGACGGGCTGAAGGGAACTCCTCGGCGGGTTTCGTGATCGCGGATACGGGCGTCGTCGCGCGAGCCTCCTCCGGCACCGCGGAAACGGCCCGCGTCTCGACAACCCCGATCAGATCCCCGTCGCGCGACACCGGATACGCCTCCTCCCCGCCGCGTAGAAAGTATTCGGATATCGCCCGTTCGACCGGCAACGTCGCCTCGATCATGCGGGGCCGGGGGTTCATGATCGTCGCGACCGGGATCCGGCGCAGGAGCGTGCGGAGTTCGAAGTGCCGCAGGCTCGACGAGGCCGCATTCACCACGAACCATCCGATGAAGGCCGCCCACACGCCGGAGATGAACTGCCCGCGGCTCAGGTTGAAGAGCCCGAGGACGATGAGCGCGCCGCCGAACAGTCGCCCCCCGTGCGTCGCCCACCGGGTCGCCTTGACGAGATCTCCGGTGACCGCCCACACGATGGAGCGGAAGATCCGCCCGCCGTCGAGCGGAAAGCCGGGGATCATGTTGAAGACGGCGAGCACTAGGTTGAGAAGCGCCAGGAACTCGAGCACCGTGACGACCGGCGCCGGGGCCGCCCAGGCTTCCGCCGCCACCCACCCTCCGTGAAACGCGCCGGCCAGCGCCAGGCTCGCGAGGGGACCCGCCGCGGTGAGCAGGAACTCGTCCAGCGGACGCCGCGCCTCGTCGCGCGCCTGCGCGATGCCGCCGAAGATGAAGAGCGTGATGTGTTCGACCTCCACGCCCCGCGCCCGGCCCGCCAGGGCGTGACCCAGTTCGTGCAGGAGCACGGAGAGGAAGAAGAGGAGCGCCGCCGCCGTTCCCATCGCGAGGTACGTGGAGGAGGGATAGAAGGGCAGCGCCCGCGGGAATTCGCGCGTGGTGAAGGTCCAGATCACGAGCGCGGCGATCGGGAACCACGAATAGTCGATCCGGATGGGGAAACCGAACCAGCGTCCGATCCGGAAGCTGCCGAACAGCGGCACGGCCCTAGCCGTCCTTCGCGGGCAAGGGGTGGGCCGGGCTGGTGAGTTCCACGGCCCGGCGGCCTCCGCGTCCGAAACGCCACCACGGACGGCGGCGGCTCACGACGACGCACAGCCGTCCCGCCGCCAGATTCGACACCTCCACGAACGCGCGGACCGCCGAGGCCGGCGCTTCCACGGCGTAGCGCCGCCCGCGCCATTCGAAGACCGCCTCCTCCGCGCGTTCCGCTACGGTCGACTCGACGAACAACTCTGATTCCAGCCTCACGACGCCGTCCGGGCCGGACGGCACCGCCCGGAAGAAGTCCGGATCGAACGGCTCCCCCGCGAGCCGGCGCAGATTCTGTTCGTGCGCCCAGTCCACGGCATCCAGACCCGCCTCACCGGCGGCCGATTCCCGGTGGTGCAGCAGTTCGTGCAGGATCGTCTCCCACAGCTCGCCCTCCCAGTCGAAGTCGGGATCCTCGCCCGCGAGGGCCCGGAAGGAGCCGTGGTAGAGGACGAGTTCCGAGCGGACGTCGCCGTCCCCGCCGGCGCCGCTCGGCCACGCCTCCGTGAGGCACTCCCCCATCGTGTACACCCAGCCGAAATCCGGATGGCTTGCGGCCTCCGGCTCGATCGTCAACCCGTCGACTCCGTCCCGCGCCGCCGCGGGGATCTCGTGCCACATGCGGCGGGCCGCCGTCTCGAACCGGTTGAAGTTCACCGCTGAAGTTCACCGCGCGATCGGACGGTCGCCGCCCCCGTCAGGCTTTTTCCCCCGAAGCCGCCGAGCCCGCCGCGTTGGCGGCCAGCCAGCGGTTGAGGCCCAGGAAGGCGGCGATCGCGATCGCCCATTGGATGAGCACCGTCCCGGCGTTGAACTCGGAGAAGAGCGTGAACGACCCGGCGAGGTCGTTGAAGTCGACGGCCTGCCACAGCCACCAGACCATGATCACGACCGACTGCACGGCGACGAGCCGAATGACGACGTTCCACCAGCGCCCGACCACGAGATCGCTCCCCTCGCTGTTCACGAGCCGCCTGCGGAAGCGGTCCACGCCGTGCCGCATGACCATGACCGAGAAGAAGAGGCCGCTGAGCATCAGTCCGACGCCCCACACCCAGTCCTGGTTCCGGAAGACCTCGATCCAGATCGCCGACGGGAGTCCGAGGACCAGCCCGAGACCGCCGATCGTCAGCACGGCCCGCTTCCGCGCGATGCCCGCGTCGGTGAGGACGCGACTGGCCATCTCGATCATCGCGATGAGGCTGCTCCAGGCAGCGAAGACGAGCGCGAGGAAAAAGAGGACCATGAACACGGAGCCGCCCGGCATGAGACCGAAGAGTTGCGGCACCCAGATGAAGGTGAGGCCCTCGTTCCCGGCCCCCACGATCTGGTCCGCCGCGTTGGGCAGGATCGCGAACACCGTGCAGAGCACCATGATCCCGGCCAGCAGCGACACGGAGTTGTTCCCGAAGCCCAGCATGAAGGCGTTCAGCGTGGTGTCTTCGCGTTTCTTCATGTAGATCGCGTACGCCGTGATCAGCCCCCAGCCCGCCCCGGTGTCCCAGGCGTTCTGTGTAAGGGCCTCGAGCCAGATCGAGGCGTTGCCCAGCATCGCCCAGTCGGGGGTGAAGAGGAACGCGAGACCCGCACTCGCGCCCGGGAGCGTGACCGCCCGGATCGTCAGCGCCAGGACGAGGAGGAGCAGACTCGGAATGAGGAAACGCGCGGCGCGCTCGATCCCCTTCACGCCGCGCAGCACCACCATCACCGCGAGCGCGATCGCGAGGGCGTGCGTCAGGATCGGCCATCCGGAACCGATGAAACCGTCCCAGTATTCCTGCGGCCCCACGCAGGTCGCGGCACCGGCCTCGCAGGGGGCGGTGGGCACGGTCCGGGTGACGGCTCCGAACAGATACCGGAGCGTCCATCCCATCACGACCGTGTAGTAGAACATGATCGCGGTCGAGACGAAGGCGATCCACGCGCCCATCCAGCTGTATTGCTTCCCGGCCAGCTTCGTGAAGGCGCCGATCGGGCCGGAGCGCGCCGCCTTGCCGGTGGCGAACTCCGTGAGGATCAGGGGCACGGACCAGAGGAGGAGGAAGACGACCCACGCGACGAGGAACGAGCCGCCCCCGTTGGAGGCCGCGATGCGCGGGAAGCGCCAGATGTTGCCGGTTCCGACGGCCATCCCGAGCATGGCCAGCATCATCGCGGCCCGGGAACTGAAGACGGGATTCGTCATGCGTCGCCTCTCTCGACTGACGTTTCTTCCTCTTCCGCGCGCGCCGGGAGCCGCCGGAGCCAATCGTCCAGTGTCTCATTGAAGGCGCCGGGGCGCGAAATGTGCGAGCAGTGTCCGGTGCCGCGAATGGGGACGTACTCGGCAGCGGGCAGCAGTTCGGTGATCTCGCGCGCCCAGTCCACCGGACAATACTCGTCGCGTGGGCCCTTCACCACGAGCGCAGGCAGCGCGATGTCCGGCAGGTCCGCTCGCAGATCCACCCGCCGCAGGCCCGACACGCGGCGGTCGGAGACGGTGGGGCGGACGGTGCGCGGCCCGGTGAAGAGCGCGTACTCGATCAGGGCGTCCCGACCCGGCGAGTCATCGAAGATCCACACGCCGAGACGGCTCCAGACCCGGGCCAGACCGCGCGAGAGTTCCGTCGGGAGATAGCGGGTCGTCAGCATGGCGAGGGGGATGAGCGCGGCGCGGTTGAAGCCGACGTGGCGGTAGGAGACGCGCGCCAGCGGGTTGCACAGCACGATCCCCCGCAGACGCTCCGGAAACCGGCTCGCGAAGCGCATCGTGATCGCGCTCCCGAGGCTCGTCCCGATGAGCACGAAGCGCTCGACGTCGCGCGCGGCGACGAGTTCGGCCACATCGTCGACCAGGCGGTCGAAGCCATCGGTCGTCGTAAACTCACGCCGCAGATCCGCGCATACGACGCGATGGCGCCTGGCGAAGCTCGGCAGCTGATAGCGGAACGTCTCCTTCGGTCCGTCCGCGCCGGGGACCCATACGAGCGCATCCCCCGACCCGGCATCGATGTACTCGACCTTCTCGCCGTCGGAGTACTCGATGACTCCGCCGGGGAGCGCCTCGCCGGAGCCGTCCCGAACGGGCGGCCGCACCAGCGCCTCGTTGCGGCGCGTCATGGCCAGCCACCACGCGGCGCCTGCGAGCCCGGCCGCCGCGCCCAGCGCGAACCTGCCGGGCCAGCGCAGCCCGCTCACCGCCGTCCGCTCACTGCCAGCGTTCGACGCGCGCGAGCAACATCTCGGGCGTCAGCCCCTCCACGCCGAACTGGGGGGCGAGCTGTGCGGCGTCTTCGCGCCGGCCGGCCGAGAGCACCTCGAGCAGGAACTTGCCCGCCGCGCCCGTGCGGTGCCATTGGGCCCCGAAGCGCTTGTTCAGGCGATCGATGATAATCGAGCTGAGCATCCAGCCCCGCAGGCGCCGCGCGGCCTGGAAGCCACGGCGATGATCCGTGAGGTAGGTGCCCGGATGGTGCGCGAACCCGGTCGCTTCGCTCAGCAGCGCGGCGTATCGATCGGCCTGTTCGCCGGGCCGCTGCGCCCGGGCCAGCTCCAGCTCCCAGAGAAACCGCGCGGCGTCCCGGCGCAGACGGTAGAGCCTGAGGAAGCCCGCGAGTTGCCGATAATCCTCCAGCGCGTCGCCCTTGAGCCCCGTCGCGGATTCGACCCAGACGCGATCAAGTGTCAGCGAGTCGAACACAAGCCCGAAGGACTCGCCGATCGAATCGTCGCCCAGCACCCGCTCCTCCCACGAGAGCGCGGCGGACGCGTGCGTGTAGTGTAGCGCGTGTCCCGTTTCGTGGAGCAGGCGGCGCGCGTCGATCCAGCCGCCCAGCGGACACACGACGAGCCGCACGTCGCCGGGCACGTCGATGACCGCCGTGAACGACCGTTCATCCTTGAGCCGCCGCCGGTCGATGTCGATGCGCACGGAGCGATCGAACACCCGGCCGAGCCCCATGACTTCGATGGCGCGGCGAAGATTCGCGGCGAACGGCTCGATCTCGAAGTGCCGCCCGAGCCGGCGCATCCCCATCAGCCAACGCGCGTCGGCCCGCGAAGGCGGCCCCTCGCGCAGATCGAGGCGAGCCTCCGCCTCTGCGGCGAACATCCGCCGGTAGCGTGCTTCCGTCCCCTCGAGGATCGCCCTCGCATCGCGCTCCAGGCGCTGCAGGTCCAGGCCGGCCAGCCGCTCCCGCGCCTCGTAGTACTCCCCGAGGCCGAGTTGAACCACGGCCTCGCGTCCCCGGTGCACGACATCGAGCCGGAGCGCCGCGGCCTCTTCGATCCGGCGGTGGCGCGCCGCCTCCCACCCCAGCCGCTCGCCCCGATCCTCCGCGCGGACGATCCAGTCCGGGACGCGTCTCAGCGGGATCTCCCGCTCGGCGAGGGAGACGGTCGTCCCGGTCTCCCACAACCGCAGTTCGTCTTCCAGCGGGGCGAGTTCGGCCTCGATCTGCTGGCCCGCGACCCAGTTGAAGAGCGTCTTCAGGCGTCGGCGCTCATCTCCGTGCGCCTCCGAAAGGTCGCGCTGAATCGCCTGAAGCACTCCGGGGCTGCGGAGAAGTCGGTGTTGCCCGTACAGCGACGCGATCGAGGACCGCTCGTCCAGCCCGCTGCGGAGCCGGTACCGAGCGCGCGCCAGGGCGCTCTGCAGGCGTTGGGCCCGGTCACGGATCTCCGCTACGCGAAACGGCACGCGCGCCCCGCCCGATCAGGCGCCGCCGATCGCGGCGCCGAGCCACGCCGCGACGCCCGACAGCGGCACGCGCGTCTGCTCGAGCGAATCCCGATCGCGCACCGTGCACGTCTCATCCTCGAGCGTCTGGCCATCGATGGTCAGGCAGAACGGCGTTCCCGCCTCGTCCTGCCTCCGGTACCGCTTTCCAATCGACCCCGCAATGTCGTACATGACGTTGAACTGCCCCCGCAGATCGGCCGCCAGCTTCTCGGCGATCTCCGGCATCCCGTCTTTCTTCACGAGCGGGAAGACCGCCGCGTGGAAGGGCGCCAGCGCGGGCTTGAGCCGCAGCACAACGCGCTGCTGGCCCCCGACGTCCTCCTCGTCGTAGGCGTCGGCCAGCACGACGAGAAGGGTGCGGCTGAGTCCCGCCGAGGTCTCGATCACGAACGGCACGTACTTCCGGTTCGCCGGCTGGTCGAAGTACTCCAGCTTCTTCCCCGAGTGCTCCTGGTGGCGCCCGAGGTCGTAGTCCGTCCGGTTGTGGATCCCCTCGAACTCCTGCCACCCGAACGGGAACCGGTACTGGATGTCCGACGCGTCCCTGCAGTAGTGGGCGAGTTCATCCGGCCCGTGGCGGTGATAGCGCAGCCGCTCCGGCCGGATGCCCAGCGTCTCGACCCACGCCATGCGCCGTTCCTTCCACGTCTCGAACCACTCGTCCTCCGTCCCCGGCGCGCAGAAGAACTGCATCTCCATCTGCTCGAATTCGCGCGTGCGGAAGATGAAGTTCCCGGGCGTGATCTCGTTGCGGAACGCCTTCCCCACCTGCGCGATCCCGAACGGGACCTTCTGGCGCACCGACTCCTGCACGTTCCGGAAGTTGACGAAGATCCCCTGCGCCGTCTCCGGCCGCAGGTAGACGGTCGAGGCCTCGTCCTCCACCACTCCCATGAACGTCTTGAACATGAGGTTGAACTGACGGGGGTCCGTCCACTGTCCCGTAGTCCCGCACACCGCACACTGCTGCGCCTCGGGCTTTCCCGCCTCCAGTTGCGGGAGGTCGTCCGCGCGGAAGCGGCGGTGACAGCTCCGGCACTCGACGAGCGGGTCCGTGAACGCACCCACGTGTCCGCTCGCGACCCACACCTCGGGGTTCATGAGGATCCCCGCGTCGAGCCCGACGATGTTCGGGTGGCGGTACACCATCTCGCGCCACCAGAGATCCTGGATGCGGTTCTTGAGCTCGATGCCGAGCGGGCCGTAATCGTAGACGGACCCCACGCCGCCGTAGATCTCGGAGGACTGGAAGACGAACCCGCGCCGCTTGGCGAGGGACACGAGCTTCTCCATCAGCCCGGGCGGATGCCCCGAATCGGCGGTGGAATCCGTGTTCGTGTTGTCGGTCATGGGTATCTTCGACAGCCGCTCGCGCCGGGCGCGGCGGCGGAATAGGCTGGACGAGGCTAGCGAGCCGCAACGATAGCCGCAGCCCGCAGTCGGTGGCAAAGCGTGATAGGTTCGGGTGACACCAAAGGAGGACTCCCCATGACGGCGCGAAAGAAGGCAAGCGATTTCCCCCAGGAGGTGCTGGCCCTCTTCGATGGCTACGTACACGGCTACATCCATCGGCGAGACTTCCTGGAGGGGGCCGGCAAGGTGCTGGGCAGCGGCGCCGCCGCTGTCGCGGTCCTCCAGGCCCTTCGTCCCAATTACGCATGGGCGCGGCACGTTGCGCGGGACGATGCCCGGATCCGGCAGGAGTACGTCACCTACCCGTCGCCGAGCGGATCGGGCACCATGCGCGGCTACCTGGCCGTGCCCGCCGGCGCGACGGAGCCCATGCCCGCGGTCCTGGTCATTCACGAGAATCGCGGCCTGAACCCCTACATCGAAGATGTGGTGCGCAGGTTCGCCGCTGCGGATTTCGTGGCGCTGGGGCCGGACGCGCTCACTCCCCTGGGCGGCTATCCGGGCAACGACGACGAGGGCCGGGAGATGCAGCGGCAGCTCGACAGGGACGTGATGATGGAGGACTGGATCGCCGCCTTCCGGTTCCTGCGCGACCACGAGGCGACCACCGGCCGTGTCGGGGCGGTGGGGTTCTGCTACGGCGGCGGGGTCGTGAATCAGCTCGCGGTCCGGCTGCCGGATCTGGGCGCCGGCGTGCCGTTCTACGGGTCGGCGCCGGACTCGGAGGACGTGCCATCCATCCAGGCACCGCTGATGATCCAGCTCGCCGGGCTGGACGAGCGGATCAACTCCGCGTACCCGGCCTACCAGGAGGCGCTCGAGGCGAACGGGAAGGACTTCGCGGTCCACACCTATGAGGGCGCGAACCACGGCTTCCACAACGACACCACCCCGCGGTACGACGAGGAAGCCGCGAGCCTCGCGCAGGAGCGGACGATCGCCTTCTTCAACGAGCACCTTCGGGGCTGAAACCCGCGTCGAGATTTGTGCCGGCGCGGTCGCGGCACATGTCCCGACGAGACGAGAGGAACAGGCGGACAAGATGATCGGCACCCGGATGCAGGCGGCGCTCAACGAGCAGATCACGCAGGAGCTGTACGCGAGCCAGGTCTACCTGTCCATGTGCGCGCACTTCGAGGGGGAGGGCCTCCCCGGCTTCGCCCAATGGATGCGCGCGCAGGCCGAGGAGGAGCGGGAGCACGCGCTTCGCATCTTCGACTTCGTGCACGACCGCGAGGGACAGGTCTTGCTCGGGGCGATCGATGCCCCGCCCTCGGAGTTCGGTGCGCCGCTGGAGGTGTTCGAGGCGGCGTTGGGGCACGAGCGGAAGGTCACCGGGATGATCGGCGACCTCTATCGCCTCGCGATGGACGAAGCCGACTATCCCGCCCAGGTCATGCTGCAGTGGTTCGTCAACGAGCAGGTCGAGGAGGAGAAGACGATCTCCGACATCGTCGACCGGCTGCGGCTCGCGGGCGACGACAAGTCGGCCCTGCTCATGCTCGAGACCGAGCTGGGCCAGAGGACGGGCGACCCGGAGGCCGACCCGGGCGACTAGCCGCCGTTTCCCTGCCGGCGGCGCCCTACCCTCAACGCCCTACTCCCCGCGCGTTTCGGTGAGGTGGCGGGCGGGGCCCTTCAGCACGTGGCCGGGCTTCGCGCCCGTGACGGAGCCGTCGAGGATGACGGGGACGCCGTTCACGATCACGTGGTGGATGCCGACCGAGTAGCGGTGCGGGTCCACGTAGTCCGCCTGGTCGATGATGCGGTCGGCGTCGAAGACGGTGATGTCCGCCCACATGCCGGGCGCGATCCGGCCGCGCTCCGACTGACCGATCTGGTCCGCCGACATTGAGGTCATCTTGCGGATCGCTTCCTCCAGCGTGAGCACCCCCATCTCGCGCACGTAGCGCCCGAGTATGCGCGGGAAGGTGCCGTAGCTGCGCGGATGCGGGAAGCCGAGGCCGTAGCCGACCGGGTCGCCGTCCGTCTCGAACATCGCCTGCGGGTGCCGCATGATGCGGATGACGTCCGCCTCGTCCATGAAGTGGTAGATGGCGCTGAATCCGCCCGCCAACTGGAGTTCGATCGCGAGTTGGACGCCGGTGGCGTCGTTGTTAGGCAGCCCTCGGTCCGCGGCGAGGTCCGACATCCGCCTCCCGTTGTATTCCGGGAAGGCGCGCAGGGTGCGGAACTGGATGCGTGAGAGGTCTCCACCCGTCCAGTCGCGGCGCATCCACTCCTCGATTTCCCGGTGCACGCGCCTCCGGGTCTCGGGGTCGGTGACGCGGACCCGGAACGAATCGATGCCGCCCGCCAGCACCCACTGCGGGAAGAGCACGCCGGAGCCCGTACTGCCCGCCGTGTACGGGTAGACGTCGACCTTGACATCGATGCCTTCGGCGCGCGCGGAGTCCACGAGCGCGAGCGATTCGATGGTCTTCCCCCAGCTGTCGACTCCCATCGCCTTGAAGTGGTTGATGTGGACGGGAAGTCCGCCCTCGGCGCCGATGCGGATCGCCTCTCGCACGGCCGGCAGGAGGCCGCGCGCCTCGTCCCGCATGTGCGTGTAGTAGATGCCTCCGTATTCGGCCGCGACCTTCGCCAGTTCGATGACCTCGTCCGTCTCGGCGTAGTTCGCCGGGACGTAGAGGAGCCCGCTCGCGAGCCCGAGCGCGCCGTCCTCCATCGTCTCGCGCACCAGGTCCCGCATCTCGTCGAGTTCCTCCGGCGTCGGCGCGCGGTCCTCCAATCCGAGCACCTGCCGGCGGGTCCAGGTGTGGCCCGCGAAGAAGCCGATGTTGGGCGCGACCTCGAGATCCTCCATGTAGTCGCGCAGCGGGTACGGCTGGTCGCCGCTGTGCAGCGAGGGAAGGATCGTCGTGATCCCCTGGCGGATGAAGTTCTCGACCAGCGGTCGCCGGTGGACCTGGTTCTGGACGTGGTTGTGGTGGTCAATGAACCCGGGGGAGACGATGAGCCCGACGGCATCGATCTCCTCGGCCCCCTGTCCCGAGAGCTCGCCCTCGCGGGCGACCTCGGCCACGCGGCCGTCACGGATTCCCACGTCGGCGGTGAAGCGGTCGCCGCCCGTCCCGTCAACGACCGTTCCGCCGACGATCACGAGGTCGTACGGAGCGTCGCCCGCGCGGGATGCAGGGGCGTCGTCCGCCGACTCCGGCGCCAAGCCGCAAGCGGCGAGGACCAGCGCGGCCGCGAATGCCGGGGCCGTCCCCGGAAGGGTCGGCCGCCCCGGGATGCGCGCCGCCGGGGCCCCGCCCCTCACCGCCCGCTCGCGCTGGTCTGCGCGTGGCCCGTCTCCCAGACCGGCACCCCGTCGCGCTTGTAGATGATCCCGTCCTTGATCACGTCGGTCACGTAGCCGAGCACGTTGATGTCGAACAACGGGTTGCCGTCCACGACGATGATGTCCGCGAGCTTGCCCGGCTCGATCGTACCCGTCTCGCTGAGCCCGAGGACCTCCGCCGAGACCTTGGTGGCCGCCGAAATCGCCTCGATCTCCGTCATGCCCATGTCGACGAAGGCCGACACCTCACGCCACGCCGATTCCGCGTGGAAGTTCAGAGGCGACCCGGTATCCGTGCCCATCGCCATGACTGCATCCGCGTCGATGAACTGGCGCCCCGCCTGCTCGCTGTTGCGGATCTGGCGCGGCGTGGTGCGGAAGTAGGGCTTCCTCCAGAAGTCGTCTTTCGTGTAGGAATTCAGCACCTGCTCCCGGATCGGCTCGGGGAAGCTGTCGATGATATCGGGATCCCAGAGGCGCTCCGGGAATTCGACCGTGGCCGGGTAGATCCAGATCCGGTGCGAAATCGTCTGTACGACCGGGATCCCCTCCATCGCGATGTGATCGACGAGTTCCTGCGAGTAGGGGGGGACGCTGCCGCCCGAGCCCGCGTGCTGGAGCACGTCGCAGCCGCCTCTGATCGCCCCCCACACGACCTCCTCCGCGTAGACGTGGCAGTGGATGGGGACGCCCGCCGGACCCGCCACCGCCTTGATCGCCCGCATGTCCTCCTCGGTCGTGCCGATCCACGTCTTGATGACGTCGACTCCGGCGTCGATCAGCATCCGCGTCCGCTCCGCCGCTTCTTCGGGCGTGCGGTGCAGGACGCGGAGTTCGGCGGGCAGGAAGCCCCAGGCGTAGCGGGTGACCCAGGGGCCGCTCGCGAGGAGCCTGGGACCGGGGACTTCGTTGCGGTTCACCCGGTCCCGGAAAGCGAGGCTGGACATCGGTGCCGCGAGGTCGACCCCCGCCGTCACACCGGCGGCGAGCAACTGTTTGGCGGACGTCTCGTACACGAGGTCGTCATTCCCCTCGAACCACGGGAACCACCGGCTGTAGTCGCCGTGTCCGAGAATCATGATGTGGACGTGCGCGTCGACCATCCCGGGCATCATCGTCTTGCCCCGCGTGTCGATGACCTCCGCGTCCGGCGGGATCTCGATCTCGGACGCGGGCCCCACAGCGACGATGCGATTCCCCTCGATGACGACGGCCGCATGATGGATCGGGGGCACCTCGTATCCATCGAGCAGCTGGCCTCCGACGAGCGCGATCATCCCTTCCTGGGCGGCGGCGGCCGGAACCCCGAGGAGCGTGGCGAAGATCGTGAGTGCGAGGACCCCGGTCTTCCGGACGGAGCGGCGGGCGGAAACCATCATATCCTCCTCTGCCTTGGCTGCTCTGGAGCGATTGGGCTGTATCAACGTGCGGCGCGAATCCATCGACGGGCAATGGCGGGTGGGCGGACCTCCGGACGTTCCCGCGGGAACGTCGCGGACGGTCACGTCGCGAGCTTGAACAGGCTGCTCCGCGCCGCGCTGAGATCGAACGTGTACGTCGGAGGACAGGTACGCACACGTGGCCGAGGGTCTCGGCGGTACAACGACTCTCGACCCGCCGCGTGGCGACGGCTGCAAGTTCCCGGTCATCTCGCGTGATGAAACGTACCAGGATGTTGGAATCCAGCCCGCCGTCATCCTCCACCGAGAAAGCGATCCTGTCGCCCACCTTCAGATCGAGGCGGTCCCGGATAGGCTTCGGCAGCCAGGTCTCGACCGCCTCCCGGCGCTCGTCGAGCGGGGTCAGGTTCCGCCGCGACCCAAAACCACCCCATTTGGGTAATAGCCAGCCTTCAGCGAGCCGCCGAGAATTGTTGCATCCAGGACCGTAGTCCGTCCACGAGAAGCATCCCGCGACCTCTTTCGGCACGAGCATGACAACATGAATCAGTCTCGGATCGTTCGTTCCCGGATCGTTTCCTTTGCGGCTGTGGCGCTGTCGGCCACCCTCTGGTTCTACGCCTGCGGCGATGGCTCGACCGAACCTCTCCCGCCCCCACCGACCAGGCCCGACCCGCCGACGCCGGCGACCGTGCTGGTGAGCCCGGACGAGACCCGGCTGACCGCGCTGGGCAATACCGTGCAGCTGACCGCCGAGGTGCGCGACCAGAACGGACAGGTGATGGCGGGCGCCGCGGTGACCTGGTCGAGTAGCGAGGCCGCGGTGGCGACGGTGAACGAGTCCGGGCTGGCGACGGCCGAGGGAAACGGATCGGCCACGATCACGGCGGCAGTCGGGGAGGCCGCGGGGACCGCGGCGGTGACGGTGGCCCAGGAGGCGGACACCGTCGTGGTCTCCGCGGCGGCCGCCACGCTGGTGGCGGGCGACACGTTGCGGATCCTGGCGGAAGCTCTCGACGCAAACGGACACGTTGTGCCGGCAGCGGCGTTCTCCTGGTCCTCGAGCGACAGCGCGGTGGCCATCGTGGATACCGCCGGACTCGTTACGGCCGTCGGTCCGGGTCGGGCCGTCATCGCCGCCACGTCGGCGCGCGCAACCGGGCACATGGAACTCCTGGTGATCCCCTTGGTCGGTTCGATCCTCGTCTCTCCGGCGGCCGACACCATCGCTCCCGGCGACACGCTGCGGCTGGTCGCCGAGGCGTTCGACGCCAACGGCCAGCCGGTCGCGGGCGCGGCGTTCTCCTGGGCCTCGAGCAACGCCGCGGTGGCAACGGTCAACGAATCCGGAGTGGTACGAGGCGTCACTGAAGGCACGGCGACCCTCACCGCCACTTCGGTTGGTGCACGAGGCACTTCCGATATCTCCGTCGTGAACCCCGACCGAGCGGCCCTGGTGGCGCTCTATCGCGCTACCGACGGGCCGAACTGGCGCAGGAGCAATAACTGGCTGACCGGTGCACCGCTCGGCAGTTGGTACGGGGTTCAGACGAATGAACAGGGGAGGGTCAAGGAGCTCAAGCTCTTCGACAACAAGCTGACGGGTTCGATACCTCCCGAACTCGGTGACCTGTCGAACCTGACGTTTCTCATGCTTTGCCAGAACGAACTCACGGGTCCGATCCCGCCTGAACTCGGTAACCTGTCGAACCTGACGGTGCTCAGCCTCTGCGGGAACGGGCTGACCGGATCGACACCGCCGGAACTGGGCAGGCTCTCAACGCTCAAGGAGCTGGATGTCGAGAGCAACCAGTTGACGGGATCGATACCTCCCGAACTGGGCAAGCTGTCCGACCTGGCGTTCCTGTGGCTCGGCCACAACAAGCTGAGCGGTACTATCCCGCCGGAACTGGGCGATCTTGATCGTCTCAGGCGCCTGGACCTGGAAAGCAGCGGGGTGACCGGTTCCATCCCGCCGGAATTGGGCAACCTCTCGTCGCTGGAATGGCTCGACCTCGGCTTCAACTCACTGACCGGCGCGATCCCGCCCGAACTCGGAAACCTCGCATCGCTGGAATGGCTCGACTTCGAGCGAAACCCGATCACCGGTACGATCCCGCCCGAACTACGGACGATTTCGTAAACTGCGATGTATCAACATGTTACATCGCATATGGCTATGCCCGTACCACTTACAGTATGCAGAAATGAGCGGGATTTCATGCGACGGC
>VXMR01000109.1 GCA_009841005.1 Gemmatimonadales bacterium
CCCCCCCCCCCCCCCACATTTTTATTAATCACCCGCCGACCACCTATATCTACACGCTAAAGATCTCCGCCTGCTTCACATGTGAATCCCATACTGCCAGGTTTGGGCGGGGGCCGGGACCGGGGTCGGAGGGGGCCTGGAACTTGTGCAGGACCTTTCTGCTCGCGTGATCGATTCCCCCCTCGACATGATCCTGGGCGCGACTCTGCCGACGAAGGTCATCCTCACCGTGCTCGCCGCCTTCTCGCTCGTGTCCTGGGTCCTCATCATCTGGAAGTTCCGCGAGTTGCGCGCCGTGAACGCGCGGGCGGATGACTTCGTGTTCGCGATGGCCGGGGCCAACGGGCTCGTGGATCTCAACGACGCGCTGTCGGAGCTGGACGATTCCCCCTTCAGACGGGTGTTCCGCGAGGGGATCGCCTTCTTCTCCGAACTGCGGCCGGGCGCGCTCGAGACCACGCACGTCGGGGATGGTTTGAGCCCTACGCAGCTCGAAGCGCTGTGGCTGGTGCTCGAGAAGAGCCTCTCGGAGGAGAAGGACGAACTTGCGCACGGGCTGCCCTGGCTCGCGATCATCGGCTCCGTGAGTCCTCTCCTCGGCCTCATGGGGACCGTCGTGGGCGTGATGAACTCGTTCATCGGGATCACGTCGCAGGGGTCCGCGAACATCGCGGCGGTCGCGCCGGGCATCGCCGAAGCACTCACGACCACGGTCGCGGGGTTGGCCGTCGCGATTCCCGCGGTCATAGCGTACAACCACTACGCCTCCCGCCTGCGTCTGTTCGTGGGAGAGCTGGAGGGATTCGCGAGCGAGTTCGTGGGGACGCTCGCGCGCGAGGGTCGCCTGTGAGCCGGGGCCCCGGCGGTCGGAGGATGAGGAGCGGGGGATGAAAAGGCGCTTTACGCAGCAGGCCGACGGTATCGGCGTCGTGGCGGAGATCAACGTCACGAGCCTCGTTGACGTCGCGTTCACCCTCCTCATCATCTTCATGATCACGGCGCCCATTCTCCAGGGCGGCATCGAAATCGACCTCCCGGAGGGCATCTCCGCGCCTCTCAGCGCCTCCGATGCGCTCGTGGTCTCGATCGACGCGGACGGGCAGATCTACCTGGATGACGTGCCGGTGACGCTGGAGGAGTTCGACGCTACGCTCGCGTTGGCGCTCGATCGCTTCGAGTCGGATGCGGTGTACCTGAAGGCGGATGGCGACCTCGCCCTTCGGCAGGCGACCCGGGTGATGGGTCGGATTCAGGAGGCCGGAGGCGTATTGAACATGGTCACGGACCCGGACCCGAGCCTTCGCCGCCCATGACTCCGTACGGAGGGGTGGAAACCGGGCGTTGGCGCGCATGGCGGCGCGGAGGGCCGCAGCGTCACGGGCGACCTCACAGGCGGGCCGTGTACGGCTCGCTCCTGGTCCACGGGGGTCTCATCGTTCTCGTCCTGTTCGGCGACGCGGCGATACGCCCGCCCGAAATGCCTGCGGCGGTGCGGGTGAACATGGTCGAGTTCGCTCCGGAGGATGCGCCGATCCGCGTCGATCCGTCGCCGCCCGAGGTCGCGGAAGAGGAGAACCGGCCGCCTCCCCCGGAACCGACGCCCGACCCGGTGCCGCAGGTGGAGACGCCCACCGTGGAGGCCGAGGTCGAGGTCGAACGCGAGCCGGAGCCGGAACCCGCGCGGACCGAGGAGGTCGGCGAGGAAGTGCGCACGATCCGGATCGCCGGCGAAGCCTCGGCCTGGCCCGAATACAGCGAGAACATCATCCGCCAGATTCAGCGCCGCTGGCGGCCCCCCGTCGGAGCCCGCGAGCTTCGGGCCGAGGTCTACTTCATCATCCACCGGGACGGCCGGGTGACGGGATTCGAGTGGGTGGCGAGGTCCGGGAGCCTGATCTTCGATACCCAGGCGATGGGGGCCGTGGAGTCCGCCGGCCGCGACCGGGCCTTCGGCCCGCTTCCCGACGACTTTCCGGCCGACGCGCTCGCCGTCTCGTTCTTCTTCGATCCGAGCGACCGCTGAATGGACCGGCCGAGGGTCTTTCGTCGACGCCGCGCTGCCGGGTGGGGACGCCGGGCCGTCGCTACGGGGCTGGCGTTCGCCGCCGCGGCGGCCGGAGCGCCGCTGGGAGGACAGGAGGGCGGGGCGCTCCGCCTCGGCCTCACCTACGAGGCCCGCTATGTGCCGGGCATGGTCGTCGCGCCCGTCTCCGCGGGCGCCGGTTTCGAGGAGCTGGGCGCGGCGGTCGGCGAGATTCTTCGTACGGACCTCGACTACTCCGACCGGTTCGACATCATCGCGGTGTCCGACACGCTCACTTGGGGCGGCACCCCGAACTACGCGCTCTGGAACCAGGTCGGGGCCGTGTGGCTCGTCACCTCGGAGATCTCCGTCGCGCCGGGGACGCAGACTCCGCTCCTCAGAGTCAGCCTGCACGACGTCGTTTACGGCAACCTCGAGAACGTCCAGGCCTTCACGCTGCCCCCGATGGATGCGGCCGATTTCCGGATGTCGGTCCACCGGATCTCCGACCGGATCGTCTTCTGGGCGACGGGAGGCCAGCGCGGCATCGCCGCGACACGGATCGCCCTGCGCCGGAGAGATGGCGACGGCTCATCCTACCTGGTGCTCATCGACAGCGACGGCCGGAATCCGCAGCGGATCGACACCGGAGGGCGCAACGTCTTCTCGCCCGCCTTCTCGCCCGACGCGACCCGGATCGCGTACACGATCCAGGATGAGACGGGGTATTTCTCGCTCGTGGAGATGAACCTCATCACCGGCAGCCGCCGAACGGTGGCCTCCGGGAGACTCATTCAGACGCCGACGTGGACGCCGGACGGGCGGTTGGCGTACGCGGAAGGAGTCGGCGGAACCGCGCGCATCATGGTCGAGGGCGGCGAGCAGCTGACCGACGGCCGGGTCCAGTCGCTGAACCCCAGCTTTTCGCCGGATGGAGAGTCGTTCGCGTACGAGGCCGATCCGGCCAACGAGCAGCAGGTCTACGTCCGTCGCGTCTCGGGAGGCCCAGCCCGCCGCATCAGCATCTACCACCCGCGGGAGGACACCAACGCGGCTGGCCCGGACTGGTCGCCGAACGGCGACCGGATCGCGTATTCGGCCCTGAGCGATCGCCGCTGGCAGATCTTCACGGTGAACCCGGATGGCACCGACCGGCGCATGCTGACCCGGCGCGGCGAGAGCGAGGACCCCAGCTGGGCGCCCGACGGCCGTCATCTCGTCTTTTCGTCGATCGACGCCCAGGGCTCGACCGTCTGGATCCTCGATGTCTTCACGGGGAGGTCCCGGCCCCTCACGGCGGGACGGCTCGACGGTCTCCCGGACTGGTCGCCCCCGATCCCGCCGGGCTCATGACCGCAATCGTCCTGCGGGTTGCGACTTGACGGGTCTGCGATAGGTTACGAATCCGTGTTGAAACCGGG
>VXMR01000055.1 GCA_009841005.1 Gemmatimonadales bacterium
CTTCCCAGATCTGGACGATGGCGCCGGGCAGCCGGTCGGCGTTCAGCCCGATGATCGCCAGCGCCGACAGCACGTAGAGCACGGCCATGAAGGGCACCAGCCGGGAGGTGACGCGGGCGATGCTCCGGATCCCGCCGACGATGACCAGCGCCACCGCGACGGCCATGAGGACGCCCAGCAGCCAGGCCCTGTCGCTGAAGAAGCTCGCTTCGGCGCCCGTCACCTCGATCAGGATGGCGGCGGCCTGGTTGGACTGGAACATGTTGCCGATGCCGAGGCAGCCCAGCACCATGGCGGCGGCGTAGAACATCCCCAGGCCGCGCCCGAGCCCGGGCAGGTTCCGCAGCTCCAGGCCGTGCTGCAGATAGTACATCGGGCCGCCGCTCACGGAGCCGTCCGGGTGGGTGTTGCGATACTTCACCGCCAGCGTGCACTCGGCGAACTTCGTGCTCATGCCGAGCAGCCCGGCGATGATCAGCCAGAGCGTGGCTCCGGGCCCGCCCAGCGAGATCGCGACGGCCACGCCCGCGATGTTCCCGATGCCGACCGTGCCCGACACGGCGGTCGCGAGCGCCTGAAAGGGCGTCACCTCGCCCGGCTGCGAGGGGTCCGTGTAGCGGCCCCTGACCAGGTCGAGCGCGTGCCTGAAGCCCCGCACGTTGATGAAGCCCAGGTACAGCGTGAAGAACACGCCGCCGGCGATGAGCCACGCCACGATGAGCGGAATCTCGGCCCCGCCGACCGGCACGGAGAAGAAGATGAACTCCGATACCGCGTCCGCGACCGGCCGCATGACCCTGTTGATGAGTTCGTCGACACCCATGGCGCGCCTATACTACGTTCCCCGGATTGCATGCGCGCCCGGGCGGGGACCACGGGCGCCCTCGATTTCCTTCCGGGACCGTGCCGCTCGCACCGCTGGAGGCTGGACGTGCCGAAAAGAACGATGACTCCCTCCGAAGCGCTCGTCGAGACGCTGGTCGCGGAGGGCGTGACGGAGGTATTCGGGTTGGTGGGATCCGCGTTCATGGACGCCCTCGACCTGTTCCCGGATGCGGGCATCCGCTTCATTTCGGTCGCGCACGAGCAGGCGGCCGCGCACGCCGCCGACGGGCTCGCGAGGGTCACGGGAAGGCCCCAGGCCTGCATCGCCCAGAACGGCCCCGGCGCGGCCAACTTCGTCTCCGCGATCGCGGCCGCCTTCTGGGCGCACTCCCCCGTGGTCGCCATCACCCCGGAAACGGGATCGCTCGGCATCGGCACCGGCGGCTTCCAGGAACTCGATCAGATGCCGATGTTCGAGGCGCAGACCGTCTTCCAGGTGCGCGTCAACCGTCCCGAGCGCATGGGCGAACTCGCGCGGCGCTGCTTCTACCGCGCGAAGCTCGAACTCGGCCCCACGCACCTCAACATCCCCAGGGACTACTTCTACGGCGACATCGAGGAGGACATCTTCGCGACGCCCTCCCTCGGTCCCGGCCGGCCTCCGAAGGGGGACATCGAAGAGGCGGTCCGGATCCTGAAAGGCGCCCGCTACCCGGTCATCGTCTCCGGAGGGGGCGTGAGCCAGGGGGACGCCCTGAAGGAGGTTCGGGCGCTCGCCGAGCACCTGAGCGCGCCGGTCGTCAACACCTACCTGCACAACGACACCTTCCCCTGGAGCCATGAACTGGGGTGCGGGCCGATCGGCTACTGCGGGTCGAAGGCGGCGATGCGCACCATCGCCAAGGCCGACGTGGTACTCGCGCTCGGGACCCGGCTCGGGGTCTTCGGCCTCCTGCCGCAGTACGACATGACCTACTGGCCCGAAAACGCCACCCTCATTCAGGTGGACCGGGACGCCCGGCAGTGGGGCATGAGCAGGATCCCGGCGCTCTTCTCCGTCGCGGACGTGAAGGAGTACGCCGTCGAACTGCTCGGCGAGTTGCGGGAGGCGCGGCCGGATCCGGGGCGGAACGAGGCGCGCATCGCCGACGTCGCCCGCGAGAAGCGGGCCTGGGACGAGGAACTCGAGAACTGGTCATCATCCACCGACGCCCTCATGCATCCGCGGCGCTTCCTGTGGGAGTTCACCCGCGCGCTGCCCGGGGACGCGCTCGTGACCACGGACATCGGCAACACCTGCTCGATCACGAACGGATATCTCCGCTTCGACGGCCCGCGGCAGCACCTCGCGGCGCTCACGTGGGGGAACTGCGGCTTCGCGTACGGAGCCGCGCTCGGCGCCAGGATCGGCAATCCGACGGCTCCCGTGTTCGCCATCCAGGGCGACGGCGCGTGGGGCATCAGCGGCATGAGCGAGGTGATGACGGCGGTGCGCGAGGAGATCCCGATCATCGCCATCGTCATCAACAACCACGAATGGGGCGCCGAGAAGAAGAACCAGATCGACTTCTACGGCAACCGCTTCGTGGGCACGAACCTGCGCAGCAATCCGGACTTCGCGAAGGTGGCGGAGTCGATGGGCGCGAGGGGCTACACCGTCGAGGACTACCGTGACGTCCGGGACGTGGTGCGCGACGCCGTGGCGAGCGGCGAGCCGTGCGTCATCAACGCCATCGTCGAGGGGGGCGCCAACGTGCTCGCGGAGCCGTTCCGCCGGGACGCGCTCGCGATGCCCACGCGCCACCTGGAGAAATACGCCCATCTCAGCCTGAGCTAGCGTGCCGTGGCGGCCCCCGCTGCGGCCCGCTGAGGAGAGCCGGATGTCCGACACACAGGCGTTGCTGGCGGACTACGACGTCCAGGACGTCATCGAGAAGGACCGGAAGCATCTCTGGCACCACCTGTTCCAGCACAGCGTCTTCGAGACGCAGGATCCGCAGGTGTTCGTGGAGGGCCGCGGCGCGCGTGTGCGGGACATCCATGGGAAAGAGTACCTGGACGGGACCTCGGGCGGCGTCTGGTGCGTGAACGTCGGCCACGGGCGGGAGAGCATCGCGCGGGTCGTCTACGAGCAGTTGAAGCGGCTGCCGTACTACGCGGGCGTCGTCGGCACCGTCCCGGCCGCCCAGTACGCGAGCGCGCTGGCCGAGTGGATGCCCGGGCTCGACCACATCTTCTTCGCCAACAGCGGCTCCGAGGCCAACGAGAAGGCCTTCAAGATGGTGCGCCAGATCGCCCACCTGAACGGGAGCCGGAAGTCGAAGGTCCTGTACCGGGACCGCGACTACCACGGCACGACCATCGCCTGCCTCGCCGCCAGCGGTCAGGAGGAGCGCAAGCAGGCCTACGGGCCGTTCCCGGAAGGGTTTTCGGGGATTCCGCACGCGATGTGCTACCGCTGTCCCTTCGGGAAAACGTATCCGTCCTGCGAAATCGAGTGTGCGCGCGCCCTCGGCGACGCGATCGAGGAGGAGGGGCCGGAGACGGTGGGGGCCGTGATCCTCGAGCCGATCACCGCGGG
>VXMR01000119.1 GCA_009841005.1 Gemmatimonadales bacterium
TCGTGCTGGGGGTGACGGGGTGCATGGCGCAGCGGCTGGGCCCGCGGCTCATCGAGGAAGCGGCGGGCGTGGACCTCGTGGCCGGGCCGGATGCGTACCGCGCCCTCCCGGAACTCATCGGTTCGATCCGGGCGAACGCGATCGAGCGCGGACAGACGCTGCTCGGACTCGACGCGGAAGAGAACTACGAGGGCGTGGACAGCGTGAGGCGGGAAGGCGTGAGCGCCTGGATCACGGTCCAGCGCGGCTGCGATCACCGCTGCACGTTCTGCATCGTTCCCTACGTGAGAGGACCCGAGAAGAACCGGACGCCCGAGGCGGTCCTCGCCGAGACCCGCCGCGCCGTGGAAGATGGGTTCACCGAGGTCGTGCTCCTCGGACAGACCGTGAACTCGTACGAGTCCGGAGACTGGAACTTCGCGACGCTGCTGAGGGCCGTGAGCCGTGTGGACGGGATCCGCCGCGTGCGTTTCACGTCGCCCCATCCCAACGACGTGACGCCGGAACTGCTCGAGGTGATGGCGGGGGAGCCGACGGTCTGCCGCCAGCTCCACCTGCCGGTGCAATCGGGCTCCGACCGCATTCTCAAGCGCATGGTCCGGCGCTACACGAGCGAAGGGTTTCTCGGGAAGGTCGAGGCCGCGCGCCGCGAGGTTCCCGGCATCGCGCTTTCCACGGACGTGATCGTCGGTTTCCCGGGGGAGGCGGAGGCGGACTTCGAGGCGACGCTGGAGCTGATGCGGGACGTGAGGTTCGACGATGCCTATCTGTACAAGTACTCGCTCCGCGAAGGGACGCCGGCGACGCGCTTCCCGGCCGGGGATTTCGTGCCGGACGACGTGGGTTCGGAGCGGCTGGAACGCCTGATCGGCGAGCACCGGGCGATCCAGCGCGAGATCAACGAGTCGGAGGTGGGTTCGCGGCGCGAGGTTCTGATCGAGCGCTCCGCGCGCTCGGCGGGCGATGTGCTCGGCAGGACGGAGCAGAACAAGGTCGTCGCCTTCCCCGGAGACCCCGGCCGGATCGGCACGTACGCGCAGGTGCGGCTCACGGGAACGACGGGCGCGACCTTCATGGGACGGCCCTGCTGATGCGTTTCGTGACGCGGCTCCTCGCCTTCGTCGTCGTCATCCTCGCGGCGTTCTGGTTTTCGGTGCGGAACGGGAACGAACTCGTGAACGTCGTGCTGCCCTTCCTCCGCATCCGCGCGCCGCTCTCGCTCGTCGTCTTCGCCTGCATCCTCGGGGGCATGGGTCTCTCGGGCCTGCTCGCGTGGCGGGCCGAGCGCCGGGCCCGGCGCCTGGCGCACCGGGCGGCGTCGGCGCGCCTCGCGCACCAACCGCTGGCCCCGCCGGCCCCGCTGGAGCCGACCACCCCGCTGAAGCCGCCTGCTCCACCGGAGCCGCCTGCTCCGCCCGGGTCCTCGAGCCCACCGGAACGATCGGAGCCGAGCCCCCTCCTTTGACGGACGGTTGACGACGTCTCCGAGCGTGGGGGTGTACCCTGCGCCCGGAGGATGATCGACGTCCCGCTCCCTATCGCCCCTGCTCCTGATCGCCTTGGCGCTCGCCGCCGCGGATGTGGCCGGGCTCGCGCTCGCCCCTGTCGACGCCGTCGCACTCCAGGCCCCCGCGGCCGTCGTGGCGGGGCTTCTCTGCGCCATCGTCGGCCGGGCCGCGGTGAGGGCTGCCCGCCGGGCCGCGGTGGGAGCCGCCGGTCGGGGTCGCCCCGGCCGGGCGGGCGGCGTCCCGCCCCGCGCCACGGTGGGTCTCGCAGTCGTGCTCGCCGCGCTCGCCGGGCTGCTCGCGGGTCTGCCGAGCGGCACGGCGGCGCTGGGGGCCTGCGTCGCCACGCTTGAGGCGGGCGCGGCCGCCGTGGCGGTCGGCACGCTCGCGGACGCGGTGCCGGAGCGGCGGCCGGGCCGGGATGCCGGCCTGGTCCGGGTGTCGATCCGCGACGCGCACATCGTCTCGGGGGGGCGGATCTGCCGCCTGGGCGCGGTGCGCGCCTTCGTGCGGCCCGGAGCGGGGCAGGAGGCTGGCGCGGCGGTGCTGGCCCGGGGCACATGGCGCACGGCGGGCGGGACGAACCCCGAAGCGGGGCGGGCACGGCTGCCCCGTCCGCCCGGGACGCTGGGCTGGATCGGCGGTGCGACGCTGGAGCCGCTGGAGGTCCCGGCGCACGCCGTGGGCCCGCGCGGCCCCGGCCGCTGGATCATCGAATGGCGAGCCGGGCTGCTCGCCCGGCTCGATGCCCGGCTCGCCCCCGAGCACCGGGCGATCGGCAAGGCGCTGCTGCTCGCCGACCGCAGCACGCTCGACCCCGCGACGAGAGAGGCGTTCGTCGGGGCCGGGATCATCCACCTGCTCGCGATCTCCGGGCTTCACGTCGGCCTGATCGGGGCTTCGCTTTCCTGGCTCATCGGCCTTCGCGTGCCCGGTCCCCGCCGGCTGCTCTACGCCGCCTGCTGCACGAGCGCGTACGTGTGCCTCATCGGCGCGCCCCCCTCGGCGGTGCGAGCCGCGCTGATGTTCTGGGGCTGGGCGCTCGCCTTCCGCCGGGCCCGCCCCGCCCGCCTCAGCGATCTCGCGGCGCTCGCGGCGACGCTCGCCATCCTGGCCGACCCGCTCATCGTGACGGATCCGGGGTTCCAGCTTTCCTTCGCCGGGTTCACCGGAGTCGTGCTCGGAGGCCGCGCACCGTTTCCGTCCTGGCTCTCCTCCCGACACCTGCGCGGGATCGGGCGAGCGCTTGCCGTGAGCTGCGGCGCGTTCCTCGTCACCGCGCCGATCGCGGCCTTTCACTTCGACCGCATCGTCATCGCATCGATCCCGGCCAGCGTGGTGGCGGGCGGGGTCGTGAGTCTCGCGCTTCCCGCTCTCGCGCTCACGCTGATCCTGCCGTGGGGGCTCTGGACTCTGTTCGCCGGCGCCGCGGACGTCGCGCTCGCGCTCCTCGCGGCGATCGCGGATTTCTTTGCGGGGCTCCCGCTGAGCTGGGTGGGTCCCGGACTCGGCCCCCGCGCGTGGGCGGTCGCGGCCGCGCTCGTCGCCCTCGTGCTGGACCGGACGCGCGCGCGGCGCGGCCTCGGCGTCGTCTCGGTCGGCGCCGTGCTGGCGCTCACGGTCGCATGGCCCCCGCTCCGGGCCGGCCTCGACCGGGGCACGGCGCTCGTCTGCACCCTCGCCGTGGGGCAGGGCGACGCCGCCGTCGTGCGGACCGGCGCCGGCCGATGGCTCGTCTTCGACGCGGGTCCCGGCGCGGCCTTCCGTACGGCCGGCACGGCATCCGGCCCGCCGCTGATCGCCGACGCGGGAAGCCGCGTCGTCGTGCCCTTCCTGCGCGGCAAGGGCGCCCGGACCGTGGAGCTCCTCGCCATCTCCCATCCCCACCTCGACCATTACGGCGGCGCCGGGGCGGTATTCGAGGCCCTCCGGGTCCGCCGCGTGCTCGATCCCGGCGTCCCGGAGCCCAGCTCCCTGTACCTCGCCTTCCTCGAACGGCTTCAGATGGAGGGCGCCTCCTGGCACGCGCCCCGCGCCGGAGACCGGCTCCGCATCGACGACGTCGAACTCGAGTTTCTCTGGCCCGAAGGCCCGGCCGGCTCGGATGCAAACGAGGGCTCCCTCTCCTTCCGTCTCACGGTCGGCGGCTTCCGCTACGTGAACACGGGCGACGCCGGCGTGGACGTCGAGCGCGAGATCCTGGAGCACCTCGCGCCGCTCCGCCCGGAGGCGGATCTCCTGAAGCTCGGCCACCACGGCAGCCGGACCTCCACTTCCCTCGCATGGCTGGAGGCGACGCAACCGGACATCGCCGTGATCTCGGCGGGGAGCGGGAACCGCTACGGGCACCCGCACGCCGTGACGCTGGCGCGACTCGACTCCGCCCGGGTGCCGCAGGTGTGGCGGACGGATCTCGACGGCCCCCTTTGCGTCGAGATCGACGCGCGCGGATGGAGGATCGCGGACGCGCCTTGACGCGAAAAACCGCCCCTCCGTAACCTCTCAGCCCACCCCCCGACTTCCGCGGAGCTGCCTCTTGACCGGATCCATCCTCACCGTCGAGCATTTCATCGCCGAGCAGGAGCGCGAATACCCTCAGGCCACGGGCGCGCTCACGGACATCCTGCTCCAGATCAGCCTCGCCGCCAAGGTCATCTCCGCGGCCGTGAATCGCGCGGGCCTCATCGACATCCTCGGCGTGATCGGGAGCACGAACGTGCACGGCGAGGAAGTGCAGAAGCTGGACGACTACGCGAACGACGTCCTCCTGAACCTGCTCAGGCGCTGCGGCAGCCTCAGCGGCATGGTGTCCGAGGAAGAGGAGGGGTTTGTTCATGTCCCCGAATCGCGCGACCCCGGACCGTACATCATCGCGTTCGACCCGCTCGACGGAAGTTCGAACATCGACGTGAACATCTCCGTGGGGACGATCTTCTCCGTCTACCGGAAGCGGAGCGACGGGACCAAGGTGCGGCGGCGAGACCTGCTTCAGCCGGGGTCCGAACAGGTCGCGGCGGGATACGTGCTGTACGGCTCTTCGACCATGCTCGTCTTCACGACCGGGGCGGGCGTTCACGGCTTCACCCTCGACCCGGGGATCGGCGAGTTTCTCCTCTCGTACCGGAACCTGCGCATTCCCTCGCCCGGCAAGAACATCTACAGCATCAACGAGGCCTACTTCGACAGGTGGACGCCGGGCCAGCAGCGGCTCGTGGAGCGGTTCCGGCAGCCTCCCCCCGACGCGCCGTCGTTCTCCGCGCGCTATGTGGGGTCCATGGTCGCGGACTTCCACCGCACGCTCCTGCGCGGAGGGATCTTCATGTACCCGGGGACCGTCGCCAAACCGGAGGGGAAGCTGCGCCTGCTGTACGAGGTCGCCCCGATGGCCATGATCTGCGAGCAGGCGGGCGGCCGGGCGACCGATGGCCGCCGGCGCATCCTCGACATCGAGCCCGAGGGGCTCCACCACCGCGTACCGACCTTCCTCGGCGCCCCCGACCTCGTGGAGATGGCGGGGCGCTACCTGGCTGACGACTGACGACATGCGAAAGGGGGCCCGAAGGCCCCCTCTCTCGTTCCCGCTTCGGGAGTCGCCGCTCCCGTGACCTACCGCATCAGAACGAAATCCGCGCCCCGAGCTGAAGCGCCCAGCGCGACAGGATGTTGTCGATCTGGTACACGTCGTTGATGTCCGGTGCGCCGCTCTCGTCGGTGTCGCGCTGCGTGAAGCGGACGACCGGCACGCCCGTCGCCGAGTCGTAGCGCCGGAACGACAGGATGGTGGACGTTCCGAAGTTCGTGTAACGCTGCCGGCCCCACTCCGAGTTCAGGAAGTTGCCGACGTTGATGAAGTCGAGCGTGACCTGGATGTTCCGGCTCCCGGGCCCCGGAAGCGGTACATCCTGCGCGATCCGCAGATCGAGGCTGCGCACCCAGGGCTCGCGCGACGAGTTCCGGCCCACGATCCCGCCGCGGTACTCGTCCAGCCCCGGAATGTCGCTCACGAACGCATCCCACGCGGCGAAGTCCATGCAGCCGCGGCAGTCCGTCTCGAAGATCGCGTCGTCGGCATCGCCCGGGACGAATGCAAGGTCGTTGAACCGTCGCCCGTCGTTGTTCGCGTCCCCGAAGTACGTCCAACTGAAGGGCCGACCCGCGCGGGCCTCGTAGAACGCCGTGATCGTCGTGCCCACATCCTCGCTCCACGCGAAGCGCTGCGAGAGGGAGGCGATAATCCGGTGCTTGATCTCGAAGTCCGCCGTTCCCTCGCCGGGGTTGTTTGGATCGACGCCGATCTCGTTGTACTGGAAGTTCGAGATCGCGCGGCTGGACTGCCCGCTGTTCACGTCCGTGGCGTCCGTCCACGTGTAGGCGAGGCTTCCGAACATGTTTGGAAGGAAGTCGCCGCCAAAGCGCTTCTGCAACTGCGTGGTGAACTGGATCTGGCGGCCCTGGTTCGTGTTGGCGAGCAGGAAGACGCCGGGCGAAAACTCCCGGTCCACCGGGTCGTCGGAGAAGAGCACGCGACCATCGCTCGTCCTCCCCTCCGGCTGGATGCTGAGATCCTGGTAGAGGATGTCGTTGACGTTCTTCGTGTAGATCCCCTCGACCGTGAGCACGAGGCCATCGCGCAACTCGCGGTCGATTCCGATCGTCGTCCGCCACGCCTGCGGGAACTTGAAGTTCGTGTCAGTGAGGTCGACCTCGGTCGTCGCGATCTCCGCGCCGGGGACCGGCACCGGAGTGGGGTCGCCCGTGAACGGCGGCGGCGTGCAGCCCCGCCACGGAGCGCAGTCGATGCGGATGAAGTCCATCCCCGTGTTCGAGTACTGGTTCGAGAGCCACACGAACGGGTTGCGGCCCGTGAAGATCCCGGTGCCACCGCGGAGCTGCGTCCTCCGGTCCTCGTCCAGCGCGGCGTTGAACCCGAGCCGTGGGGACCACATCACGTTGCCGCTCGGCACGTCGCTCGTGTGCCGACCCGGGAAGGCGGCCGCGAAGCTCGGGTTCTCGAGCGGCGCGTCCGGCATCGACATGATGTCCGCGCGCAGCCCCAGCGAGACGTTGAAACGATCGCTGAGGTCGATCTGGTCCTGGGCGTAGAAGCCGAACTGCATGGCGCCCCACTCCGCCCTCGGGTACGGGTCCGCGAGCCGCGAGATCGACGCCCGGTATCGCGTCGCCATCCCGTTGCGGAAGTTGTCGAGCGCGTTCTCGCCGTCGAACTCCCACTGCCCGAAGGCGTCCTGGATGAAGAGGTTCGAAAACGAATAGAACTCGTTGTGCGTCCCGAAGGTTAACGTGTGGTCGCCCCGGAAGAGCGTGAGGTCGTTGGTGATCTCGAACACGTCCTGATCGAGCGCGTTCTGCTGCGAGAAGCGCTCGATCCCCAGCGTCACGCTCTCGCTCTCGCCATCGAACGGCTCGATGTCGACCTCGGGGAAGATCGCGCGGTCCGGCGTCCGCTTGTCCCGCTGACGCTGGTACGAGACGCGGAACATGTTGGCGGTGGCGGAGCCCAGCCGGCTGTCGAGCTGTATCACCGTGGAATTGGACACGGCGTCGAAGGTGTACCCCTGGCCGGGCAGGCCGACCTCGCCGGAGTGGCGGCTGATCCCCCGCTGCGAATTCGCGTTCACATGATTGTGCCGCACGATGAGGTGGTTGTCGTCGGACAGGTTGAAGTCCAGGCGGGTGAAGAACTTGAGGTCGTCCGTCTCCCGCTGGAGGCTCTCCTCGAAGCGTCCCGGGTCATAGTTGTAGACGGAGTTCGCAATGTCGACGATCTGGTTGATCGTCCCCGCGTCGATGAAGTCGATCGTGTTCGTCTGGCTGCTGCCGACCAGTCCGAGCGCCAGCGGGCGGCTCGTCTGCTTGATCTCGCCGCTGGTGAAGAAGTGGATCTTGTCGCGCTGGATGGGGCCGCCCGCGCGGAAGCCCGCCTGCAGCTCGCTGAAGTCGGAGAGCGGATTGTCGTCGAGGCTGCCCGTGAACCCCTGGTTCCGTCCAAAGGCGTAGCCCGAGGCGTCGAAGTCGTTCGTTCCCGAGCGGGTGACGACGTTGATCGAGCCGCCGGTGAAACCGCCCTGGCGTACGTCGAAGGGCGCGATCGCGACCTGGAACTCCTGGACCGCGTCGAGCGAGATCGGCTGCGAGTTGGCCTGTCCGCCCGGGGTTCCGCTGGCCGGGAGTCCGAACACGTCGTTGAGGATCGCGCCATCGACGGAGATGTTGTTGAAGCGGTTGTTCTTACCGCCGATGCTGATCCCGCCGATATTCTCGCTGCTCCCGATGTTCGTCCCCAGCGCCTGCGGCGTGAGCCGCGCGAAGTCCTGAATGCTGCGGGCGATCGTCGGGAGGTTCTCGATCTCGCGCGTCGTCACGGTCTGCTGCGGTCCCGTGCGTCCGCTCGAAAGGATCGCGCCGCGCTCCGCCGTGACGGTGATTTCGCCCACGGCCACGGCCTCCACGCCGAGCACGAAGTCGATGCGCCGGTTCTCGCCCAGCGCGAGCACGAGGGCCTCGGCCGACTCGTCCCCGAAGCCGATGAGCGAGACGGCGATCGTGTAGGGCCCGCCGACCCGCATGCCCGGGATGTTGAAACGTCCGTCCTCGCGTGTGAGCGTCGAGTACGATGTCCCGCTGGGGCCGTGCACCGCGGTGACCACGGCGCTCGCGAGCGGCGCGAGATCCTGACCGGTCACGCGCCCGTTGACGGCCGCGGTCGTGACGCCCTGAGCCCACGCCTCGGACGGCGCGAACAGGCCGCCGAGAGCCGCAAAGGCGGCGATCGCCGCGGTTCTTGGGGAGAGGTTGTATTTCATGGCGTACTCCTGCGTGAAAGAGGGCAAATCCGAGGCGCCATGCGCCGGGATCGAGTCACCAAAAACAACGCGCAACGTCGCTTCGGAATGTAACGGCGGACGGCGGTTTGCGTAACGGGGATGGAACGCCGACGGGGCATGACTATTCGTACCTCAGCGACTCCACCGGATCGAGCCGGGCGGCCCTGCGGGCCGGGAGGATGCCGGCCACCAGACCGATCGCCATGAGGATCCCCGCGCACACCGCGGCGATGGGGCCGGAGAGCTTCGGGTTCACGATGTACTGCAGGGCCGGGTCGTCGATCGGCAGGGCATCGATGCCCGTCACGAGCAGCGCCGCGATGGCGAGCCCCGCGAGCCCCCCGCCGACGGCGATGAGGATGGCCTCGAAGAGGAACTGGCTCACGATGTGCCGTTTCCTCGCCCCGACGGCGAGCTTGACGCCGATCTCCCGCGTCCGTTCCCGCACCACGACGTACATGATGTTCGCGACCCCGACGCCGGCCACGATCAGCGTGAAGGCGCCCACCAGTCCGAGGAAGATCTGAATCCCGAGCCCGATCTGGCCCACGATCTTCTCGTCCTCGATGAAGTCCCAGATCGCGAGCGCCCGCTCGTCCGCCGCGGCGAACCGGTACCGGCCGCCCAGGACGCGGAACAACTCCTCCTTGGCGACCGCCGCGTCCTTCACATCGCGAGGGCGCAGGAGCAGGTGATTCACGAACTCCTGGCCGTAGATGCTCCGGAACGTGGAGGCCGGGATCACCGCCCGGTCCTCGTCCGGTCCGTTGTTGCTCGAGTCCTGGAACTTCGACTCCATTACGCCGATGACGCGGAACGGAAGCCCGTCCAGCACCACCGTGCGCCCCACCGGCGGCGCGTCGCCGAACAGGCGTCCGGCGATCCCATCTCCGAGGAAGAGCACGCGCCGCTTCTCGTCGATGTCGCGCTGGTTGATGAACCGGCCGCCCGGAGCGGGGAACATGCGCCGCAACTCGGAGAAGACCGGGTTCACGCCCTCCATGTAGGTCGTCGTCTGGTTCTCCTCCACCTTCAGGTGCGTCCGGCCCCGGCCGTAGGAGGGACTGCCCATCTCGAACTCCGGCACCGCGCGCAGGAGCAGGTCGAGATCGTCCTCCCGCAGCCGGATCCGGCGTCCCTTCGACAGCCCCTCGTGTTCCATGCTTGTCTGGCCGCCGTAGACCATGAAGATGCGTTCGCCGGCGTTGAGCAGCCCCGTCGAGAACTGGTTCCGGAGTCCCTGCCCGAAGGCGAGCAGGAGGACGATCGAGATCGTCCCCCACACGACGGCGAAGATCGTGAGGAAGGCGCGCGTCTTCTGGGCCCGCAGGTCGCCGAGGAACTCTTCGAGGAGGATCTTCCACATGGGTCAGACCGTTGTCGGAGCGGGGGCCGCCGACGGCCCGGCCGCTAGTCGCGGAGACATTCGACGGGGTCGAGCGTTGCGGCGCGGCGGGCGGGGAAGATCCCGGCCAGCACGGCGATGAACGCGAGCAGCGCCATGGTCACCGCGGCCACCTGCAGCGAGATCGTCGGCGTGCCGACGAACTCCTGCATCGGGACCAGCGACATGATTTTCACGACTCCGAGGGAGACGACGACGCCGAGCGCCGCGCCCGCGACGACGATGAGCATGCTCTCCGTGAGGAACTGCCACAGGATGGATCGCCGCGTGGCGCCGAGCGAGCGCTTGATCCCGATCTCGTTCGTCCGCTCCCGCACGACGATGTACATGATGTTCGCGACCCCGATCCCGCCCACGCTGAGCGTGAAGCTGCCGACGATCGCGAAGAAGATCTTGAAGCCCAGGAAGAGGAACCCGAACATCCGTTCCCACTCGGCCGTGTCCCATACGGCCAGCGCGTCCTCGTCGCCCGAGTTGAAGCGGTACTTCGCTCCGAGGACCTCGTAGACCTGCGCCTCCACGGCCTCCGTCCGCGACGCGTCCGCGGTCCGGTAGACGAGGTTGGAGACGAAGCGCGAGCCGAACAGGGCCGCGTGCGTGCCGGCCGGGATGAACACGCGGTCCTGGTCCCGCGAGTTGTACGACGAGTTCTGGACCTTGGGTTGAAGTACGCCGATCACGGTGAAGGGCGAGTCGCCGATCCGGACCTGATCGCCGACCGGATCCGCGTCCCCGAACAGGACGCGGGCGACCTCGTCTCCGAGAAACACGACGCGTCGCCGCTCCCGCTGGTCCCGCTCGTTGATGAAGCGGCCGCCCGGGAGCGGGATGATGTTCCGCATCTCGCCGTACACGGGATAGATGCCGGTGATGTTCGGATTCACGCCGTTGCGGCCGTAGCGGACCGGCGCCGCCCGCGTCGAGTACTCCGGGCTGATCATCGTGATGTCGGGGATCCGCCGGGCGAGGATCTCCGCGTCCGCCTCCCGCAGCCGGATCGAGCGCCCCTCCCTGAACCCCGCGTGCGGCATCGTCGTGCGTCCGCCGAAGAGGATGACGATCCGGTCGCCGAGCCCGTGGAACCGCTTGATCGTCTGCCGCTCGAGCCCCACGGAGAAGGCGAGCAGCACGACGACCGCCACGGTGCCCCAGGTGATGCCGAGCACGGTGAGCGTGGTCCGGACGCGCTGCGCCGAGAGGTCGGCCCAGAGCTGCCGTGCGGCGTCGAGCAGCCTCACCGGACCCCGGCCTCGCGCACCGTCACCGGCGGCTGGTGTCGCGCACTAGGTGATCTCGCGCCGCGGGGGCTCGAGCACGCGCTCGCCTTCCGCGAGGCCGTCCAGCACCTCGACGGTGATGCCGTCGCTGAGTCCGATGCGGATCTCGCGGTCCTCCGTCTCCTCGGGCCCCAGCCGGACCGTGACGAGCGTGCGCTCGTCCTCGAACCGGACCAGGCGCTCGGGGATGACGAGCACGTCCGAACGGCGCTCGATGATCACGTGCGCGTTGGCGGAATAGCCCGCCCGCAGCGCCGCGCCGTCCAGCGGAAGCACGGCGATCTCGACCGGGAAAAGGGTGGCGTTCTCCTCGTCGCGGCCCTTGAGCGAGATCTTCGTCAGCCGTCCCTCGATGCGCGCGTCCGGGAGCGCGCCGATGGTGATCTCCACCGGCATGCCCTCGGCCAGCCGTCCCACGTCGATCTCATCCACCGTGCCGCGGAAGAGCAGCTCGTCCATCTCCGCCATCGTCATGAGGGCGGTCCCTTCCTGGAACGTCGTCAGCGGGACGACGGGATCGCCGATCTCCACCATCTTCTCGAGGATGAAGCCCTGGATCGGGGAGGTGATGACCGTCTCGACGGCTTCGTCGCCGATCGTCACGCGGCCCTCGGAGAGAAGGGCCAGCCGTTCCGTCGCGATCTGGACCTGGAGCGCGGCCTCGTCATGCTGTCGAGCCACCGTCTCGTACTCCTCCTCGGACACGAATCCGCGGCCGCGCAGCGCGGTGAGCCGGTCGCGCTGCCTCTCGAGCTGCTGAAGTTCGATGTCCCGCAACTCCACGTTGCGCCGGGCCTCGACCAACTCGATCGGCGTGGGGTTCGGCTGGACTTCGACGAGGGGCTGGCCCCGCTGGACGTACTCGCCGGGCTCCTTGAACATCTGCCGCACGACGCCCGCGAGCTGCGACTTCACGCTCACCTCGACCAGCGGCTCGATGCGTCCCACGGCGAGCGCCCGGTCCACGATCTCGCCACGCTCCACGGCGACGGTGCCGGTCTCGACATCTTCGCCGTTCCCCGTATTCGCAACCGCGAACCCGGTGGCGCCGAGCCCGCCGATCAGGACCATGCCCCCGAGTATCTTCGTGCCTCGCTTCATCCGAACCCGCACTCCTCCGCCGGGACTGAAACAGGTCGGCCGTCCGCCCTGCCGGCCGCGGAGCGGGGACGGCCCTACGGGTGGGTCTACGGAGGGACCGGCGTTTGGTTTCGTCCGCCGCCGCCCCGTCGGAGGGGATCGACAGACGGCTAACGGGCTAGGGCGTGCGGGATTCGATCCAGCGGGGGGTGCGCGGGATGGGGAGGGGTTGCGGCTGAGCGTCGAGGTAGGCGACGAGCGCCTCCAGGTCCGCGACTTCCAGGGCGTCGATGACCTCGGCTTCGGCGAAGACGGTGTAGCCGCCACCGCCGCCCGAGATGAAATCGTTGGCCGTGACGACGTACCGGCCCTCGGGCGTGAGCGGCGATCCGTCGTCGAGCGTCACGTCGAGAATCCGCTCGCCGAGGGGCGCCGCCGGGTCGTAGCGTACGGTGATGCCGCTCGCGTGCAGGTCGACGTCCCCCTCCCGGGCGGAGTGTTCGAGCGTCCGCAGGAGCTGCGCGCCGGTCATCGTGTGGCGGACGAGCATGTTGTTGAAGGGCTGGAGTTCGAAGAGGTCGGCGAAGGTGACGGGCCCCGCCGGCAGGGAGCGGCGGATGCCGCCGTTGTTCATGAGGGCGACATCGGCCCCGCTCGCGTGCCGCTGCGCGTCGGCCACGATGCGGCCAAGCGGGAAGTCGCCGTCCCGCGGGGCGGAGAGCGCCTCGGGGAGCTCCACGACGACGCGTTCGACGAGGGCCGAGATCTCGGCGCTGTAGGAGGCCACGAGCCGCTCGACGTCCGGGTCCGGCGCGACCTCGTCCGCCCACGCCTGCCGAACGCCGAGGCGGTGCGCGCTCACGGCCCCTTCCGCGCTACGGTCGATCCGTCCGAGTCCGTACGCCGTCGTGTTCGAGTACGACTGGATGACGGGGACGCCCCGAATCTCCGTCTCCACGCGCGAGTGCGTGTGTCCCGTGACCGCGTAGTCGAAGCGCTCCGTCGTCATGGCCAGCGCGTCCAGGGCCGCGCCCCGGCACGCGGGGTCCGCCGCCGTCCCCGCCGCGCCGACGGTGCAGAAGGCGCCTTCGTGCATGACCGCGACCACGAAGTCCGCGCCGGCCGCCCGCACCTCCGGGATGTAGCGGTCGAGCGCATCCGAGATCGGGCGGAAGTCGAAATCCGCCACGAGCGAGGGACGGGCGACGACGGGCGTGGACGTCGTCGTCGCGCCGACGAAGCCGACCCGGACGCCGTCCCTCTCGACGATCGTCCACGGCCGGACCCACGCGGGGTGCCGGTCGGTGCCCTTGAGGTAGATGTTCGCGCCGAGCATGGCGAAGTCCGCATCGGCCACGCGCTCCACGAGGACGTCGACGCCCCAGTCGAACTCGTGGTTCCCGATCGCGGCGGCGTCGTAGCCGATTCCGTTCATCGCTTCGATCGTCGAGCGCCCGTCCGTGAAGTTCGAGATGGGCGTGCCCTGCATGATGTCGCCGCCGGAGACGACGAACAGGGGACATTCGGGCGTCGTGGAGCGCTCCCGGGCCACGTAGCCCGCGAGCGCGGCGGACCCGCCGACCGGGCGTCCGTCCGACCAGCTCTGGGCCGCCGGCAGCAGCCGTCCGTGCGTGTCGTTCGTGGAGAAGATCAGCGCGCAGGCCGCCGGGTCCGCGGGGGCGCACGCCGGGAAGGCCGCGATGCCGGCGCAGATGAGGGCGGTGAGGGCAGGCTTGAGACGGGCGGCGGGACGGCGCGGCATCAGACCGTCTGCAACGCCCGCGACCGGTCCAGGTCCACGAGCGGCGCGGCGTAGTTGCCGGTCCAGCAGGCGTCGCAGAAGGGACCGTGGTCCGCGACCGCGTCGCGCATACCTTCCATGCTGAGGTAGCCGAGCGACTCGACCTGCAGGTGCTGCCGGATCTCTTCCACCGTATGGCTGGAGCCGATGAGTTCCTCCTTCGTCGGCATGTCGATGCCGTAGTAGCAGGGGGAACGGACCGGCGGGGAAGCGACCCGGAAATGCACCTCGCTCGCCCCCGAGTCCCGGAGGAGCCGGACGAGGCCGCTGCTCGTCGTCCCCCGGACGAGCGAATCGTCGACGACGACGATGCGCTTGCCGTCGACGAGTTCGCGCACGGGGTTGTACTTCACCCGCACCTTGAAGTCGCGCCCCGTCTGCGTCGGATGGATGAAGGTCCGGCCCACGTAGTGGTTGCGGATGAGCGCGAGTTCGAACGGGAGGCCGCTGACCTCCGAGTACCCGAGCGCCGCCGAGTTCGACGAGTCCGGCACTGCGAACACGCAATCGGCCTCCGCCGGGTGCTCGCGGGCGAGCTGGCGGCCGAACGCCCGCCGCGCCTCGTCCACGCTGCACCCCCACACGCGCGAGTCGGGGCGCGCGAAGTACACGAGTTCGAACAGACAGGCGCTGGGCTCGGCGGGGGGCAGCGGCCGCAGCGATTCCACGTGGCCGTCGCGGACCTTCAGGACTTCGCCCGGTTCCACGTCGCGCACGTAGGCGGCCCCGATGATGTCGAGGGCGCACGTTTCGGATGCGAAGACGACGGCTTCGCCCCGCCTGCCCATCACCATCGGCCGGAAGCCTCGCGCATCGCGTGTCGCGTACACCGTGTCGCCGATGCAGAGGAGGAGGGAGAAGGCGCCGATCAGCTGCGAGAAGGCGTCGTCGACCTTGCCGTCCAGATCGCGGTGCCGGGAGCGGGCGATGAGATGGACGACGACCTCCGAGTCCGCATCCGTCTGGAAGATGGAGCCGTCGCGGGCGAGCGATCGCTTGAGCTGGTTCGCGTTCGTGAGGTTGCCGTTGTGCGCGAGCGCGAGCGGCTTGTCCTCGTACTGCACGAGGAGCGGCTGCGCGTTGCGGAGGCTCGATCCTCCCGCGGTCGAATAGCGGACGTGCCCGACCGAGAGCGACCCCTCGAGCGTGCCGAGCACTTCGTCGTCGAAGACGTCCGCCACGAGGCCCATGCCCTTGTGGACCCTCGACATGCCGGATCCGTCAACCGTGACGATCCCGGCGGATTCCTGGCCGCGGTGCTGGAGCGCGTACATGGAGAGAAACGCGAGTTCGGCGGCGGCGTCGGAGCCGCTGACTGCCACGATTCCGCACTCCTCCCGCGGCTTGTCCAGTTCTAACGCTCCGCCTCCCGCGCCTTGGGCGCCGGTCGTCGGCAGTCTCCTCATGACGTGATTCCCGCCTCCTCGCTCATGCGGCGCGGGATCGCCTCCTCGTAGATCCGCGCCAGCTCGGCGGCCGGCGGGGCGATCGCGTGGCCGGCGCCGGTCAGCCGGCACGGGCTGTCCGGCCCGCCCACGACGCCGACACGCGCCACGGGCACGCCGTGACGCCGCCCGTGCGCGGCGATCCGCTCGCCTTCGCCGGGCCGGCAAGTCAGCACGACGCGCGAGTGCGACTCGCCGAACCAGCGCCCCGCGGCCGAGACGTCCGCCCCGGCGGGCGCCGCGTCGAGATCGACCGTGCAGCCGAGCGGCCCGCCTTCCGCCCGCACCGCGCACTCCGCAAGCGCGACGGCAAGCCCTCCGTCCGAGGCATCGTGCGCCGACGCGAACGCCTTGCCCTCCGCCCCCTCGACGAGAAAGTCGACGAGGGCCGCCGCCTCTTCGAGCTCCAGGGCCGGTGGCAGGCCGGCGACGAGGCCGTGGCAGGCGGCGAGATACTCGGACCCTCCGATCTCGTCGCGGGTCGTGCCCGCGATCCAGATCTCGTCCCCTTCGCCCTGGAACGCGGAGGGGACGCGCCGTTCGAGATTCTCGATCACGCCCAGCATGCCGATGACCGGCGTGGGGTAGACCGGCTGGCCGCCCGTCTCGTTGTAGAGCGACACGTTGCCGCCCGTCACCGGCGTCCCGAGCGCGCGGCACGCCTCTCCCATCCCCTCGACGGCCCCGGCGAGCTGGAAGTACACCTCCGGCCGCAGGGGGCTGCCGAAGTTCAGGCAGTTCGTCACGGCGAGCGGCCGCGCCCCGGAGCAGGCCACGTTGCGCGCCGCCTCGGCGACCGCCGCCCGGCCCCCGGTGCGCGGGTCGAGCCAGGTGTGGCGCCCGTTCCCGTCCGTCGAGGCCGCGAGCGCGCGCCCCTCGGCGGGCAGCCGCAGCACCGCCGCGTCGGAGCCCGGTCCCTCGAGCGTGTTCGTCTGCACCGTGGTGTCGTACTGCTCGTAGATCCAGCGCCGCGACGCGATGGACGGCGAATCGAGCAGCGTCCGCAGCGCCCTTTCCACCGCCTCGTCCGACCCGAAGGCGCCGTACGCCTCCAGGTCCGCCCTGCGCGCCTCGGCCGTGGCCGGGCTCATGACCCCTTCGCGCACGTAGGTGGGACAATCGTCAACCAGCGGCTTCACCGGGATCTCGACGCGCACGACGCCGTCTTCGCGCACACGGAACATCCCATCGTCCGTGACCTGCCCGATCGTCGCCGCCTGCAGGTCCCAGCGCTCCAGCACCTCGCGCACCGCCTCCTCGTGTTCGGGCTTCGCGACGAGGAGCATGCGCTCCTGCGACTCCGAGAGGAGCATCTCGTAGGGGGTCATCCCCTTCTCCCGGACTGGGAGGTACGCCACGTCGATGTCGATCCCGGAGCCCGAGCGCGCCGCCATCTCCGTCCCGCTCGAGGTCAGCCCCGCCGCCCCCATGTCCTGGATGCCGACGAGGAGGTCCCGCTCGATGAGTTCGAGACTCGCCTCGAGCAGCAGCTTCTCCGTGAACGGGTCGCCCACCTGCACCTGCGGCCGGCTGTCGACGGCCTCCTCGTCGAGTTCCTCCGAGGCGAAGGTCGCCCCGTGGATCCCGTCCCGTCCCGTGCGGGCGCCGACGGCCATCACGGGATTGCCGACGCCCTCCGCCTCGCCCCGGATGAGGCGCTCGAGCGGGAGGACGCCGATGCACATCACGTTGATGAGCGGGTTCCGCTCGTAGGCCGGGTCGAAGATCGCCTCGCCCCCCACCGTGGGGACCCCGACGCAGTTGCCGTAGTCGCCGACCCCGCGCACGACCCCGTCGAAGAGGTAGCGCGACTGCGGCGAGTCGAGCGATCCGAAGTGGAGGCTGTCGAAGATGGCGATGGGCCGCGCCCCCATCGTGAACACGTCGCGCAGGATCCCGCCCGACCCCGTCGCCGCGCCCTGGTAGGGCTCGACGGCCGACGGATGGTTGTGGGACTCGATCTTGAACGCGACGCCCCAGCCGCCGCCGACGTCGATGACCCCGGCGTTCTCCCCCGGACCCTGGACGACGGCGGCGCTCTCCGTGGGCAGCGTGCGGAGCAGGGGCCGCGAGTTCTTGTACCCGCAGTGCTCCGACCACATGGCGCTGAAGACGCCGAGTTCCGTGAAGGTGGGCTCCCGCCCCATGAAACCGAGGATCTGCTCCCACTCCTCCGGACTCAGTCCGTGCTCCGCCACGAGCGCGGCACTCATCCCGGGATCGCCCGGCCGGGCCTCCACGCGTTCGAGCGAGGTGCGGGTCATGACGACACCCCCGCCCCCGCCACCGCGCCGGCCGCGAATTCCCGGGCCTCGGGCGGCGCAGCGGCGCTTCGGCCGTCGCCCGGGTGACCCCTCCCGCGGGACACGGCGGCGAGCAGCGACTGGAACACCGCGAGTCCGTCCGTGTTGCCGAGGACGGAGAGCGAGTGGCGCTCCGGGTGCGGCATGAGCCCCAGGATGTTCCCCTCCGCGTTCACGATCCCGGCGATGTTGCGCGCCGAGCCATTGGGGTTCGCGGCGTCCGTTGCCTGCCCGCGCCGGTCGACGTAGCGGAACACGACCCGGTTCTCCGCCTCGAGTTCGTCGAGCGTCGAAGCTTCCGCGACGAACTGGCCCTCGCCGTGCGCGATCGGGATGTGGAGCAGGTCTCCCTCGCCGTAGGCCGATGTGAACGCCGTCGCGGCGTTCTCCACGCGGAGCCCGACGCCATGACAGCGGAAGCGGAGGTTCCGGTTCCGGACGAGGGCCCCCGGCAGGAGGTGCGCCTCGCACAGCACCTGGAATCCGTTGCAGATCCCGAGCGTGAGCCCACCGGCGCGCGCGAAGTCGATCACTTCGCCCATGATCGGGCTGAAGCGGGCGATCGCCCCCGCCCTCAGGTAGTCCCCGTAGGAGAACCCGCCCGGCAGCACGACGACGTCCACGCCCTCGAGGTCCGTCGACTTGTGCCACAGATAGGTGGCGCGCTCTCCCAGCCCGTCCGTCACCGCCCGGTACACGTCCGCATCGCAGTTCGAGCCCGGGAACCGCACGATCCCTACCTTCATCCCCACCTCCATCCGTTCACCCCTCTCGCACGCGCGCGCCTTCACCCCTCCCGCACGCGGACGACGTAGTCTTCGATGATCGGGTTCGCGATCAGTTGCTCGCACATCTTCTCCGTGGAGGCGACGGCGGCCTCCGGTCCGTCGGCTTCGACCTCGAGACGGATCAGCCGCCCGGCGCGCACGGAGTGGACGCCCTCGTACCCCAGGTTCCCGAGCGCCCGGCGGATCGTCTCCCCCGCCGGATCGAGGATCCCCTCGCGCGGCGTGACCCGGACATCCACGGACCAGACCCGGCTCATGCGGGCGCCTCGTAGAGTTCGTGGCCCGCGATGCGCCGGAAGGCCTCCAGGTAGCGCTCCGAGGTCGTGCGGATGACCTCCCCCGGGAGCGCCGGCGCCGGGGGCGTCTTGTCCCAGTCCCCGCGCCCGACGATCTCCTGGAGGTGGTCGCGCACCGGCTGCTTGTCGAGCGAGGGCTGGCCGCCTCCGATCCGGTACGAAGCGGCGGGCCAGAAGCGGGAGGAGTCCGGGGTCATCACCTCGTCGATGAGGATGAGGCGCCCGTCCGCCCCGCGCCCGAACTCGTACTTCGTGTCGGCGAGGATGATGCCGCGCTCGCGGAGCGTGTCGCGGCCGGCGGCGTAGAGCGCGAGGCTGATGTCGCGCAGCTCCGTCGCGAGTCCCGTCCCCACGATGTCGCACATCTGCGCGAAGGTGATGTTCTCGTCGTGAAGCCCCTGCTCGGCCTTCGTCGAGGGCGAGAAGATCGGCTCCGGGTATTCCTCCGATTCCCGCAGGCTCTCCGGGAGCGGTTCGCCGGCGAGCGTCCCGTGGCGGCTGTACTCCTTCCAGGCGGAGCCGGAGATGAAGCCGCGCACGATGCACTCGACGGGCAGGGGCTGCGCCTTCTCCACCAGCATGGCGCGGTGGCCCAGGCTGTCGGCGATGCCGGCGAGTTCCGGGGCCGCCTCGGCGATGGCCGCGGGGGCGCTGGCGACACGGTGGTTGTTAACGATGTCCGTCGTCCGGTCGAACCAGAAGGCGGAGAGCTGGGTGAGGACGGCCCCCTTGTGGGGGATCGGGTTCGGGATCACGCAGTCGAAGGCGCTGATGCGGTCGCTGGCGACCATCAGGATCCGGTCGTCGAGGTCGTACATCGATCGCACCTTCCCCTTGCGGAGAAGCGGCAGCGGCAGGTCGATCTCGTGGAGCGCGGCCGGCGCGTTCGCGCCGAGCGTGGTCTGTGTCATGGTGTCCTTTCGAGTGTCCTTTCGGGGATCACGGATTCGGGTCCGCGTCCGGTCGCGTTCCCGCAGGAGCGAGGCATCATACGCGGACCTCTTCGGCGGGCCGCGGCGCGTCCGCGGCCTCGAACAGCGGGTCGATCCTTGCGGTCAGGAAGCGCTCCACCTGGTGGGCGGAGCGGCCGACGAGCCGGTGCGGGTCGGCGAGCGCCCGGAGTTCCTCCATGCCGAGGCCGAAGGCGTCATCGGCGGCGATGCGCGCGAAGAAGTCGTTGTCCTCCTCGCCGTCGTCGAGCCGTTCGCGAGCGGCGAGCGCGTGTCCCCGCACCCGTTCGTGCAGGTCCTGCCGGTCGCCGCCCCCCCGCACGCCCGCGATGAGGATCTCCTCGGTGACCATGAAGGGGAGCGCCCGGCCCAGCCGGCGCGCCACGACGGCCGGGTGGACGACGAGCCCCGCGCTCACGTTGCGCGCGAGGATGAGGAGGGCGTCCGCCGACAGGTAGCCCTCGGGGAGCGAGATGCGGCGGTTCGCGGAGTCGTCGAGCGTGCGCTCGAACCACTGGACGGAGGCGGTCCACGACGCGTCGAGTTCCAGCGTGCAGAGGTGCCGCGCCAGCGCGCAGATCCGCTCGCTCCGCATGGGGTTGCGCTTGTACGGCATCGCCGACGAGCCGATTTGGTGCTTCCCGAACGGTTCCTCGATCTCGCCGAAGGCCTGCAGGATCCGGATGTCGTGTCCGAAGCGGGCCGTCGAGGCGCCGATGCCGGCGAGCGCCGCCAGCGCCCGGTGGTCGACCTTCCGCGGGTACGTCTGGCCGATCACATCGTACGTGCCGGCGAAGCCGAAGCGCGCCGCGAGCCGCTCGTTGAGCCGGTCGACCTTCCCTCCGTCCCCGTCGAAGAGTTCAAGGAACGTCGCCTCCGTCCCCGTCGTGCCCCGTGCGCCCCGGAAGCGGAGTTCGGCGCGCACGGCTTCGATCTGTTCGAGATCGAAGAGGAGGTCCTGAAGCCAGAGGCAGGCGCGCTTGCCGATCGTCGTCGGCTGCGCCGGCTGGAGGTGCGTGTAGCCGAGCGTCGGCTCGGCGGCCTGCCCGCGGGCGAAGGCGGCGAGGTCCTTGATCGTCCCCAGCAGCCGGTCGCGCACGATGTCGAGACCCTGCTGGTGCTGGATGAGGCCGTGGTTGTCGCCCACGAAGGCGCTCGTCGCGCCGAGGTGGATGTACTTTCGGGCCTCCGGGGCGACCTCGCCGAAGTGATGCACGTGCGCCATCACGTCGTGACGGAGGTCGCGCTCGATGACGGCGATGCGGTCGAGGTCGATCTGCTCCCGCGCCGCGTGCATCGCGACGATGGCGTCGTTGGGGATCTCGACGCCGAGCGCCCGTTCTTCCTCGGCGAGCGCAATCCACAGGTCGCGCCAGACGAGCGCCTGCATGCGAGGGGAGAAGATCGCCGCCATCTCGCTCGAGGCGTAGCGGTCGATGAGAGGATGTGGGTAGTGACGTTCCGCCATCAGGCGCGTAGTCCGGATCCAGCGGCCCACCCGGGGCGACCTCGGTCGCCGTAAGGTCGCAGTCTAGCCTCTCGACGCCTCGCGCAAAAGTCCCGGAAGCCGATCTCGGGCGGCTCCGGCCCCGGCCGAAGCGGCTCCGGCCCCGGCCGTGCGCCGGTGGGTCAGCGCACGCGGAAGGGTTGGAGGTATCCGATCTCCGTCCCGCGCGCGATGTAGAGTTGCACCGAACCGTCGCGGGACCGCGCGTAGTACTCGAAGAGTTCGCCCGCGTCCTCGGCGGAGCGCACCTCGTTGCGGTTGATGCTGAGGATGACGTCGCCCTCGCGGAGCCGCGTCCCGCGGGCCTCCTCGCCGACCGACGCGATGAGCGCGCCGGCGTCGACCCGGAGGTTGAGTTCCTGCTGGATCTGCGGCGTGACCGTGATCAGCCGGAGCCCCGCGAGCACCTCGATCCGCTCGGCCCGCCCCGTCGGCACCTCGTCAAGCCGGAATCGCGCCTGGAGTTCGCTTCCCCCCCGCTGGAAGGTCACGTCCACCGTCGATCCCACGCCGGCGTCCACGAGTCCCACCTGCCAGTCGAGATCGTGGTTGATGACGCGCCCGTTGAGGGTCACGATCTCGTCCCCCGCCCGCAGTCCGGCGTCGGCCGCCGGCGTTCCGTCCAGGACCTCGACCACGAGCGGGCGGCCGAAGACGGACTCGGGGTCGGGCCGGTCGGTGAGCACCTGCAGTCCCGCCCAGGGCCGGCGCACTCGCCCGAACTGGAGGAGTTCGGAGGCGACGACGAGCGCCCGGTCGATGGGGATCGCGAAGCCCATCCCCTCCGATCCCCCTGAGCGCGAGAAGATCGAGCTGTTCACGCCGATGACGTCGCCGTCGGCGTTCGCCAGCGGACCGCCCGAGTTGCCCGGGTTGATCGACGCGTCGGTCTGGATCATGTCGGCGTAGAGCACCTCCTGGCCGCCCGCCGCCTGGATGGCGCGCCCCACGCCGCTGACGACGCCCGAGGTCACGGTCGCCTCGGTGTTGCGGAGGGCGTAGCCCGACGGGTTGCCGAGCGCCACCGCGGGTTCCCCGATGAGAAGGTTCGAGGACGAGCCCAGCGGAGCCGCGGGCACCCGGCCCGGAGGGACGCTCACGACGGCGAGGTCGGTGAGTTCATCGAAGCCGACCACTTCGGCCTCGAACCGCTGCCCGTCGCGGTCCACCACCTCGATGCGGTCCGCCCCGCTCACGACGTGCGCGTTCGTGATGATCGTGCCCGCGTCGTCGATCGCGAACCCGGAACCGAGACCGGCCTCGACCCGGGATCGGCCGCCGCGGTTGAAGAAGCGAGTGAACATGTCCTGCGACTGGACGGTCCGCTCCGTCCGCAGGCTCACGACGGAGGGGAGCACGCGGACCGCGGCGATGACGGTGGGCGTACGCCGGGCCCCCGAGATCTCGGCCAGCGACTGGGGCTCGGGCCGGTTCGTGGGGTCGGCCAGCGAGGTGCGGGCGAACGGGTTGTTCGCGGGCCCGCTCTCCTCCGGCTGCGGAGGCCCGTTTCCCAGCGTGGTGACGAGCGCCCCCACCCCGAGACCGGCAAAGATCAGGACCGTGGCCGCAACGAAGACGCGCGCGGCCGACGCCAGTATTCTCCTGACCCGATTTCCCTCGTTCATCGGCTCCGCCACCTCGGTTCGCTCGTGAGATCCTCAGCCCTGGGCGGCACGCCGCCACGCGGGCGATGGCCCACACGATAACTGTACGCCAAACGACCCCCGAGGGTTCACGTTCGCTGCTCCTCGGCCGGGAGCCACGGGATCCCGGGGCCGGAGTTCCATTCGCCGCCGTAGCGCACGCCCGTCAGGTAGAGCCCGCCGGGCGGGGCGGGGAAGACCGGTCGCGATGCGGCCTCTCCCGCCAGCAGCCGCTCGAAGTCCTCGAACGGACGGCGCCCCGCGGCGATTTCCACCGACGTCCCCACCAGGTAGCGCACCATGTGGTGGAGGAAGCGGTCGGCGACGATCTCGAAGAAGAGGAAGGGGGGTCGGTCGATGCGCCAGGCGGCGCTCGCGACCCGGCAGCGCGTCCCCCGCTCGGGCTGCCCGGCGCGGGCGAACCGCTCGAACGACCGTTCCCCGGGCATGGCGGTCGCCAGTCGGGCAAGCGCGTCGCGGTCGAGCGGCCACTTCGGGATCCAGGCGCGGTCGCGCAGGAACGGCCGCCTCCGGCCGCCCTCCGCGATCACGTATCGATAACGCCGCCGCTCGGCGCCGAAGCGCGGATGGAAATCATGCGCGGCGTGACTCACCTTCCGGACGGCGACGTCGTCGGGAAGGTTGGCCCCGAGCGCCCGGGCCAGTTCCTCCGGATTCCAGGCGGGGGGCGGGCCGAACGCGATCTCCTGCGCCGTCGCGTGGACCCCCGCGTCGGTGCGGCCGGCGAGGTCGATTCGGACGGGCCGATCGAAGAGTTTCCCGAGCGCCTCCTCCACCTCGCGCTGGACGGTGCGCACCCCGGGCTGTAGTTGGGATCCGTGGAACGAGGTCCCATCGTACTCGATCGTGGCCCGGAAACGGGCCGTTGAGGCCGTGGAATCCGACATGCGCGAAGATTAGCGACTTCCGGCCGACAAGGGGAAACCAGGAGGAATCGAGGTGACGAACACGATCCGGCGCGTCCTCTCCGGAGAGACCCTGGATGCCGCCGCCGCCGAAGCCACATTCGACCGCTTCATGAGCGGCGAGGCGACCCGGGCCGAGATGGCCGCCCTCCTCGCCGCGCTCAGGATGCGCGGGGAAACGGCCGCCGAGGTCGCCGGGGGGGTGCGCGCGCTCCAGAAGGCCATGATCCCGCTCGCCCTGGACGACGACCGCATCATCGACACCTGCGGCACCGGCGGCGGCACGCTGACCACGTTCAACATCTCGACCGCGGCCGCCATCGTCGCCGCGGCGGGCGGCGTCCGCATCGCCAAGCACGGCAACCGCTCGTTCACCTCCAAGTGCGGCAGCGCCGACGTGCTCGAGATGCTCGGCGTTCCCATCGAGCTTCCCCCCGAGGATGAGAAGCGGATGTTCGAGGAGACCGGGTTCGTGTTCATGTTCGCCCCGGCCCACCACCCGGCCATGCGGCACGTGGGCCCCGTCCGCGCCGCGCTCGGCGTGACCACGATCATGAACCTCCTCGGCCCGCTCGCGAACCCGGCCGGCGTGCGCCGGCAGGTCGTCGGCGTCGCCCACCCGGATCTTCAGCGCCTCGTCGCCGACACCCTCCTCGAACTCGGCCACGAGCGCGCGCTCGTCGTCCACGGCGAGCCCGGCATGGACGAACTGAGTCCGCTCGGCCCGACCCGGGTCTTCCGCATCGAGAACGGGATGCTGTCCGAGTTCAAGGTCGCGCCCTCGGACTTCGGCTGGCCGGAGTACGCACCGTCCGATCTGGCCGGCGGCGAGCCGGAGGAGAACGCGGAACGGGTCCGGCGCGTGATCGACGGCCGCGAAGCCGGCGCCGCCCGCGCGGCCGTCGTGCTCAACGCCGCCGCCGCCTTCTGGGCTGCGGGCGCCGTGGACACCCTGGCCGCCGGAGTCGCCGCCGCCGAGCAAGCCATCGATTCGGGTGCCGCGGAGGCGCAACTCCAATCCATGCAATCGGTTTGATCGACAGACCGGGGGGCTGGAGACCTCCGATGACCAGGTTGCTGCTCGCCACTTCGCGGTCGAGGAACTTCCGGCCTTCGGCGTGTCCGATACGGGGCGCACGCACTACACGATTCACCGGCTTCGGAGACCCGTATCCGGACTGCATCTGGTGCTATCGGAACTGGCGTTTCCCATCGCGGAGCACGCAGCGAACTACGAGCACGAGGCCATCTGGCTTACGCTGTACCGGGAGGACATCTGCGTCGACCGCTGCCCGTAGCGGAACCATTCCGGGCGACGGGAACCTCCGCCCCGACGGTTTTTGTGGGAGGTGGGTGGCCGTCGGGACGGGTACTCTCGGGGAGTCGAGAGCGGTCCTCCGTCAACTGCGGTGAGGCTTCTTCTCCGTCTTCAGTAGCGCCGGATGACTCCGATCACCACGCCCTGGACCGTGACCTGTGAGGGGTGCAGGTAGATCGGCGTGAGCGCCGGGTTCGCGGGCTGAAGCCGGATCCGGCCCTGCTCCAGGTAGATCTTCTTCATGGTGGCGTTCTCGCCATCGACGAGGGCGATCACCATTTCGCCGTTGTGGGCGGTCTCTCGCGACTGGACGATGACGTAGTCGCCGTCGCGGATCTGTTCGTCGATCATCGAATCGCCGCGCACCCGGAGCACATAGTGTTCGCTCAGGGAACCCGCGATCATGTCTTCGGGAACGGAGACCGTCTCCTGCTCCTGGATGACTTCTATCGGTTGGCCGGCCGCCACGTTGCCGTACAGCGGAAGTTCGACCGCGGCGACCTGGAGTTTCCCCTCCACCAGTTCGACCGACCGACTTTCATTGTAGTTCTTTCGTATGTACCCCTTCGCCTGCAGGTTCTGGAGATGTTCGTGCACCGTCGCGAGCGAGCGGTAGCCGAACTCCTCCGCGATCTCCTCGAAGCTCGGAGAATACCCGCGGAACCGTATGAAGCCCTCGAGAAAGTCCAGCATCTCGCGCTGTCGCCTTGTAAGCGCCATCGTTTCCCGCTCCGCTCGCAGCTTCCGCACCGTGCCCGCCCCGGATGCTTGCGGCGGGCCGAAGGATTACCGAACATACCCGAACATGCACCGAAGCGCAACCTTCCACGCGAACCGACGCGGCCGCCGGGGTTTTGCGGCGGGGTAGCGGCGGTCGCAGCTTGGCGCCCATGGCACACGACACGATTCTCGAAGAGATCCTCGCGGCGAAGCGGGAGGAGGTCGCGCGGCTCCAACTGTTCCGGAGCGCGATTCGCGCCCAGGCGGATGAAGCCCCGCCCCCGCGCGGTTTCGAGGCGTCTCTGCGCCGGCCCGGGGAAGTTTCCGTGGTCGCGGAGTTCAAGCGCCGGTCTCCCTCCGCCGGCGACATCAACCCGTACGCCCAGGCGGCGGGCGTGGCGAGCGTGTACGCCTCCGGGGGGGCGGCCGCAATTTCGGTACTCACGGACGAGCGCTACTTCGGCGGCTCGCTGGACGATCTGAGGTCGGCGAAGGACGCCGTGGGGGTTCCCGTCCTCCGCAAGGATTTCACGCTGGATCCCGTCCAGTTGTACGAGGCGCGCGCGGCAGGCGCGGATGCGGTTCTGCTCATCGTGCGCGCGCTCGGAGCCACCCGGCTGCGTGAACTGCTCGGACTCGCGGCCGACCTCGGCCTTGCCGCGCTCGTGGAGGCGCACGACGAGGAGGAGATGGAGCGGGCGCTCGAGGCCGGTGCCCGGATCGTCGGCGTGAACGCGCGCGATCTGGCGACCTTCGAGGTGGACCTCGAACGCTCGCTGAACCTGATCGAGGAGCTTCCGGCCGACGTCGTGGCCGTGGCGGAGAGCGGGATCCGGTCCGTGGAGGACGCGGCGGCGGCGGGCTCCGCGGGGGCGGACGCGGTCCTGGTCGGCGGCTGGCTGATGGCGGGCGATCCGGCGGCGGGCGTTGAGGCGCTCGTCGGCCACCCCCGGCGGCCCCGGAGCGATCGGATGCAGCCGGCGGACGCCGACGCCCGGGTCGACAACGACGGGGCGGCATGAGCCGGGTCGGAGTGAAGATCTGCGGTCTCCGGGAGCCGCGGCACGCCACCGCGACGTCCCGCGCCGGCGCGGACTACGTGGGTGTCGTGTTCGCCGGCCGGGTGCGGGAAATTACCGCCGGGGAAGCTGCCGGCGTCGTGGAGGCGCTCGAGAGCTGCACGCGCGCCGTCGGTGTGTTCGTGGACGCGGGCCCGGCGGAGATCCTCGTCAAACGGGACATCGCGGAGTTCCACGTCGCCCAGCTCGCCGGCTCCGAACCGCCCGAACTCTGCGACCGACTCAGGGACGAAGGGCTGGATGTCTGGAAGGGCCTCCGGCCCACGTCGAGCGACGACCTGGCCCGCGGGTGGGACGAGTACCGGGAGGCGGCGGACGCGATCCTCCTGGAGGGGTTCTCGCCGCGCGGACCCGGAGGCACCGGGACCAGCTTCCCGTACGAGTGGCTGGCGGGGCTTGAGCGCGACGGGTGTGCGCTCGCGCTCGCGGGCGGGCTGGACGCGGACAACGTGGCGCGTGCGATCCGCGACGTGCGTCCCGACATCGTCGATGTCTCCTCGGGCGTCGAACGGGCCCCGGGGGAGAAGTCGATCGACCTTATCCTCGAGTTCCTGGCGGCCGCCAAATGAGCGGCCGCCAGGTGCGCAGCCCGGCCCCCGGCTGGTTCGGCGACTTCGGCGGGCAGTTCGTGCCCGAGACGCTGATCCCGGCGCTCGACGAACTCACCGCGGCCTGGGCGGAGGCCCGCGACGATCCCTCCTTCGGGGAGGCCCTCGAGGCCAGCCTTGAACACTACGTGGGACGGCCCACGCCGCTCTACCGGGCGCCGCGCCTCGGGGCGGATCTCGGGCTCGACCTGTGGCTGAAGCGGGAAGACCTCAATCACACCGGCGCTCACAAGATCAACAACACGATCGGCCAGGCGCTGCTCGCGAAGCGCATGAACAAGGCCCGGATCATCGCCGAGACCGGTGCGGGCCAGCACGGCGTGGCGACGGCCACCGCCTGCGCGGCGCTCGACTTCGAGTGCGCCGTCTACATGGGCGAGGAGGACATGCGCCGGCAGGCGCTCAACGTCGAGCGCATGGAAATGCTGGGGGCCGAGGTCATCCCGGTGTCGAGCGGGAGCCGGACGCTCAAGGACGCGACGAACGAGGCGATCCGCGACTGGGTCACGAACGTGGACACGACCCACTACATCATCGGCTCGGTCGTGGGCCCCGCGCCCTATCCCGAACTCGTGCGCGACTTCCAGCGCGTCATCGGCGACGAGACGGTCCGGCAACTCGCCGAGCGCGGCGTGGAGCCGGATGCCGTCTTCGCCTGCGTCGGCGGCGGTTCCAACGCGATCGGGATCTTCACGCCCTTCATCGAACGCAACCGCGAGGTCCCGGCGGAGGCGCGCGTCGCCCTCGTCGGCGTGGAGGCGGCGGGGCACGGCGTCGAGACCGGCCGACACTCCGCCTCGCTCACGGCCGGCGAGCCCGGGATCCTTCACGGCAACTACAGCTACCTGCTCCAGGACGAGGACGGCCAGGTGATTCCCGCCCATTCCGTGTCCGCCGGACTCGACTATCCCGGCGTCGGCCCGGAACACTCGTGGCTCAAGGAGACGGGACAGGTCCGCTACGAATCCGTGACGGATGAGGAGGCCCTCTCCGCCTTCCGGGACCTCTGCCGGCTCGAGGGGCTGATCCCCGCGCTCGAGAGCGCGCACGCGCTGGCGGGCCTGCGGCGGGAGGCCGCGCGCTGGGCGGGGAGACGCGTCGTCATCTGTCTCAGCGGGCGGGGCGACAAGGATGTGGAGGAAGTCGCCCGCATCCTGGCGGCCGGCGGCGAACCCGGCTCGGACGGGCACTGACTGTGGCCTTCATCGACTACCCGGATCCGTCGGGGATCCCCGAGGAAGACCGCGTCGCGGACGATGACAACATCATCCGCATTCACGGCGTCCACAGCCGCGTCATCCGGCTCCACTACGATCTCTACCGCGAACTGATGTACGGGCCGGGTCCTCTCTCCCGGATTCAAAGGGAGATGATCGCCGTCGTCGTGTCGGGGCTCAACGCCTGCCGCTACTGAATTGTCCATCACGGAGAGGGTCTCCGTCGTCTGCTCGAGGTGGCCAACGCCGGCGGTGCCAATGAGGAGAACGAACGCCTCATCGCCGCCCTCGCAACGGACCATGCGACGGCCGAGCTGGATGAGGCCGACCGGGCGATGCTCGACTATGCCGCGCGGCTGACGCTCGACCCGGGCGGCGAGCACGGATCCGCGGTCGACGGATTGAAGGCGCACGGTTTCGATGATCGCGCGATCCACGATATTTGCGCCGTCACCGCCTACTATGCGTTCGTGAACCGGATCGCCGACGGGCTCGGCGTCGAACTCGAAGACGAGGGAGGCTGACGGAAGTGGCCATGCTCCCGACGACACCGCCGCGGAGCGGACCGGGTGCCCCCGGCGCCCCCGCCGTCCCGGCGAATCTCGACCATCTGCTGCTGGGGACCGCCGACCTCGCGGAAGGGGTCGCGTGGGTGGCCGACCGGCTCGGTGTCGAAGCCCCGTTCGGCGGCCGCCACGGCAACCTCGGCACCGCCAACCATCTCCTTTCGCTCGGGGGCGACATCTACCTCGAGATCCTCGGTCCGGACCCCGAGGCGCCGCCCCGGGACGAACCGCTCCCGTTCGGGATCGAGGGCCTCGCCGAGCCCCGGCTTGTCACGTGGGCGGCCCGCGGGACGGACCTCGCGGCGCTCGTCGCGCGGGCCTCGGGCCGGGGCGTGCCGCTGGGTCCGGTGCGGCCCGGCTCCCGGCTCCGGCCGGACGGCAGCGAACTGAGCTGGGAGATCACGGCGTTCACGTCCGTCCTCCACGACGGCCTCGTACCTTTCTTCATCGACTGGGGAACGACGCCGCACCCGGCCCGCGCGACGCCGCCGGGCGGGCGGCTGATCTCGTTCCGGGCCGAACACCCGGACGCCGCCGCGGTACGATCCACCCTCGAGTCGCTGGACCTGGTGCTCGAAGTGGACGAGGGGCCGGAGCCCGCGCTCGTGGCGAGGATCCGTACCCTGGACGGTGACGAAACGGAGTTGCGCTAAAGGAATGTCTTCAGGTTTCGAGGCGATATTCATGGGACTCAGGCGCGGCATATATCGGGCACATCGAGCCGGACGGACGATCGGCTTGGCGGCAGGCTTCCTGACACTGGCCCTGGTCGCGGCCGGGTGCGTGGACGACCCGGCGGACTCCACGGGGCCGGAGCCGGGCTCGGACGGGACGCCGATCACGCTGGCGGCGGCCATCTCCGAGACCGGGCGGCACGGCGTGGAAGGGATCGAAGTCGTGCGGGGGTATCGACTCGCCGTCGAGATCCTCAACGAGAAGGGGGGGATTCGCGGTCGGCCCGTGCAACTGGAGATCCGCGACGACGGGAGCGATGCCCAGGCGAGCGCGCGCCTGTACGAGGAGTTCACGGCCTCCGGCGCGGTCGACGCGCTGCTGGGCCCCTACAGCAGCCCGATCACGGAAACCGTCCTCGCCGTCAACGAGGCCGCGGGGGTGCCGATGGTCGCTCCGATGGCGGCGGCGCCCTCGATCTGGTCCGAACGACAGCGGCAATGGAGTGTCCAGCTGCTGACGCCGGGACCGGCCTACCTGCAGGGTTCCGTGGAGGTGGCCGTGTTCGGCGGAGCGCAGACCGTGGCGATCGTGTACGAGAACTCCGCGTTTCCGGCATCGGTGGTCGAGGGCGTGCGCGAGGCGGTCCGCGGCCACGGGCTGGAGATCGTGATGGACCGGTCCTATGAAGTCGGAGCGGCCGACCACGAAGCGATCGCCGCCGCGGCCCGGGACGCCGGCGCGGACCTCTTCATTGGCGGGGGCTACACGGCCGACGCCGCCGGCTTCGCCGCCGCCGCGCCCGCCGTGGGATACCGGCCGGTCCTCATGAGCCTGATCATCGGGCCCGGCCAGCAGCACTTCGTCGAAGACGTGGGGGCAGGCCGCCCGGTGCGTCGCCGGCAACTCGCCGTGGCACCCGGCCCTCCAGACGGTCGGCTTCATCGCGGACAACGCAACCTTCGTCAGCCGCTACCGGGCGGCGCACGGAACGACGCCCGGCTACCATGCGGCGGGCGGCTTCGCGGCCGTGGAACTCCTGGCCGAAGGGCTCGACCAGACGGCCGCCGGGCCGGGCGGAACCAACCGCGGCGCGCTCCGCGACTACCTGTTCTCGGCTCGGACCGGGACCATCGCGGGTCCGTACGAGGTCGCCCCCATCGACGACGGGGAGGCCGGCGCCCAGCGCGGGCTCAAGGGGTTGCAGGTCCAGTGGCAGGACGACGGCGCCGGCGGGCTCGCCCTCCGGATCGTCCACCCCTGGGCCGCCGCCAACGCGGTCCCCTGCTACATGCGCTGAAGGCGGCCAGATGGACATCGCGCTGATCTCCGTCTCCATCGACCTCGGCGCCGGACGCCGGGGCGTGGACATGGGGCCCTCGGCCCTGCGCATCGCCGGGATCTGCCGGGAGATCGAAGCCATCGGCCACAGCATCGTCGAGCTGGGCACCGTGACGGCCGGAGGGCTGGAGACCACGGACGCGGGCGAGCACGAGTTGCGCTTCCTGGACGAGATCGTCCACGTCGCGGACGAGACGCAAGAGCTCGTGCGCGAAGGGCTGGCCCGGGGCTGCACGCCGCTCGTGCTCGGCGGAGACCATTCGCTCTCGATCGGGTCGGTGGCGGCCGTGGCCGACCATTACGGGTCCCGGGGGGCGTCCGTCGGCGTCATCTGGGTGGACGCCCACGCCGACATGAACCTCCCCCACACCACGCCCACCGGGAACATTCACGGAATGCCGCTCGCGGTGCTGCTGGGACAGGGCGAGCCGCAACTGACCTCCAGCCGGACGCGCGTCTTGCCCCGGAACGTGAGCGTCCTGGGCGCGCGGTCGCTGGATGCAGGAGAGAAGCGGCTCATCCGGGAACTCGGCGTCCGCGTCTTCACGATGTCCGAGATCGACGAACGCGGGGTGGGGGTCTGCATGGACGAGGCCATGGAGCGCGCCGGCGCGGGTACGGCCGGGTTCCACCTCTCATTCGACGTCGACGTGCTCGACCCGCGGATCGCGCCGGGTGTGGGGACGCCGGTGCGCGGAGGCCTGACCTACCGCGAAGGGCACCTCGTGTGCGAGAAGGCGTGGCGCTCCGGAAAGCTGCTGAGCCTGGAACTCGTCGAACTCAACCCGGTCCTCGACGACCGCAACCAGACGGCCGAACTCGGCGTCGGCCTCGTCGCCTCCGCCCTCGGCGCCGCCATCCTCTAGCGATGTCGTACCGAAACCGGCGTCCTCCCTTGCCGGGGATGCGGCGGCGGCATTACGATGATCGCATCGACAGTCATCGACATTGAATCAATGTACATGCGATCCCGGGAGAAACTCGGATATGGATCAGATCACGGCGCGCGTCCCCGACGCGATGATCGAAGCCCTGGACGCCGCTGCGTCAACGCTGCGGCGAAGCCGGGCCGATGTCGTTCGCCAGGCCCTGGAGCGATACCTGGAAGATTTTGATGACCTGACGGTTGCCGTGGAGCGGTTGCGCGATCCCGCCGATCCCGTCCTCGATTGGGATGAGGTCAGGGGTGGCCTACTCCGTTCGGATTAAGCGGAGCGCGGTCAAGGCGCTTGGCCGGATTCCGAAGCACGACCGGGTGCGAATCGTCGATGCCATCGACGGATTGGCGGAGCATCCCCATGCGGGCAGTTCCCTGAAGGGAGGCCTCCGCGGGCTTCGGCGAATTCGCGTCGGCGGCTACCGCGTGGTGTACGAGGTGCAGGATGCGGCGCTCGTCGTTCTCGTCGTACGCGTCGCACACCGCGGAGCCGTCTATCGTCCGCTCTGACTGACGTCCGTCGCCGGCATCCGGCTGGCCGCCGCTCGGCTCATCTCCGATTATTCCAGGTCTGCCCACGGGCCGGTTACGAAGCCGAAGGAGCGAAGGATGAAGACGAAGTTCGGAAGCGCCGCCCTGCTGACAGCCATTGCCGCCGGCGCGCTCGCCGCGGATGCGGCGGCCCAGACCCGCCGGCTGTCGCTCGACCACTACATGGACATGGAGTCCGTCTCCGACCCCCGCATCTCGCCGGACGGATCGAGGATCGTCTACACCCGCGGCTGGGTTGACAAGGTCAACGACCGCCGCGAGTCGTCCCTCTTCATGATGGACGCGGACGGCAGCCGGAAGCGGGCGCTCGTCGACGGCGGCGGGGCGCGCTGGTCGCCGGACGGCACGCGCATCCTGTTCACGGCGGCGGGCGAACCCTCGGGGAGCCAGATCTTCGTGCGCTGGATGGACGAGGAGGGCGCGACGACCCAGGTCACCCGCCTCGAGAATGGCCCGTCCTCTCCCCGCTGGTCGCCGGACGGAGAGTGGATCGCCTTCACGAGCCGGGTGAACGACCGCGCGGACTTCGCCGGCGTCGATCTCCCCTCCCGGCCGGACGGGGCGACGTGGACCGAGGGGCCGAAGATCGTCGAGCGCGCCGGCTACAAGCGCGACCGCCAGGGATACGTCGACACCGGCTGGACGCATGTGTTCGTCGTGCCCGCCGATGGCGGCGCCGCCCGCCAGCTCACGACGGGGGACTGGAACCACGGCGGGATCGCCTGGAGCCCCGACGGGACCGAGATCTACTTCTCCTCCTACCGCGTTCCCGACTGGGACCGGCCCGAGCACTGGCAGGAGTCGGAGATCTACGCCGTCTCCGTGGCGTCCGGCGCGATTCGCCAGCTCACGGACCGGCGCGGCTCGGACGCGGGACCCGTTCCCTCGCCGGACGGCCGCCTCATCGCGTACAGCGTGGGCGATGAGCACCGCGACACCTACCGGAACGGCAGAATCCACGTGATGAACCGGGACGGGTCCGGCTCGCGGCTCATCTCCGGGGACTATGACCGGCAGTCCGGCGGCTTCCAGTGGGCGCCCGACGGGAGCGGCCTCTACTTCAACGTGAACCGGGAAGGGTACCGGCAGCTCCACTTCGTCTCCGTCGACGGCGGCGTCACGCAGCTCACCGAGGGAGCGCATCTCTTTTCCCTCTCCTCCTTTTCCGACGACGGCGCGGCGGTCGGCACGATCTCGACGGACCACGAACCCGGCGACCTCTACCGGTTCTCCCTCTCCAACCCGGGTCAGGCCACCCGCCTCACGGAGGTCAACGCGGACGTGCTCCACGGCGTGACCCTGGGCGAGGTGGAGGAGGTCTGGTACGAGTCGACGGACGGCTTCCGGATCCAGGGCTGGATCGTGAAACCGCCCGACTTCGACCCGAACCGCGCCTATCCGCTGATGCTCGCCATCCACGGCGGGCCGCACAGCATGTACAACGGCGGGTTCAACTTCGCCTTCCAGGAACACGCCTCGAACGACTACGTCGTCCTCTACACGAACCCGCGGGGAAGCACGGGATACGGGACGGAGTTCGCGAACGCGATCAACCACGACTATCCGGGCGCCGACTTCCCCGACCTCATGGGCGGCGTCGACGAGATGCTGCGGCGCGGCTACGTGGACGGGGACAACCTCTTCGTGTACGGGTGCTCGGGGGGCGGCATCCTCACGTCGTATATCGTGGGGAACACGGACCGTTTCCGGGCCGCCTCGGCGAACTGTCCGATCGTGAACTGGATGTCGGCGATGGGGACGTCGGACGCCATCGGCTATCTGCGCACCTTCGAGCAGCCCTTCTGGG
>VXMR01000033.1 GCA_009841005.1 Gemmatimonadales bacterium
CCCCCCGCTCCTCCCCCGCCCGCGCCCACGCCGGCCGAGGCGGAGGTCGTGGCGACGGAGGATCTCCGGCTCGCCGCCATCGCCGGGGCCCTCGTCGAGGCCTACCGCGCGTACGGACACCTGGGGGCGCGCATCGACCCGCTTGGCTCGGAGCCTCCGAGGCACCCGATGCTGGAACCGGAGTATCACGGCATCCGCCGCGAGGAACTCGCACGCGTGCCCGCCTCCGCCGTCTGGCTCAAGCACCTCGGTGACAACGCCGCCGAGGTCGTGGACCGCCTCGAGGAGATCTACTGCGGCCCGATCGGCTACGAACTCGACCAGGTGGAGAACCCGACCCAGCGCGACTGGCTCGTGGACTACATCGAATCGCACCGCCACCGACTCCTGATGAGCCGCGAGCGGGCGAAGGCGTGCCTGGAGTGGCTGACCCGAGTGGAGGGGCTCGAGACCTTCCTGCACCGCACCTACCTCGGGAAGAAGCGGTTCTCCGTAGAGGGACTCGACATGCTCGTGCCGATGATGCGCGGGATCATCGGGAGCGCGGGGCGGCGCGGGGCGCGACAGGTGTTCGTGGGGATGGCGCACCGCGGGCGCCTGAACGTGCTGGCCCATGTCATGGGGCTGTCCTACGAGTCGATCGTGGCCGAATTCGAGGAACAGGCCGCGCGCGGCATCATGACTGCGCTCCCCGAACACGGCTCCGGCGACGTCAAGTACCACGTCGGAGGCCGGTCTCAGGTCGCGGAGGACGAGGTCGAACTGGACGTGCGGCTCGCCCCCAACCCGAGCCACCTCGAGCACGTGAACCCCGTCGTCCTCGGCATGGCCCGGGCCGCGCGCTTCACCGGCGAGGCCTCCGATTCCTCGGCGATCCTCCCCATCATCATCCACGGCGACGCCTCCTTCGCGGGGCAGGGCGTCGTGGCGGAAACGCTGAACCTGTGCCGGCTGCATGCCTACGAGACGGGCGGCACGCTTCACATCATCACGAACAACCAGCTCGGCTTCACCACCCTTCCCGGCGACAGCCGCTCCACGCGGTATGCGAGCGACCTCGCGCTCGGCTTCCGGCTCCCCGTCGTGCATGTGAACGCCGACGACCCGGAGGCGTGCATGGCCGCGGTGCGGCTCGCCATCGACTACCGGTTCGAGTTCGGGGAGGATCTGGTCATCGACCTCGTGGGCTACCGGCGCTACGGGCACAACGAGGGGGACGAACCCTCGTACACCCAGCCCATGATGTACGAGCGGATCGCGTCGCACCCGCGGGTGCGCGCGCAGTTCGCGGAGGCCGTCATCGAGCGGGGGCTCATCACCCGCGACGAGGCTGACGACCTGGTCGCGGATGTGGAGGAGGAACTCGATGCGGCGAGGGGGGCGATCGCCGCGCACAAGGCAGCGGACGAACGGACGGGAGCGGCGCCGGACCCGAAGCGTCTGCTGGATCCGGCGGAACCGGCGCGTCCGACGGGCATCCTCGAGGCGCGGCTGCGGGAGCTCAACGAGGCGATCCACCGTTGGCCCGAGGACTTCAAGCCGTTCCACAAGCTCGGGCGGCAGCTGGAACGCCGTCGCACGGCGCTGGACGAGGGGATCGACTGGGGCCACGCGGAAGGGTTGGCGCTCGCGGGTCTGCTCACGGAGGGCGTGCCGGTGCGCCTCACCGGCGAGGACACCGAGCGCGGCACGTTCAGCCACCGCCATCTCGTGCTGCACGACGCCGAGGACGGGCGTCCGTACGCGCCCATGGCCCACCTCGAAGAGGGACAGGCGGCGTTCCGGATCGCGAACAGCCCCCTGTCCGAGATCGCCACGCTGGGCTTCGAGTACGGCTTCTCCACGATCGCCGCCAACGCGCTCGTGATGTGGGAGGCGCAGTTCGGCGACTTCGGCAACGTCGGGCAGGCGATCATCGACCAATTCATCGTGTCGGGCCGCACGAAGTGGGGCCTGGAGTCCCGGCTCGTCCTGCTCCTTCCGCACGGCTACGAGGGGCAGGGCCCGGAACACTCGAGCGCCCGGCTGGAGCGTTTCCTGCAACTCGCGGCCGAAGGCAACATCCGCATCGTGAACTGCACGACGCCCGCGCAGTACTTCCACGCGCTGCGCTGGCAGGCGCTGCGCGCGACCTGCCGTCCCCTGATCGTGATGACGCCGAAGAGCCTGCTGCGCCACCCGCGCGCCCGCTCGACGATCGGCGACCTCACCGGCGGTGCCTTCCGTCCCGTGCTTCCGGACCCCGACTTCCGAGCCGATCCGTCCCGCGTGAACCGGGTCATCATCTGCAGCGGGAAGGTCTACTTCGACCTGCTCGCGGAAGCTCCGCCCGCGCACGACATCCCGATCCTGCGCGTGGAGCAGCCCTACCCGTTCCCGGCGGAGGAACTGGCTGCGGCCCTCGCCCCGTATCCCCGCGAGGCGGAGATCTGCTGGGTTCAGGAGGAACCTGAAAACATGGGCGCCTGGACGTTCATGCGCCCCCACCTGCGAGAACTCATCGGCCGAGAGCCCGTCTACGTCGGCCGCCCCGAACGCGCGAGCCCCGCGGAGGGCTACTTCGGCAGGCACGTCCGCCGACAGCGCCACCTCCTCCGCGCCGCGCTCCGCCTGGACTGACGACACTCCAGAGTCCGGATATCCACGACCGCCGAGTACCACGCCCTCGGCGGCCCCGGCGCCGGGATCAACGGCCGCACGCCTGTCGTTCCGGGTCGGGGTCGCCGGTTCGGCGCGTGAGGTCGGCGCTCAGTTCTTCGGCCAGCGACACGTCGTCGTGCGTCATGTACTCCCAGAGGGCCTGTCTGCGCCGGTCCGCCTCCTCGTGTCCCTGCTCAGCGGCGAGGTGCAGCCAGGCGTAGGCGTGCATGTCGCGTGACATGTACTCGGCCGCGAGGGAGAACTGCGCGTCCGCGTAGCCGCGCTCGGCGGCCGCGCGCATCCACCGCACGGCCTCGGCCGTATTGCCGTGCCGGGCGTAGAGGAAGCTCAGGTTGTACTGAGCGACGGGATCGCCCTGCTCCGCCGCCGCCCCGAACCAGTACATCGCCTCCACGTCGTCCGGGATCACGCCCAGCCCCAGCGCATAGGCCTGGCCAAGGTGGTTCTGGGCCCCGGCGTGGCCCTGTTCGGCGGCGGCCCGAAACCAGCGGATGGCCGCGTCGCTGTCCTGCGTCACGCCGTTTCCGTCGAGGTGCCGCAGGCCGAGCGCGTTCCGGGCCCCCGCGTGTCCCGCCCGAGCCGCCGTCTCGAGCCACGCCACAGCCGCCGAGTCGTTCCTCGCGACGCCCCGGCCCGCGCCGTAGAGGAGGGCCAGGTTGTACTGGCCATCCGGGTAACCCAGCGTCGCGGCGGCATCGACCCATCGCACCGCCATCGCCGTGTTCCGTGGCACGCCGTACCCGTGCAGGTGCATCAGGCCCAGCGTGTTCTGCAGGCCGGGATCACCGGCCTCCGCGGCGGCGGTGATCGCCGCCAACGCCTCTTCGCTACCCCGTCCGGCGGCCGCGCACAGCCAGCGCGCCGCCGCGGGCGTGTCCCTCTCGACCCCCTCGCCTCCGAGGTAGAGCAGGCCGAGACTCGCCTGGGCCCCGGCGCGACCTTGTTCCGCCGCACTGACCAGCCACGACAGAGCCTCGGCGTCCCCCGCACCCGCCCTCTGCCGGAGGGTTTCGTGGAACGGCGCCGGCGACCGGTCGCACGCGGCGGCGGCCAGAGCCACCAGAAGCGCCGCCGCGGCCCGCGTGCGCAACAGGCCCTCACTCACTCTCCACTCCCCACCTCCTCGACGAGTCCACGCGCTCCCGTCGCTTTCGACCCCGATAAGCACACGCTAAGGTACTGCGAAGCCGTCTCCGGGAGACCGGTGTCGGCGCGCGGGGCGGTGTCGAGGGGGGTGTCCATGAAAGATTCGTTGCTTCCGGGATTCATCTTCCTGGCGGCCATCTCTGCCTGCGCCAAGCCCTCCACCATAGCCTCGGATCCGTCGCCGGCCGGCATCCCTTCCGTGGCCGGCGAGCGGGCGTTGCAGACGGAGGCGGCCGTTCGCACCCGCGAGGCGCGCCTCCAGCGGCTGGACGACGTCTCGCTTCCGCTTCTCCGGCAGGGACCGGCCCTTTGCGGCCACGAGGTGAGCCACTTCGGATTTCGATACCTCGCGCGGGAGGAGGTCGAGGACGAGGCGGAACGCGACGCCTATCGCGAACTGTTCGGCGTCGGAGAGCGGCCCACGATCATCGGCGTGACGAGCGGCGGCGCGGCGCAGCGGGCCGGCCTCGTCCCCGGCGACGTGATCGTCGAGCTGGGCGGCGTTGAAGTGCCGTCCGGCGCGCAGGGATCCGTCGAGATCGCCTTTCAACTCGTTCGGCGGGGGGCGGGGGAGCCGCTGCCCGTGGTCGTGCGCCGGGGCCGGGAAAGCGTGACGCTGGAGATCACCGCGGAGCGAGGCTGCGACTTCCCCATCCACCTGTCGCCGAGCGATGAGATCAACGCTTCCGCCGATGGCCGCCGGATCCAGGTGAACGCGGGTCTGCTGCGGTTCCTGGAATCGGACGAGGAGTTGCAGCTCGTCATCGCCCATGAGATGGCGCACAACACCATCGGCCACTCCGCGCAGGACCGCGAGTACGACAGGCTGCGGGGCCTGCGCGGCGCCGTTCGCGATGCCGCCGCGGCCGCGGCGGGCGGCGTCGCACCGCCAGGGGAGTTCAGCCAGACCCAGGAGCGCGAGGCCGACTACGTGGGCATGTACTACCTCGCCAGGGCGGGCATCGACACGCGCGGCGTGGCACGCTTCTGGCGGCGCATGGCAGCGGAAGATGCCGCCGGGATCCGGGATCGCGGGGACGCCACGCACCCCGCCTATCCGGAGCGTTTCCTCTTCCTGGAGGAGGTCCACCTCGAGATCGCGCGGAAGCTGGAGGCGGGTGAACCGCTGATCCCCGACCGCGTATTCAGGCGCTTCTAACGGATTCGGGTCTGGATCGTCCGCTTCATGTCCGAGAGTTCGGAGACCACCTTCTGGTGGAGGACGCCGAGGGCCTGGCTCCTGCCGTCTTCCTCGGAGTCGGAAAGCTCCTCGAGGCGCGTCTTCGCCCCGTCGTACTTGCGCTCCAGCCGGTCGATCATGGCCATGATCTGAACCTTTCGGCCGGCGCGGGCCTCGCGGAGCTTCACCCTCAGCTCCTCGGCCCCCTCGCGGTACTTCTCGACCGTCGCGGTCGTTCGCTGCAGCATCTGCTCGTAGTTGTCGGAAAGCTCCATCCAAACCGCCTCGGTCAAGAACTTCGCGGCACGAGGCCACGCCACATCGGCGAGGTCCACACCGTCACGTCATACGGCCAGCGTTGAAAGTAGACGCCGAAGGCCAGCCGGGGCACCCCCTCGTCCGCGGGGCGGCGACCGGCGGAAGCCTACGGGCCGCGGCCGGGGCTCCCCAGCGCAATCGTCTCGCGCATCGGAACCTTCGGGAAGGTCGTCGAATAGGCGCCGTACGCGAGCGCGAACAGGCCGACGAAGCCGACCGAGATCATCGCTTCCGGCACGCCGAGCGGCAGTCCCTCCCCATGCCAGATCGACGGCGCCACCATGTTCCAGCGCTCGACCCAGAAGCCGATCAGGATCAGCAGCCCGACGAACGCCAGCCAGCGCGAACTCATCTTCGGGCTCCGCCCCAGGAGGAAGGGGAAGGGGAGGGCGAAGATGAGCACCATCTGGAGCCAGAACATCCAGCCGAAGGCGCCCGTCGAACGCGGCATGAAGAAGTTCGTCTCGCGCGGGATGTTGCCGTACCAGATCACGAGATACTGGGCGAACCAGAGGTAGGTCCAGAACGCCACGAAGGCGAACGTCAGCTTGCCGAGATCGTGGAAGTCGTACTTGCCCCACAGCCGGATCCCGTCGGTCCGCCCGTTGTAGCGGTGGGCCATGACCGCGACGAGCGCGAGCATGCCGAGCCAGCCGCCGATGAAGTAGTACGGCCCCCACACCATGCTCATGAAGCCCGGCGTGAGCGACATCCCGAAATCGAACGACAGGAGCGAGAAGATGACGGCCCAGCTCAGGATCAGCACGGCGGACAGCCGCCCGATCCGGCTGCGGCAGCGCTCCACCTCCACCTCGTCTCCGCGCCAGCCCCGCGCGAAGAGGGAAACGACGGCCTTGCGCCAGCCTCGGTTCTCCGCCGCGACCAGCGGCGCGTCGGCCCGGATCGAGTAGAAGAGCCAGACGAAGCCGAGCAGGTAGAGCACGGCGAGCAGGACCCCGTTCCGCAGGAAGACGCCTTCGAGCGTCAGCCAGTCGCGGTTCAGGTGCGATGTTTCCACCGGCCCGATCCACGGGAAGACGTGTTCGGCGCCGAGCCGGAGCGCGAAGAAGAGGGCGAAGGAGATGGGGAGGAAGGCGCCCGCGGCCTCGGCCAGCCGGCGGAAGCTCTTGCCCCAGTGCCCCTTCGCGACCTGGAGGACGGCTCCGAAGACGACGCCCGCCATCGAGATCGCCGTCCAGAAGAGGAAATTCGACCACACGCTCATCCAGGCGCGCTGCGCGTCCGCGCCGACCGTCGTCGCAAAGCCCACGGCCCCGACCGCGACCGCGGCCAGCCATACCGCCAGCCACAGCGTCGGGATGCGGCCGCTGATCGTCTTCAGCGCCTCTCCCGTCGTGAGCGCCGGACGGTCGCCGCCGCCGCTCACGGGCCTCCTCCGGTCCCCGGAACATCGCCCGTTTCGGACTCCGCCGCCGCTTCAGCCGCCGCGGCCTCGGCCGCTGCCGCTTCCTCGGCCATCGCCTCGGCCTGCAGTTGCCGCACGTACGCGACCAGGTACCAGCGGTCCATGTCCGGGATGCGCCGGTAGGGCGGCATCAGCCCGCGTCCGTTCGCGATCATGCCCCAGATGTAGCCGTCCGTGTATCCGCGCGTGAGTTCGCCGCGGATGTTGAGGAGCGGGATGTCGGGAATCCGATTCTGTCCCACGACGGAGCCGTCGCCCGCCCCCGTCACGCCGTGGCAGGGCGTGCAAAACTGGCTGTACAGTTCCGCCCCGCGAACCAGGTCGGCTTCGGTGCCCGAGATCGGGCTGACGAGCATGGTATCGGCCGCCATCAGGTCGTACGTGCGCTCGCCGTCGATCGGCATCGTGCCGGGCACCGGCAGCCGCGCCCGCTCCTCGTAGGCCTCCACCGAGGGCTGCCAGGACATCGTGTTGAAGAACGGCGTCCGCTGCTCCAGATGCTTGATCTGGTCGTCGCAGGCGCCGAGCGCGAAGGCGGCGAGGACCACGGTCGCGGCGGCCCGGGCGGTCATGCCTGCACCTCCACGTCCACCGCGGAGGTCTCGCGCACGAGCGCCTCGGCGGCGGCGGTGCCTTCGCCGTTGGCCGGGACGAAGATGCCCCAGCGGTCCACCGAGAAGGAGGTTCGATACGCCGGGTCGAGGTTGATCACCGGCCGCTTCGTGTGCACGAGCAGCGCAACGAGCCCGAAGATCCCCGTGAGCAGCACCGTGAGCTCGAACATGAACACGACGAACGGGGGCAGCGACACGAGCGGCTTGCCCTGCGTCACGAGCGGGTAGGCCAGCGAGGTGCCCGCCGTGAGCAGCACCCCGAGCGTACACCCGGTGATCGCGCCCGTCAGCGCCCACACGCGCACCGGCGAGGAGTGGATGTCCATCGCCTCCTCGATCTCCGGCGACGGAATCGGCGAGAAGACCTCGATGTCGCGGTGTCCCGCGTCCCGCAGCCGCGCGATGGCGTCGAGCGTGCCGGGCAGCGTGTCGTACTGCCCCAGGACGCCGCTACTCATCGTCATCCCCGTGTGCGTGTGCGTGTTCGTGCGCGAGATGTTCCTTCACCTCGGCGATCGAGATCACCGGCAGGCTGCGCGAGAAGAGCAGGAACCAGAAGAAGAACCAGCAGAAGCTGCCGACGAGAATCGACATCTCCACCCAACTCGGCGTGTACAGGCCCCAGCCGCCCGGCTCGTACTCGTGGGCGAGCGACGTGACGATGATCACGAACCGCTCGTACCACATCCCGATGTTGACGAAGATCGTGAGCGCGAACAGCGCCGGCAGGCTCGTGCGGACCTTCTTGAACCACAGCGCCTGCGGCACGACCACGTTGCAGAACACCATCACCCAGAACGGCAGGGCGTAGGCTCCCATCGCCCGCCAGCGGAAGCTCTCGATCTCGATCGGGTCCGCCGAGTAGTAGGCGAGGAAGAACTCCGTCCCGTACGAGAAGCCGACGATGAGCGACGTGAGGAGGACCAGCTTCGCCATGTTCTCGAAGTGGTTCTCGGTGATGTACGCCTCGAGCCCGAACGCCCACCGCAGCGGGATCATGATCGTGATCACGAGGGCGACCCCGCTGAAGATCGCCCCGGCCACGAAGTACGGGGCGAAGATCGTCGAGTGCCAGCCCGGCACGATCGAGAGGGCGAAGTCCCACGAAACCACGGAGTGCACCGACAGCACCAGCGGCGTCGCGATCCCCGCCATGTAGAGGTAGATGCGGCGGTAGTGCCGCCACTCGCTCACCGTCCCCTGCCACCCGAGCGAGAACGCGCCGTAGATCTTGTACATCCAGCCCTTGGCCCGGTCGCGCAGGATCGCGAAGTCGGGGATGAGGCCGGTGTACCAGAAGAGGGCGGAGATCGTGAGGTACGTCGACACCGCGAACACGTCCATCACCAGCGGCGACCGGAAGTCCGGCCAGATCTGCCGCTGCGACGGGTACGGCATCAGGTAGTAGAAGTACCAGACGCGACCCAGGTGGATGAGGGGGAAGAGTCCCGCCGTCATCACCGCGAAGATCGTCATCGCCTCCGCGGTCCGGTTGATCGTCGTGCGCCAGCCGGAGCGGAAGAGGTAGAGGATCGCCGAGATCAGCGTCCCGGAGTGGGCGATCCCGACCCAGAAGACGAAGGTCGTGATGTACACGCCCCAGAAGACGGGGTGGGTGATGCCCGCGACGCCGATGCCGGCCCCGATCTGGTAGAACCAGGCCCCGAACATGAGGGCGAGACCCGCGGCCGCGACCCCGAGCACGAGATAGAAGCGCTTCTCGGGCATCGCGATCGGCCGCGTGATGTCGCGGTTCGCGTCGGCCAGCGTCGGGGGGGCGGGCACCTTCGCCTCCGCGGTCGCCATCAGTGCGCCTCTTCGCCTTCTCCGGCCGCGGCCGGTTCACCGTGCCCGCCGGCCGCCATGTGCTTGTGCGTGACGTCCTCGAGGTAGGTGATCGCGGGACGCACGCCGAGTTCACCGAGCGCGTGGTAGCCGCGGGCGCTCTTCGCCTTGCGGGAGACCTCGCTCTCCGGATCCTTGAGGTTGCCGAAGGTGATCGCATTCGACGGGCAGCTGGCCTGGCAGGCCGTCATCACCTCGCCGTCCCGCACCGTCCGCCCCTCCTCCTTGGCGTCGATCTTGGCCTTGTTGATCCGGTGCACGCACATCGTGCACTTCTCCATCACCCCCACCTCGCGGACCGTGATGTCCGGGTTGAGCTGGAGGTTCAGCGGCCAGGCGAAGGCGCCCCCGTCGCCGCGGCCGCGCGCGTCATGGTTGAACCAGTTGAAGCGCCGGACCTTGTAGGGGCAGTTGTTCGCGCAGTACCGCGTGCCGACGCAGCGGTTGTAGACCTGGACGTTGAGCCCCTCCGGGCTGTGGTACGTCGCGTAGACCGGGCACACCGGCTCGCACGGCGCGTCGCCGCAGTGCTGGCACAGCATCGGCTGTTGCACCGTCTGGAATCCGCCGTCCTCCGCCTCCTCCTCGAAGCGGTGGATCCGCATCCACGACATCTCGCGCCGCAGCGCGGCCTGCTCCTCGCCCACGGTGGGGATGTTGTTCTCGGAGTAGCAGGAGGTGACGCAGGCGCCGCAGCCGGTGCAGGCGTTGAGGTCGATGGTCATGCCCCAGCGGTACGGGCTGTTCGGATCGGAGTCCCACGCGGCCTCGACCAGCTCGACGAGGTCGATCTCGTGCGCCTCGACCTCGTGCAGCGCGTCCTCCACGTTCATGGCGTGGACGATTTCCCGGTCCTGGTCGTCGGTGGACCCCTGCGTGACGACGAGCCGGGCCGTCTCCTCCGTGGCCGAGACCGTGACCGCCGTCCCGGCGTATGCCAGCGCGCCGGAGCCGGGGTCCGCGTTCGCCGCGAGGAGGTCCAGCGGGTTCACGCCGCGGTTCCGCGCGTAGCGGCCGTATTCCGTGTGCCCCTGTCCGAGCGGGATCGCCACCGTGTCCGGACGGATGCCGCGGTAGACGTAGACCGGCGCCTCGATGGCGCCCTGGGCCGACTCGACGCGGACGACGTCGCCCCGGTCGACGCCGAGCGACTCGGCCATGTCGGGGTGCATCTCGACCCAGGAGTTCCACACGACCTTCGAGATCGCGTCGGGCTGCTCCTGCATCCAGGAGCGGTTTGCGCCCCGGCCGTCGTAGAACTGGGCCGTCGGATACACGACAAGTTGCGTGCCGGCGGGCGCCTGCGGGAGCGCGAAGCCGCTGCCGTCGCCCCCCGCGGGCGCATCGTCCGCACCGGCCCCCGCGTCGCCGTCGCCCGCCCATGCCGCCGCCGAGGCGCCGCCGCGCCGGAGCGCATCGAGCCAGGCGGCGTGGCCGCCGAGCCGCTCGGTCCAGGTGTTCCGCAGCACGGTCGCGTAGTCCGTCCCGCTGAACGCGCCGCCCTGTCCCGCCGCGTTGGTGACGTCCAGCAGCAGGTCTTCGCGCTGGCGCGTGTCGAACACCGGGTGCATGAGCGGCTGTCCGAGCGCCATCGCGCCGCCCGCCAGTTCGGCGTCGCACCACGACTCGAGCGCGTGGTGGCACGGGAGCACCCAGCCGCAGGCCGAGGCCGTCTCGTCGAGGTGCGGCGTGACCGCGACCGTGTTCGCCACGTTGGCCAGCGCATCCGCGAACCCCGCGGCGGCCGGGAGCGCGTAGGCGGGATTGCACCCGGACACGATGAGCGTCCGTACCTGGCCGGCCCGCATGCGCCCGATCAGGGCCTGCATGTCCGCGAAGCTCGCCGTCGTCCCCTCGGGTGCGCCGCCTCCCGGGAAGACCGAGCGACCCGTCGCGCCGAGGAGCTCGTTGAGCGCCGCCACCGCCTGCTGCGCCTGCCGGGCATCGGCTCCCTGCGACTCGATCCCCGGCGGAATCGCGACCGCGTTCTCCGCGGCGGCAAGCTCCTCTCCCAGCGCGCGGATCGCGTCCGCCGAGACGCCCGCGATTTCGGCGGCCGATTCCGGCGACACATTGGGCAGTCCGGCGGGAAGCTCGGCGCCGCGTGAGGCGGCCACGACGCCGGCGACCGCGAGCGCTACGGTGCCCTCGGTGCCTGCACGCGCTTCGACCCACTCATCCGCGTTCGCGCCGGTGAGCGAAAGGCGCGGCCCGACGAAGGTGAACTTCGCGTGGTGGTGGGCGTCGATGTCCCGCGCAGCCGCGAAACCTGCGGAAATCTGCGTCGGTGCGAGCCAGGTGCCGAGGAAGTCGGCCCCGAAGCAGGCGATTCGGTCCGCCGAGGAGAGATCGAAGCGCGGCATGCCTGCGCCGCCGCTCACGTCCGCGGTCCCCGTCGCCAGCGCGTCGTTCGAGAACGGCTCCCAGGCGACGTGCTCGACTCCCATCACCCGAGCCCAGTCCGCGATGAAGCGGCCCGTCGTCCCCGTGACCCGGCCCGTCAGGAGCACCGCGCCGCCGACGCGCACCGCATTCGTGAGCGCGGCCGTCGCATCTTCCCAGTTCGCGTACTGGTAGGGAGGCGCCCCATCCTCCGTCGACGGATTCTGCTGGAGCGGCTGACTCACGCGATCCGGATCGTAGAGATCCTGCAGCGTCGAGTGCGTGAGCGACGAAAGGCCGCTCGTCCCGCCCCCGAACCGGTCGTTGGGGCTCAGGCCGAGGACGCGGCCGTCGCGCACCTGCGCATGGACGGCGACCGGTTCCGGCCCCGCATCCGCCAGCACGGTCGCGTAGGTCTCGGAAACGCCCGGCGTGATCCCCTCTTCCTCGACGAGGCTGGGGATGAGCTTGTCCCCGAAGTTCGGCGGCCCGCACGCCGCCAGCGTCGCGGCTCCGGCCCCGGAAGTCCCCAGCACCTTCAGGAAGCGCCGGCGGGAAGTCCCCGTTCCGTTCGCCGCCGCGCCGTTCAGGGCCTCCGGCTCCGGCGTGGCGGCGCCCGAACCCGTCCCCCCGCAGCCGCAGCCGCCGCAGCCGTCGCTGCTCCCGTTCAGTAGTGACATGCCGCGCAATCCGTGGGAGCCCGGGTCCGGCCGTAGTCCGTGTCGATGTCCCTCGGGTAGAACCCCTCGGGCTGACGAGGCGCCGGCGCCCGCGGCGGCGGGTTGTCCCGCGCCAGCGTGTGGTCCGTCGCGACATCGCCCTCGAAGGGAGCCTGCCGGTGGCACTCGAGGCACCAGCCCATCGTTAGCGGCGCCCACTGGTAGACCCGGTCCATCTCCTCGACCGGACCATGGCAGTCCTGGCACTCGAGGTTCCGCACGTGGGCCTTGTGGCTGAACTGCACGAACTCCGGCAGCTTGTACACCCACTCCCATTCGATCGGCTCGCCGCGCGCCTCGTACTGGCGCAGCTCCTCGACCGGCGGCAGCCCCGTGCCCGCGATGCGGTGGCACCCCATGCAGACCTCGAGCGTCGGCACGACGCCCGACACCGACCGCTCCGTCCCCACATGGCAGTACATGCAGTCGATCTGGAGGTCCGTCACGTGGAAGCGGTGGTTGAACGGGATCGGCTGCTCGGGTCCGCGGCTCGCGTTCTCGTGGTCGTAGATCGCACGCCACTGCGCCGGCATCGTCGCGAGATCCTGCTCTTCGGCGAACTGCGCGGCCGCGGCCGCCGTCTCGCCCTCGCCCGCGGCCTGCGGATCCGCGCTCTCCTGGACGTGCAGGAAGGAGGACGGATCGAGGCTCGCGGCAGCGATCTCGAGTTCGCCGGTTGAAGGCCGGTACAGCGCCAGAGCGGTGGCGCCGAGGGCCGCGACGAGGACGCCCGCGGCCACGCGAGAGCTTATCTTCATCCGCCTCTCTGAGGGGGAATCGACGATGTGAGTCGCCCGGCAGCCTCCGCCGGCGGAAGCCCGGGTCGCGAACAAGGTAAAGCCCGCCCCGGTGGATGCAACCGTAGCCGGGACCCGCCGATCCGGCGCCCGCCGGAGCACCCCCCGAGGTTGACCGATTCGGCTCGTTCCTTTAGCATTGTGTCGTCCGAGCGGGCTCCCACCCGGGGTCCGCTCGTCTTGTCTTCGGGGGGGCCTTAGCTCAGATGGCTAGAGCGCTACGTTGACATCGTAGAGGTCACTGGTTCGAGTCCAGTAGGCCCCATCGAAACGCCGCTGCAGGGGGCTGTAGCTCAGTCTGGTTAGAGTGCCGGTCTGTCACACCGGAGGTCGCGGGTTCAAATCCCGTCAGCCCCGTTCCAAAAAGAGTGTCGAGCGAGGGGCCGTAGCTCAGTTTGGGAGAGCGCTTGAATCGCACTCAAGAGGTCGCGGGTTCAAATCCCGCCGGCTCCACTTTTTCGTCGTCGCGTCCACCCCCGGCACCCCCCGCGAGCCCTCTCGCCGGGTTCGCCCCGGGTAGCGGCCGACGGCTCGCCACCGTAGCTCAGGGGTAGAGCACCGCATTCGTAATGCGGCGGTCGTCGGTTCAAATCCGACCGGTGGCTTTGAAGGACCCCTCCGCCGACAGCCGGCAGGCCGGAGGCTCTGGAGGGAGAGGGAGCAGGATACGCGGGTGTAGCTCAGTTGGTAGAGCGCAACCTTGCCAAGGTTGAGGTCGCCGGTTCGAATCCGGTCACCCGCTTCTTCGCCGCCGGCTCGCGCGCGAGCCCGGCCCCCGCGCCCAACGCGCGGTCCGCAGTACCCCTCGGGGCGTGGCTCAGTCCGGTAGAGCGCTGCGTTCGGGACGCAGAGGTCCCCGGTTCAAATCCGGGCGCCCCGATTCCCGCCCGCCTGGGCAGTTTTGGCCGGGCGGACTGTTTCGTTCGTCTGGGCTATCCCGCCGCCCCCCGAGATTAGGCGGGCCGCCGCAGGCGGTCGTAGCCAAATCCGGGCGCCCCGGCCCGGTCAACGCGCTGTTTTTTTCGCCCATCGCTGACCGCGCCAGCGGTCGCGGATCCAGATGCCGCCCAGAACCCAGGCGGATTCCGACCCCGCCGGTGCGCACGTGCTCCCGCAGCCCGTCACCCATGTTACCTTGCGGTCCTCGAACACGGGTGGACGTTGGCCAAGGCGAGTCTGGACGACCCATGAATGCCGTAGAAATCGAAGAGGCTGTCTCCGCGCTCGCCGCCGAGCCTTTCGATCCTGCGGAGTTTCCCTTTGCCTTCCTTGAGGCGTTCGGAAACAAGGAAACCACCATCAGGCGGCTCCGCACGGGCACGACGAATCGGTCCGACGTCGGCGGGGTCCTCCAGCGAAGCAACATCCACATCAAGGTTGCCTCTCAAGGCGAAACCGCGGTCGCGCTGGACACGCTAAGGGAGAGCCCCGAAACTCCGCGAGCCAAGGCAAAATTCATCTTGGCGACCGACGGGCAGGAGTTCCACGCCGAAGAACTTGCCAGCGGCGACATACTGGTCTGCGACTACGCGGATTTTCCCGATCACTTCGGCTTCTTCCTTCCGCTAGCTGGAATCACGACCGTCCGGCAGATTCGCGAGAGCGCCTTCGACATCAGGGCGACGAGTCGGCTGAATCGACTCTACGTCGAGCTCCTGAAGGAGAATCCCGAGTGGGAGACCCCGGAACGCCGCCACGAAATGAATCACTTCATGGCGCGCCTCATCTTCTGCTTCTTCGCCGAGGACACCGATATCTTCCCCAGCCAAGCGAGGTTCACGCGCACCATCGAGCAGATGACCATGGCCGATGGATCCGACACCCCCGAGGTGATTGATCGGCTCTTTGGTGCAATGAACACCCTCGACGAGGATCGGGTGGGGTCCGACCTTCCCCGCTGGGCAGCGGCGTTCCCCTTCGTGAACGGCGGGCTCTTCGCGGACGCGGCGGAGGCTCCGCGGTTCAGCCGGATTGCACGCTCCTACCTCCTTCACATCGGGAATCTCGACTGGAAGAAAATCAACCCGGACATCTTCGGATCGATGGTCCAGGCGGTCGCGGTCGAGGAAGAACGCGGCAACCTTGGCATGCACTACACGAGCGTGCCGAACATCTTGAAGGTGCTGAATCCGCTCTTCCTTGACGATTTGCGCGAGAAGCTGGAGGCGGCGGGGAACAACGGTCGCAAGCTCCTCAATCTCAGGAACCGCATGGCGCGGATTCGCGTGTTCGACCCGGCCTGTGGTTCCGGCAACTTCCTTGTGATCGCCTACAAGCAGATGCGGGCGATCGAGGCAGAGATCAACGGTCGACGCGGGGAACGTGAGCGTAAGTCTGACATCCCGATCAGCAACTTTCGCGGGATCGAGGTGGCAGATTTTCCCGCCGAGATCGCCCGTCTCGCCCTTGTCATCGCCGAGTACCAGTGCAACGTGAATTACCTCGGGCAGCGGGAGGCGGTGGCCGTCGTCCTTCCGCTCGACAAGGACAACTGGATCACCTGCGCCAACGCCCTGCATGTAGATTGGAGCCGAGTCTGCCCGCCCACGGGAACGGGGGTCAAACTCGTCTCCGACGACCTCTTTCAGACGCCGCTGAATCAGCCTGAGATCGATTTCGAGCACGAAGGCGGGGAGACCTACATCTGCGGGAATCCGCCTTACCTCGGGAGCCAATCGCAGACCCCCGAGCAGAAGGCTGACCTCAAGAGCGTGTTTGACGGCCGGACGACGGGGTGGAAGTCGCTTGACTACGTCGCCGGCTGGTTCCTAAAGGCTGCCGACTACGGTGCTCATACGCGGGCGGTTTCGGCCTTCGTGGCTACGAATTCGATTTGCCAGGGACGCCAGGTGGCGACGCTCTGGTCGCTTATCCTTGGGGCTGGCCACAGGATTACCTTCGCGCATACCAGCTTCAAGTGGACGAACCTCGCGAGTCACAACGCCGGTGTTACGGTGGCGATTGTGGGCATATCCAACCGGCCCGGTCCCGTTCGTCGGCTTTACTCCGAGGGGCTTGATGGCGTCACTACCGTACGCGAATCGACAAACATCAATCCCTATTTGGTCTCTGGTCCGGATGTCTTGGTGCGTCTCCGTAGGCAGCCGATGGCGGATGTGTCCAGGATGAGCTTTGGCAACATGCCGAACGACAGCGGGCACCTCCTCCTGGATCGTCGCGAGGCCGCCGATGCGATCGAACGAAATGGCGTGAGCCCACGTTTCATTCGGGTGTTCGTGGGCTCGAACGAGTTTATCCATGGCGCGCAAAGGCGATGCGTCTGGGTCACCGATGAAGACTGTCCGAAGGCAACAGAAAACGAGTGGCTCGCTGGGAGGTTCGAGGACGTGCGTGATCAGCGAGCAGGGTCTCCTCGCGCCACGACCCGACAGCTTGCCAACACACCCCATCGATTCGGAGAGGTGCGCCAAGCTGGCTCGGAGACCGCCATCATCGTTCCCAGGCATTCATCGGAACTCCGCGACTATCTTCCCGTCGGATACATGGCGCCCGGCACGATCATCGCCGACTCAGCCGTTGCTCTCTTCGATGCGCCGCTCTGGCATTTGGCGCTTATCGCCTCACGCCTCCATCTGGTGTGGATCGCGACGGTCTGCGGCAAGATCGAGACTCGATTCCGCTACTCGAACACCCTCGGTTGGAACACTTTCCCCGTGCCCGTACTCACGGTGAAGAACAAGACGGATCTGACGGAATGCGCTGAGAACATTCTGCTTGCGCGCGAGGCGCACTTCCCTGCGACGATTGCCGACCTCTACGCCGCCGACAGCATGCCGGAGAATCTCCGCGCTGCGCACGACCGAAACGATGAAGTGCTTGAGCGCATCTACATCGGGCGGCGTTTCCGAAACGATACTGAGCGGCTGGAGAAGCTGTTCGAGTTGTATACGAAGATGGCCAATTGAAGACACCTGCCCGATGAGATCGAACACTCACGCGGAGTCGTTCGTATGACCAACGCCAAATCCATCCCATCCGTCACCGTAAGCTACGCGCGGACGGGACGCACTACCCAGTCCAACGAACTCGGGATGCGCCCAATGCAGGAGCGGGCCTGGGAGAGGCGAGGGGAGCAGTATCTCCTGATCAAATCGCCGCCAGCATCCGGAAAGAGCCGGGCGCTCATGTTCATCGCCTTGGACAAACTCGAGAACCAAGGAGTGCGGCAAGCGATCATCGTCGTTCCGGAGAGAACGATAGGCGCGAGCTTCGCGGACGTGCAGCTCAGCCGCTGGGGCTTCTGGGCCGACTGGACGGTGCGGCCCAAGTGGAATCTGTGCAGCGCACCCGGAACGGACGGCGGCAAGGTCGAGGCCCTGGGCAGGTTCCTCGGCAGCGACGACCGGGTGCTCGTCTGCACCCACGCCACTTTCCGCTTCGCGATCGACCGATTCGGCGTGGAAGCCTTCGACAACCGGCTCATTGCGGTCGACGAGTTCCATCATGCCTCCGCCAATCCAGACAACAAGCTTGGGGTCCACGTCGGCCAACTCATGGAAAGGGACAAGGTTCACATCGTCGCGATGACGGGCTCCTACTTCCGGGGCGATGCTGAACCCGTGCTGATGCCCGACGACGAGGAACGCTTCCAGACCGTCACCTACACGTACTACGAGCAGCTGAACGGTTACCAGCATTTGAAGCGCCTCGACATCGGTTACTTCTTCTACTCGGGGAGCTACGCGGATGACATCTTGAAGGTCCTCGATCCGGACGAGAAGACGATCGTCCACATCCCGAGCGTAACGTCGCGGGAAAGCACGAAGGACAAGATCCGGGAAGTAGAGCACATCCTCGAGGAGCTGGGGGAGTGGAAGGGCGCGGATCCGGAAACCGGCTTCCAGTTGGTCGAGACCTCTGGCGGGCGTGTACTCCGGATCGCCGACCTCGTTGACGACAACCCCACTCGCCGGGATTGCGTCGCCGCAGCGCTCAGGGATCCTCGGCTGAATGACGACCGAGATCACGTAGACATCATCATCGCTCTGGGGATGGCGAAGGAAGGCTTCGACTGGATCTGGTGCGACCACACACTGACCGTCGGATACCGGTCGAGTCTGACGGAGATCGTACAGATCATCGGTCGCGCCACGCGGGACGCCCCGGGGAAAGCTCGGGCTCGTTTCACGAACCTGATCGCGGAGCCGGACGCTTCCGAGGAAGCGGTCACGGAGGCCGTCAACGACACGTTGAAAGCCATAGCGGCGAGCCTGCTGATGGAACAGGTGCTGGCTCCGCGGTTCAACTTCACGGCGAAGACCAGTGCGAGCGGGCCGGTCAAGGGGCTCGACTACGGCGACGAGGATTACGAGCCGGACCGATGCAATGTGGGGGTCAACAAGGAGACCGGCGAAATTACCATCGAGGTCAAGGGGCTCGTGGAGCCGACGAGCGAGGCAGCTGCGCGCATCTGCCGAGAAGATCTCAACGAGGTGATCACGGCCTTCATGCAGAACCCGATTATGGTCGAGCGCGGACTCTTCGACGAAGATCTCGTTCCCCAGGAGCTAACGCAGGTAGGAATGGGGAAGATCGTCAAGGAGAAGTTCCCGGAACTCGACGAAGGGGACCAGGAGGCAGTCCGTGAGCACGCGATCGCCGCGCTGAACCTGACTCAAAAGGCGAAGCAGGTTCTCTCCGAAGGCCGAGAAGAAAATGAGGGCGATGAGGGGACGAGCCGTCGGAACACCGCCTTGATCGACGGCGTGCGCCGATTCGTGATGGACGTTCGGGATCTCGACATCGACTTGATCGACCGCATCAATCCGTTCGGTGAGGCCTACGCGATCCTCGCGAAGGCGATGAACGAAGAGAGCCTCAAGCAGGTGGCCGCAGTGATCACGGCAAAGAAGGTCCGCATCACGCCCGATGAGGCCCGTGACCTTGCCAAGCGCGCCTTGAAATTCAAGAAGGAGCGTGGCCGGCTGCCGTCCATCACCGCAGTGGATCCTTGGGAGAAGCGAATGGCCGAAGGCGTCGCCGTACTGGCTCGCATGAGGGCGGAGGCGGACGGTGCCTAGGGGATTCACCGAGGAGGACGCCGCCCTCCTGGATGAGCTTGGTATCGAGGTCGAACCTCAGCAGGCCACTCAACACACGGCTCGTCAAGAGCGGATCATCGCGGGCTTCGAGGAGATCCAGCGGTTCGTGGATCTGCACGGGCGGGCTCCCGAGAGCGGCGAGGATCGGGATGTCTTCGAGCGACTCTACGCCGTGCGGTTGGGCCGCATCATAAAGGATGACGACAGCCGCAGAATCCTCGCGCCGCTGGATCGCCAGGAGCTGCTGAGCGGGCACGCCGGGGCAGAGAGCTCCCATCCAGACGCGCTGAACGACGCAGAGCTCCTCGCTGAACTGGGCGCGGGCACAGGTGCGCCGGATATCACCGAGCTACGACACGTCCGGTCGCGTGCGGACAAGCGGGCAGCCGAGGAGATCGCGAGCCGAACGACGTGCGAGGACTTCGATCGCTTCCGACCACTATTCGAGCAAGTCCAGAAGGAGATCGATGCAGGCCTTCGAGAGACACGGCCCTTCGGAAGAAAGGCGGAGATCGAACCCGGCCGGTTCTTCGTCGTCGGCGGTCAAAAGGCGTACGTTGCCGAGATGGGGCAGGTCTTCACGCAGGAATACGGCGACAAGGACGCCCGTCTCCGCGTGATCTTCGACAACGGCACCGAAAGCAACCTGCTCCGCCGGTCGCTCCAACGGGCGCTCAACAAGGACCAGGCGGGCCGCCGGATCACCGAGGCAACGGCTGGTCCGCTCTTCGAAGACCACCCTGCGGACAGCGACCAACTGAGCGGCACGATCTACGTGCTGCGCAGCAAGTCCGATCTTCCCTTCATTTCAGAGCATCGCGAGCTGATCCACAAGATCGGCGTCACCAGCGGCAACGTTAAGGAGCGCATCGCGGCCGCAGACCTGCAGCCGACCTTCCTGATGGCGGATGTGGAGGTCGTCGCCACCTACAAGCTCTACAACATCGCCCGCAGCAAGCTGGAACACGTCATCCACCGCGTCTTCGGCTCCGCACGCCTCGAGATCGAGATCAAGGATCGTTTCGGGCATCCCGTGGTCCCGCGCGAGTGGTTCCTGGTGCCCCTCCACGTGATCGACGAAGCCATCGAGAAGATCAGGGACGGAACGATTACCCAGTACTCCTATGATAAGAGCACGGCATCCCTCATCGGTTAGCGGCTTCCTAGCGCAGGCGCCGCCACGCCGGTCTCTCCAAAGCCACCCGGAGCGTCCGCCACTCGACACCGCGCCGCCTTCACCCCAGGTGGGACGTTCCCATTCTCCGGATGGGATACCCTCGAAGCCCGTCAACACGAAGTCCCTGCGGCAGAATCGATCTGTCCGCTCGAGTTCGGCCGGGGTAGGTACCTGCGGGTTTCTGGGGGCGGTGGGCGGAGTACACGGTCAGGTTGATCACGCGCTAACGATTGCTCGGCGACAGCAGGACTCCTAACCCTGTTAGCGGATTGGATAGTATCGATACTCTCGGCCACCGCTCGGGGACGCTCCTTGGATCCGACCGATCAACCCTGCCTTCCAGAGCGCCGTCAGCCGGGCAGAGGCCGTAGATGCTTCGAGCCCATACGGTGGGATGGTCAGCTGAGTCGATGTGAACTGCTGATGATCCTGGATTGCGGACAGGGTGTCCTCATGCTCCGTCGCTAATCGTCGACCGAAGAGTCGGGGTGGCCCCTCCTGAACCCGAACCAACAGAATCTCGCCACGAGCCGCAAGCGCGGCAGTCAGGTTTGCGAGCACATCTTCGTTACCCACGTTTGCGGCGATGAAGAGGAGCCGGGGACGATGTCTTCTCACCGTCTCCACCACTGCTTCTCGCTGAAAGCTGACATCCGTGCGCACGATACCTGAGTAGTCGAGTACAACGACGGTGTGGTCCGAAAGCCGGACCAGCTCGGCATGGAGCCTCAAGAAGACGTCGATACCGGCCGACGTTCCCCAAGCATCCGCACCGTCTCCCGACCGCAGCAGGATAGGGTAGTCGTGCGACGTATTGATCTCATCCATTGAATGAGCTTAGTATGAAGGCCTAGCGTGATCAAGAAACGACAACCCCCAGTGACCTGCCATGAGCACCTACCTGAAGAAAGTATCCACGTCCTCGGGCTTCCTGGAGGCCTGTCCCGTGGAGTTCGGTCGTAGCCTCACCTGCGTCATCGGTGCCCGCGGGACCTGCAAGTCCACGCTCATCGAGAGCATCCGCTTCGCGTTCGAGACGGACAAAGCCCGGGTAGCCACGCTCGTCGAAGATGGGGAGGCCGGTGACCAGAAGCTGCCAACATTCGGGATCATCAAAGCCACGCTGCGCGCGGGCAGTGTGCGGTGTGAGCTGGAGAGGGCCGACAACGGTTCGGAGCACGAGGTCACGCTGGAACGTGAAGTGGGTGGCCAGTCGCGGATTTTTCTCGATGGAGTTCGCGAGCACACGAGCCATGACCTCCTGGGGGAAATCGAGGTGTTTTCCCAGGGAGACCTTCAGCGGATCGCAGAGGACGCCAACGACGAGCTGCGTCTCGCGTTGATCGACCGCCCGAACAGAAACCAAGTGGCAAAGCTAAATGGGGAGCGACGGGAAACGGCGGAGGAGCTGAGTCGCCTTGGGCCGGAGCTCCGAGTGGTCCGGGGGCGGCTCTCGACCCTGGATCACGAAGTCACCCAACTGGATCCAGCCCGGAGCCAACTCGACCGCCTTACAAAGGATGCCCCCGTCGCGAGTCCAGAGTTAGAAGCGGAGCGCCAGAGCCACGAGCGTCGACAGCGAGTCTTGGAAGCCTTGAGGAGCGCAGAAGCCGAGCGGAGAAGTCTCGCGACTCGTCTGGCAGGTGTTCGGGCGTCTGCCCACCAACTGGCCGAGTCTGTCGCAACAATCACGGAAGATTCGGGGGACGCTCTGGCGGACGAGATGTCACCTCTTCAGGAGTTACTTGGCGCGGTTGGCGAACTCACGATCGTAACCGAGAAGGTCGATTCGATAAGCTTGACGCGGCTCATCGGGGATCTTGAGCGGCGCTTCGAAGACGCGAGCGAGCGGTACTATCAATTGCGGCAGCAGGAGCAAGCCGTGAATGAGTCACTCAAGCAGCAGCAGGTCCTGAAGCGACAGGTAGAACACCTCGAACAGCTGAGGAGTCAAGCGGAAACCGAACGGAAGAAAGAGTCGGATCTGCTCAATGAGCGGAGGAAGCTGCGCGGGAAACTGCGGCAAATGGATGACCAACTCTACGACCTGCGAATCGCGGAGATCGATTCGATCAATGACGAACACGGCGATACGGTCCAACTCACGCTGAGTTCATCGTCGAACACCCCCGCGTACGCGGATCACCTGCGTGAGCTTCTAAAGGGCTCGCGGATCCACGGGCAAGAAGAGGTGGCGGGCTCTATCGCGGACCGCCTCGAGCCTAGCACTCTGATCGATCTGGCTGAGGCAGGTGACGCCCACCGACTCGCGGATCTACTCGGGCGCGATCTGGGGCAGATGACGCGAATCGTCGCCCAGCTCGGGGATCATCACGACCTGTATAACTTGGAAACGGAGTTACCGGCGAATCGCTTGGAGGTCACCTTCTATGATGATGGGGAGCCCAAGTCGGTCGAGACTCTTTCCAAGGGTCAGCGAGCGACCGCTCTGCTACCGATCATTCTTCGGCCGCTACCTTATCCGTTGCTGTTCGACCAGCCTGAAGACGATCTGGACAACAGCTTTGTCTTCAAGTCGTTGGTCGCCACCGTGCGCCAGCTCAAGTCCAAGCGGCAACTGATATTCGTCACTCACAACGCCAACATCCCGGTGCTGGGTGAAGCGGAGAGGATCGTAGTGATGAGCATGAAGGGCCCCAAGAACGCAGCCCCGGCGCTGATTGGGAGCGTGGACGATCGAAAAGAGCAGATTCTCAACCTCCTAGAGGGTGGTGCAGAAGCGTTCGCTAAGCGTGAACGCTACTACGGCGAGCTCCTGGCTGAGTCGAATGACTAGGTGGTGTAGACGTTGATCGCGGCGGTGATGACGCGCGACGAGTTCATCAGGCGAGTTGCGGCCGATGCCGATCGGACTGCTCAGGACGCGTTGAAGCCTGGACGCTGGCAGCAACTACGTGCAGACGCTGCCCCGCGGCTGGTACGTGATATCGCAGATGCTCTTAGCCGGAATCCCCGTCTGTCAAGGCGCACCCAGGCCCAGCGTCTAGAAACGTTGCTGCGGGGTCTTACGCTGCGTGGGAACCAAGCGTCGCGGGTTGCTCGGGTAGCGCGTGGATTCCCCGCTCACTTGCGCATGGCCGTGGCCACCGTTGTCCCGGCCAGTGCACGGCTAGAGTTGTACGGGTCTCGACGGCGATCAACGGCACCTAGGGCGGAAGTAACAACGGACACGCCGGCTCTTGCGGTAGAACCGGACCACGAAACCGCCGCGTCGCCTGAACGAGGTCAAGAGCGGCTGGGCCATTCGACAATTCTACTCCTGTCACATCCTGATCGGCAGGTTGCTAACCGACGACTGCTTGAGAGCGCTGAGTTGGACCCGATGGTTGTAGAAACCCTTGGTGACCTAGAACGGGTGCTGGCCACGAGCACCGGAGTATGCGGGTGCGCGATCGACCAGTCAGCACTCACGGTCCTCGATACCGAAACCCAGGAAGCCCTGTTCACCACTCTAGCGGAGTATTCCAGCTTCATAGCGGTTCGGGTACACGAGGGTGCGGAGCTAAGGGTATCCCCCGACGAAGTGTCTCAGATCCTCAAGACGGCGCGACAACTCGGCACCCATGTCCCACACGACGCCCTCTGGTTTCGGCCGGACGGGACGATTCAGGGAACAGAGTTGTCCTTCTACCAGAGCGCGGCGGAGCTGCTGCAATCTCATGAGTCGGCGTCGTTCGCTCTAGGCGAGTTGACCCCAGCCGAAGCTCAACTGCTCGTTGCTGCAGCCCGGGCCCGAGTGCGGGCCGGGAGCTTCGGCCCGGAGTTGGGCGCTGAGGAGTTAACCGTTCGTTTTCTGACAGGCGGCCGTTCGGAAGCGAAGCTGGCAACGGTCGTGTGCGGTAACACTCCAACGTTTGTGGCCAAGATCACGCCCAAAGATCGGGCGCTGGACGAAATGCTGCGATTCAGGACGTTCGTACAGCCCTTGAACGATGAACTTAGCCCCGAGTGTCACCTTCATGGAGGAACCGCGGTAATCCTCTTCCGCTTAGTCCGTGCTGACAGCGACCCTTCGACTCCGGCCGAGTCCCTTGAAGACCGTTTGCGCAACGTCTGGAATAAACAGTGGCTCCAGAGCAATCCGGAAGAGGCGGAGCAGGATGGCGTGTTCGTGGGGAGGGCGCTGATGCGTGTCGCGCGAACCCTAGCAGAGCTGAACGGCAACGCACCTCCGCTCAATTGGAATCGCCAGTCCTTCGTCAATCCCCCGGCGACGCACCTCGACGCCCTAGAGCGCGAGGGATTCGTCTGGGGGCTGAGTGATTGTGCTAAGAGGGCGCGGAGGGCTGCTGCGGAGCGTGTTCGGCGCATGGAGGAGTCGGCCATCGTGCACGGCGACCTGCATTTGCGAAACATCCTGATCCGGGGCGAGAGCGAGGTGCGCCTGATCGACTACGAGGCGTCAGGACCCGGCCATCCCGCATTAGACTTGGTGAGGTTCGAACTCGCACTCTACCTGGGCCCAGTTCGTCAGTTCGAAGATGAGGCATCGAGTGTGGCGTTCCAACGGGCACTTTCAATTGATCGGGCTCCGTTGGACGTCCTGCGCAGCAGCTTCCCGGACTTTTTTCAGTGCCACGTCAACTCTGCGTGTGCAGCCGGCATGACGGGAGCGCGCGACGCGGCGATCGAGGTACTTGAGAAGCACGGCGGAGACAGCCGCGACTACTTGGCCATGAAGTTCCTCGTGGCGTGGCAGAACCTCGCGTTCATCGGCTCTCAAACGGGACTTGCAAGGGCCGTCATCTTGGCCACGACTGAAGAGATATCCGCATGGTGAGGCCGCGCATCGGATCCGGTGCCCTGCAGCAGCGGCATGTTCCGATAGGGTAATCGCCTGACCCCCCCCGGCCTCGCCGAGATTCAGTTCCTTCGCGAGTTCAGGCACCGTGGCCTTCTACATCTGTTGCTGAGTCGAACCGACGCCGTCTCGCGGGCACACCGATCCCATGCAGCATGCGTGGCACTCAGGCGCGCGCCCGGCGTGACACCAAGTGTTCCCGATCCACCATGCCGGCCAGTCGAGTTCCCCCGGCCACTCCGGGCTGAGTTCCCGCGCGTGCAGCTGGAGTCGAAGCGCCTGCTTTTCCTTGGTCGAGCGTAGCTCGCTGTGATCGAGCCGATCGAGTAGGCCCAGCCGCTCGAACACCCGCAGGACGTGCGTATCGACCGCGATGTCCGGCATGGGCCTGGTGAGGCGGATACCGAAGTCGCGAATCAGGATGTTCACGGCCATGTTGGCGATCTTCAGGCCAACACCGTCGAAGGCCAGGAACCGTCTGGCCACGGCAGCGCCGCTGCTCCCGGCGGCCCAGATGCGTGAGGCGTCCCCGCCGTACCTGTCCCAGATGTGCCGGACGGCCGCGGGAAGCAGTTGCTCCATCTTGGTGGCCAGCCGGTGGCCGGACGACGCAAGTACGGAGGTCCACGTGTCCTTGTCGAGCCCCAGCAGCGTGTCGATGTCGAAACCCCCGGCCGCCTCGCGGATCGCGTGTGGAAGGCTCCATGCGATGTCGGCTTTCGTTTGCCGATCCGCGACGCAGGCCAGCACGAACGCGTGCGGATAACGCTCGAGGTCGTTCACGAGGTCACGCGCGGCAGGCTCGATGTCGATGCCGGAAACGCCATCCTCCCGCTTGATCGACTCCGCCCCGAACAGCTTTAGGCGGGAAACGATGTCATCTACCGACATGGATCTTCGCTCTCCGCTGTCGACCGGCACCCCCTCACAGCGGGTCCACCCCGAATCCGCGCACGGCGGCCCCGCAGTCCGGACACCTTCCCTCCAGCGCCCCGTCTCGGACGTGGCCGCACTCCCGGCACGTCCGCCGCTGCCGTGCGCGCCGCGCGATGGCGGCGAGGTGGTCCGCCGTCTCGTCCCTCGCTTCTGCCTCCGGTACGTCGTGGGTTGAGGGCGGTAGGCGTCGCCCCGTTTGGGGGTCGATGCGCACCGGGACGGCCGGGAGGATCGCGTCCCGCGCCCCGCGCCGCAGTCCGGGGACGGGCCGTCGCATGCGCCGCGTCAAGCGTTGGGCGCAGCGCTCCGCCGCCGCGCGCGTTCGATGTTGTATCCCGCATCCGCCCTTCACGGTCTCGCCGGGGTGGCCCGCCGACGGCGTGCAGGTCCACGCCTCCACCTGCGGCCGCTTCCGCCGTGCCAGCCCCTCCGCAATCCGCCGCAACCAACGCACCCTCGCCGTCATCGCCCCGTCCCGAGCCGCCAGTCAAAGCCGTATCCCGCACAGCGGACCCCGCCGTCCCACGCCAGCCACGCGGCCGCGGGCGACTCGATCCTCGGGACCTCCTCCCACTTCCATGGCGTCGGACACGAGGCCTGTGCGCGCAACCGCTCGGGGGCGTACAGGAACACCGCAATCGCACAAGTTAGTAGACGCACATGTACCCCCGCGACAGAGTCCCGCGCTCGCACCTCAGGCGCGCCGCCGTCTCGGTCACGTTCCAGCCGACCTCGTCCATGCTCTCGCCGATCAGTTCGCCCAGGTGCGGAGGGTTGAACATCGGACCCACGCGCTCGCCGCCTGCCTCAGCGCGGAACAGATACACAGCGTCTCAACTCGGCAGATTCGCCACGGATGGTATGAGAACACGTGTCGTGTTGAGGGCACTCACGGGGTATAGCAGGATCAAGATGTTGTACGTGGTATCGAACGCTTCCGCGACGCACTCATGTGGCAGCCCGTTGGCGTCAGCGAACGACAACGACATCGGTCTGGTCATTCTGCGGCCAATGGGAATGACCGGCCAGAGAGGGTGGTCGGGTGTTATCGCTTCGATGGAGGGGCGACCGAAGCGGGCGAGGAACGAGGGCGACGGTTCGATGCGTCGAACTGTCGCGCGGGCACCGGCATCCTCGGTGGCTTCAAGTCCGTTCAGAACAAGAACCAGACACGGGTTCGGGTTCGTGCGGGCGTACTCACGAACCGAGGCGTAAACCGAAGCGCCGAATCTCTTGGCGAGTGTGATCGGTGTCTTGATCTCCAAGGGAAAATCGGCTGCGTTTTCGGCGAAGGTACGGTCCTTGAACAGCAAGAACCGCGCGAAGTTGTTGGCCTCACGTTCGAACTGATCCGCGACGGTCGGGTTTAAGGTCCTGCGGCAGTCTTGGAAGAATCGAAACATCTTGCGATGCCAGGGAAGGTCGTGATGTCCCACCTCGTGCAGCTTCAAGAAGGTCTGCTTGGCTTCCACAAGGGTGTCGTCGATATGGATGACGGCAGCAGTAGCATCGTACACGCCGAACACCTTGCTTATCGCCGTTTTGACGAGGGCGCCCGTATCGGCCGTCTTGCCCTTCACGTAGGAGACAATTGCGGCCGGGTCGAACGCGCTGGCTTGGACAACGTGGACCTTAGCAGCGGAGAGGATATCGTTGACGGGGACGGGGAATTGATTCCAAGCATCTGCGCGGTCGAGGAGTCGGCGGGCCTGCCCCTCGACCGCGCGGAGGTCCGCGGGGTCGAGCCTACTGTCGTCAGGTCGTATCATGAGTTCGCCCCTTACTGCGTATGAATTGAAGGAATCGTAGCAACTCTGATTCCTCTTCCTCCGTCAAATTGTGCTCCGCGAACGTCGCCACGCGGCCGTGGCGGTCATCGGCCGCACGTTCCGAGGAAGGCATCAGGTAGCCGGCCTTGATCATCAGATTCTCGAAGCTGATGGCGTAGATCTCGGCCAGGGAATGAAGGACGTTGGGGGAAGGTTTGCGGATCTTGTTGTGCTCGATTTGACTGAGGTAGGCGTTCGAGACTCCCTTCTCGGTAGCCTCCTCAACGTCACGCAGGGTCATCTTCCGGTCCCGACGGATGGAGGCAAGGTACTCTCCGAGTGTGGGCTTCACGCTGAATCCCTCCGAAGTCGGGTGCACGTGCACGTCCTCGTCGATGGCGTTCCCGATCCTCAGTCTAGCTCTGACCGGGATGAGGATCAAGCATGCTCGACCGATGCTTGACATCACAAGCACGCTCGGTAAGATTAGCTGATCGACTTCTGGGGCTGACGTCCTAAGGGGGAACGGCGGTTCCATGAGGAGGGGGGCCGGTCGGGTGAATCGAGATTCTTGACAACGTGGCCCAGAGGCGCGGAGCCCAGGGCGAAACGGACCCATCTGAGGAGGTGTCTCGTGTCGCGGTTGAAGATTGGAAAGGTGTCGGAAGGAGAGCGCTGCTGGGGCGTGGAGCTGTTCGACGAGAGCGGCGCCCTGCTGCGAAGCCTGGAGGGAGTGGGTGCGGACGAGGTGAGGTCCGTAGCAGAGATCTTGAAGTCCGAGGGGCCGGGGGCGCTGGTGCTGGAGGACAGCAAGGTCGAGCCGGATGAGGCGGCTTGGGTGATTGAGAAGGTGCGGGGCGGCTGGGCGGTTCGGTTCACGCCGGTTGCAGCGACCTTATTCGAGCTGCTCGTGAAGCTGGATGCCAAGGGCGAGCCGTCCAAGGCGGCCGAGGAGGCGATGGCGTTGGTCAAGAAGTGCCTCGATGACGCTGACATCGTTTGGGAACCGCCGATTACGATCAAGATCGACGGCGAACTACATGAGGCGCGGGAAAACCCGATGTCGGCGAATGACATTCTACGCCTAGGCGGTCTCGATCCCGGCAGCAACTACCTGGTCGAAATCCGGGACGGCGAGCGGATCAAGTACGAGGGGAACGGCGAGCAGCAGATCTTCCTGTACGAGGGAGCGGTGTTCGTTGGCCACTATACCGGGTCGAAGGGCGTTTCGCATTTCCACGGATAGCTGGGGGGACCAGATGCTTGTTGGAGGAGCGCTCTTCGCGAAGCAACTGCGGGCCGCCGGGATGGAGGTCGAGGAGTTGGGCGACCATCACATCATGATCCCGGCGTACTGTGTGCCCGAAGGTAGGTTCGAGGGGTTGAAGGTGGACATCGGGATCGTCGTACCGTCCGACTTTCCGCTGTCGCCGCCGGGCGGCCCGCACGTTCACAAGCTGATCCACCCGAACAACCCGGACGGCCCGCATCCCTCCGGGCACGTTCATGCGAGCAAAGACCACAGCGTGCACTTCAAAGACGGCTGGCAGTATTGGAGCAGACCCCACCCGAACTGGACATCGGGTGCAAGGAACGCGGTGCGGTACATGGAGCACGTCCGGGCGCTTTGGGAGAGCCAGTGAGTTCAGTCGACTACAGCGTGGTAATGACGTCCGAGGTCGCTGCTGTGTTGAGACGGCATCTTCTGCAACACATCAGGAATGGGGAGCGGCAGGAGGATCTCTGTTTCGCCTTGTGGAAGCCGAGCACCGGTGAAACGCGAACAACCGCCGTGTTGACAGAGGTTGTGCTTCCGGCCACGAACGAAAGGCGGCTGCACGGCGGCGCCAGCTTCTTGCCGAACTACCTGGACAGGGTGGCGGAGGCGGCGATGTCGAAGAACGCCGGTATCGCACTGCTGCACAGCCACTTCACTCCGGGCTGGCAGGGAATGAGCGATGACGACGTGGACACGGAGCGAAGCACGGGGCCTTCAATATTTGGGGAGACGGGCTTACCCCTGATCGGTCTGACCATGGGAACTGACGGGGCACTGAGCGCCCGTTTCTGGACCCGGGTTGGGCGACGGGAGTACGAACGGCGCTGGTGTGGGAGCGTTCGCGTAGTCGGGGATGATTTCGACGTAACGTTCATGGAAGAGCTGGCACCTGCGCCGAGGTTCAAGGAAATCCTGAAGAGGACCTACTCGGCATGGGGCACGGAGAAGCAACACACGCTAGCTCGACTGCATTGCGGCGTGATCGGAGTCGGAAGCGTGGGCGCGATCGTGGCGGAGAGCTTGGCCCGGATGGGTGTTGAAACCATCAGCTTGATCGACTTCGACACGGTGGAAGAACACAACCTGGATCGGCTCCTGCACGCGACCGTCGATGATGTTGGGCGGTTCAAGGTGGACGTCGCGGGAGAGCAGTTACTCAAGCACGCGACCGCCGACGATGTAGACGTGAGGGTGTACGGGGAATCAGTGACGAGGGCGGACGGCTTACGAGCGGCGCTGGATTGCGACGTGCTCTTCAGTTGTGTGGATCGACCCTGGCCGAGACAGGTGTTGAACATGGTAGCCTTCGCACACCACATCCCGGTCGTGGACGGAGGCGTTCACGTCCGCGTCAAGCCGGACGGATCCATGCGAGGAGCTGAGTGGGGTGCACACGTCGCGATGCCCGGAAGGGCGTGCCTGGAATGCCTCGGCCAGTTCGATCCGGCCAACGTCACGCTAGAACGGCTAGGCCTGCTTGACGATCCGACGTACATCGAGCGGCTTCCGGAAGACCATGAGTTGCGACGGAACGAGAACGTGTTCGGGTTCGCGCTGTCTGTAAGCGGGATGATGGTGTGTCAGTTCTTGAGCTTGATCGTGCAACCCGCTGGGATGGGTGACCCGGGGGTCCAAACCTATCACTTCGTAACCGGGATGATGGACAGCGAGCTACGTGCTGCGTGTGCTGCGGAGTGCCCGTACTGCGAGCACATGGGCACGGGTGATCGCTTCCCATTCCCCGTGGTCGAGGCAGACGAAGCGAAGGTTGAGTCGAGCGTTGAGGCGGTGCCGTGGTTGGCGAAGTGGCGGCGTAGGGTGAGGAATTGGCTGAGACGATTGGCTCGAACCAGGTAGCGAGGAGGGATGGTGGTAGGCCCCGTCGCGACGGTCACGGCCAGTGCCGGCGCACCGGCATACTCGTTCTCGGACGCAGGAGCTGTGCAATCCGTCGACCCCCGGTTAGATCCGATGGAGTGTCAACGACAGGAGACCCTTCGGCATCTCTCGAGGGTCAGCCAGATACGATTGCAGCGATCGAGCCGGGATGCTACGCTGCTGAACGTAGGCAGATGACAGCGAACGGAGACCGCCGTGAAGAGCGGTGGCTAGCGTACCACCAGCGCCTGGACAGGACCGCGAACGATCTGACCTCCACGCAAGAAGCGGATACGGGAGCGCCCCGTCCCTCCGCTTCTTCGTGTTTCTGGGCGTGCACACCCTCGGGAGGAGCGGCATCGCCGCTCGCCATGTCGCGGCGCAAGCCTCAACGCTTGCGGTCGCAACGTCCGGGAACATGGAAAAGAGGAACATGACGTATCGGGTGGGTGTACGACGATCGAATCAGAGAGAGACCAAGGCTTGACACGTTGATCGAACCGACGCTAGTTTTTTGGTCTACACCAAGTTACCGGGGCCTCTGCGTTGGGCGGGATGTACAACATCCTGCTATCCAAACAACGCAGAGGCCAACCCATATCTAGCTACTTGAGGTAGCAGAAAATGACGAATCGTGTAGCGGTTTTGATTGATGGTGATTATATGCGATTCACTCTTCAGGATAAGCTGAATCGTTTTCCTACAATCGATGATTTTCGCACCTACCGTAACAACCTCATGACTGCGTACTACACCGCCGCCAATAATATGGAACCTGAAAACCTAGCATCCGTACCGGGTGGTGCGTTTTATCTTTATCGCATTTTCTACTATACGGCGGACCCTTACGGCGACCCGCCCTTCAAGGGCAATTCTCTGCAAAGTTACGAATTCATCAAGCAGCTAGAACGAGAGAAGGATGTTGCGGTGCGACGCGGGACGGTAAAATTCCGCGGGTGGAAAGTGAAGTCGAATATCGTTGAAAAAGTGAGAAAGGGTACTGTTGTGCAACTTGACAAATCTGGCATCAAGCACAACTACGTGCAGAAAGGTGTCGACATGCGCATCGGCCTTGATATTGCTACGCTGGCGTTGAAACGTCTTGTCAGCGATGTTGTGGTCGTTACGGGTGACTTGGACATGGTCCCTGCTTTCAAACTGGCACGTACGGAGGGGCTCCGGGTTTACGTAGATACGATGAGTGGCATGGACGCAGAAGCAAAGCTTCAAGTACATTCGGATCGAGTAATCGGATAGGCTCTTTAGTTGTATGTACAAGCTGTACAAGCACGGTATTCACCTAACACACCCGGCCCTGCTACAGCCTCGCTCTTTCGCGGATCACTGACCTGCAGCGGCCGTCTGCGTCGGGCGCTGCGTTCTAAGCGACTCCGTCTCTCGGGCACACCAATCCCATGCAGCATGCGTGGCACTCAGGCGCGCGCCCAGCGTGACACCAAGTCTTGCCGATCAGCCATACTGGCCAGTCGAGTTCCCCCGGCCACTCCGGGTTGAGTTCGCGAGCGCGCAGCGGGAGCCGGAGTCGCTGCTTGTCCTTCGGCGCCCGCAGCGTGCTGTGTTCGAGCCTGCCGAGAAGGCCGACCCGCTCGAACACGCGCAGGACGTGGGTATTAACCGCGATATCCGGCGTCGGCGCCGCGAGTTCGATACCGAAATCGCGAATCAGAATGTTCACGGCCATATTGGCGATCTTCAGACCCACACCGTCAAATGCCAGGAACCGTCTCGCCACGGCAGCGCCGCTGCTCCCGTTGGCCCAGATACGTGAGGCGTCCCCGCCGTATTTGTCGCCGATGTGACGGATGGCCGCGGGAAGGAATCTCTCCATATCCGTAGGCAGCGGGTGACGAGACGACGTGATGGCGGAGGCCCACACGCTGTCGGGAAGCCTCAACAGTATGTCGAACTCGAAACCCGATGCGGTCTCGCGGATCGCGTGGGGAAGACTCCATGCGATGTCGGCCTTCATTTGCCGATCCGCGATGCAGACCAGCACGAACGCGTGCGGATAACGCTCCAGGTCGTTCACGAGGTCGCGCGCGTCGTCCTCGATGTCGATTCCGCCCACCCCGCCCTTCCGTTCGAGCGATTCCGCCCCGGACTGCTTCGGACAGGAGACGATGCGGCTCGCCTGCATCCGCATCCAGTGAATCGGCGGTGCCCCAGCCTAGACCCTCCAACGCGAGCGCCATGTTCGCCGAAACGCCCGCCTTCCCGTTCAGCACTCGCGACAGCGTCCCCCGCTCGCACCCCAGGCGCGCCGCCGTCTCGCTCACGTTCCAGCCGACGTCGTCCATGCTCTCGCGGATCAGTTCGCCCAGGTGCGGAGGGTTGGACATCGAGCGCGCCGACCCACCGTCTGCGTCGTTCATGATCATCCTCCTTCCCTTCAATCGTAACCTACCAGGTCGACACCCACTGCCGCACCGTCCTCGGGCGGCCGGGCACCCAACCCGCTAGCATGGTGTATCGCAACCAGATGCAGGAAGCACGGAAGCACGGGAAGGGAGGTCGGAAACATGAGCACGACGCGCATCACGATTGATCCGGACGATCCCGGAAGCTGGCCCGAAGGGAGTGTCGATTACGCGGTGCTGGACGCCACCACCGAGGAGGATATCGCCTCACAGCAGCAGGAGGATGACGCCGAAGCGATGAGGGACATCGAGCGGCGCTCGGACAAGTAGGGTGGGTGAGCTCATCGACAGGAACCCCGACATCCTGGGCGGGACTCCCGTGTTCTCCGGCACAAGGGTGCCCGTGCGGATACTCATGGAGCACGTCCAAGCCGGCGACCGACTCGACGATTTCCTCGAGGACTACCCTACGGTCTCGCGGGATCAAGCGGTCGAACTGCTTGAGGAACGTCTCGGCCCTCACGCGTAGTAGGGGAGCGTCGTCCCGTGGATCGGGCGTCGAGACAAGGAGTGGAAGCAATGGCGCCAGCGCGTCGGAGTCGGAGAAGGAGATTCGGAGAGCGGTCGGCAGAACCGGCCGTCCAATACCTCTACGACTCCGCGGGGCGGTGGATCGCTTTTCGGCGGGGCAAGTACGTCTTCGACACCGCCGGAAAGTGGGTCGGGTGGCTGCCTTGGGAGGACGGCCACGTGGTCGATGTCGACGGAGGATACCTCGGAACCATCTTTCCGGGTGACCGCCTCTACAGGGTGCTGACGCACCGGTATCGCGGCTACCCCGGCTATCCCGGCTTTCCGGGCTACCCCGGTTATCCGGGTTACCCCGGGTTCGCAGGTCACTCGATGCTTCCGCCGTCTGCCGTGGACATCGAGGAACTCAGTCACCAGTGACCGAAGCCGAAGGGCATTCGCACGCGGAGACGCGTCGCACTATCCGTCGTTCGACGAGAATGCCTACGCGACATGAGCTTTCGGATTCCCATGTCGTTGTGATCGTTCAGCTTA
>VXMR01000054.1 GCA_009841005.1 Gemmatimonadales bacterium
CCTCTCCCGCGGGCGCCTCCTCCCCCGCTGCCGCCGCCTCCCCCGCGGGCGCCTCCTTTCCCGCTGCCGCCGCCTCCCGGAAGGCCTCGAAGGAGAGGAAGTGCGATGCGAGTTCACGCGCCACGGTCACCCCGATCTCGGGGATCCCGAGGCCGTAGATGAAGCGCGCGAGTTCGGTCGTCCGCGCTTCGGCGATCGCCGTGACGAGGTTCGTGGCGGACTTCTCCGCGAAGCCCTCCAGTTCCATGAGCTTCGCCGCCTCGAGTTCGAACAGTTCGGGGACGCGGCCGATCACGCCCTGCCGGACGAGGAGGTTCGCGGTTTCTTCTCCCAGTCCTTCGATGTCGAGGGCATGCCGCGACCCGAGATGTTGAATCCGCCCGGCCAGCTGCGCGGGGCAGGCGAACAGGTTGGGGCAGAACGTGTATGGCCCGCGTGGCTCCAGGAGAGCCCCACATGAAGGACACTCGGCAGGCATGACCCACGGTTCCGCGCGCTCGCGGCCCGGCTCCTCGATCCGCTCCAGGACCTGTGGAATCACGTCCCCCGCCCGCTGCACCCGCACCCGATCCCCCTCGCGAATGTCCTTGCGAGCGACCTCTTCCCGGTTATGCAGGTTCGCGCGGCTCACCGTCACGCCGCCCAGTTCCACCGGGCGCATGAAGGCGATGGGGGTCACGACGCCGGTCCGCCCCACGCTGGGGAAGATGTGAAGCAGCCGGGTGACCTCTTTCCGCGGCGGGAACTTGAACGCGAACGCCCAGCGCGGGTGGTGCGATGTCTCGCCGACTTCGTCCCGCGCGGCGATGTCGTCGAGTTTGATGACGATCCCATCGATCTCGTACTCGAGGTCGTCGCGCCCCTCCTCGATCTCCGCCTGGAACGCGAGGATCTCCCCGACGTCGGCGGAGGGGCGGCACCGCTCGTTCACGGGCAGCCCCCACTCGCGCAGCGCCTCGAGCGTGGCGCGCTGGGTGGCCGGCGGCCGTCCATCGATCGCGAGGATGTCGTAGACGTAGATATCGAGGGGGCGCGCCGCGGTGATGCGCGGGTCGAGCTGCCGGAGCGATCCGGCCGCGGCGTTGCGCGGGTTCGCGAACGGAGGGCGGTCGCTCTTGAGAAGCCGGGCGTTCAGCGCCTCGAAGTCGCCCACTCTCATGATGACTTCGGCCCGCAGCGCCAGGAGCGGCGGCGCCTCCCGATCCGCGGTCCGCAGCCGGAGCGGTACCGACTGGATCGTGCGGATGTTCTCGGTCACGCCTTCGCCGCGTACTCCATCTCCCCGGGTTACGGCCCGCGAGAGCCGGCCGGATTCGTAGACGAGTTCGATCGAGGCGCCGTCCAGTTTCGGCTCGACGACGTATGCGATGTCATCTCCGAGCGCCTTGCGCATCCGTTCGTCGAACCGTTCGAGCGGCTCCACGTCGGCGGATGAATCGAGGCTGAGCATCGGGGCGGTATGCTCGATCGTCTCGAATGCATCGAGCGGCTCCGCCCCCACGCGCTGGGTCGGGGAATCGGGGGTGACGAGTTCCGCGTGCGACGTCTCCAGGGCCTTCAGTTCGCGGAACATCTCGTCGAACCGTTCGTCGGATATCTCGGGCTGATTGCGGACGTAGTAGAGATACGAGTGGTGCCGCAGCGCCCTGCGCAGTGCTCGGGCCCGCCGCTCGGGCCCGCCGGGACTCATCAGAAGGTGACGCCCAGCTGGGCTCCGGCGATCAGGTAACTGTCATCGGCGGTCGTGAACACGACGTACGGCCGGACGTGAATGCTGCCGATCTCGACCGTGACGCCGCCGCGGATGACGGGGCTGAATTCCCTGTCCCCCTCCACGATGTCGTCGTAGAGCCTGTCGACCGAATAGTTCTCGATGCTCAGGGTCGCCGAGGGGATGATCGCGAGGCCGGAGCCCGGCGCGCCGAAGCGTTGTCCGACGGCCACGCCAACCCCGTAAACGGTCTCGCTCTTGTACGGGAGATCGTCGAAGTTCCTCGACAGGACGCCTCCGACCCCCACGGTGACGAGCGGACAAACCGACGGGACGGGCAGCGGAAGTTTGAGGCCGACGCTCGCGCGCGCGTCCTCGAAGTCGAACTCCTGATCGAACTCATCCGCGCCCGAGAACTTCACGTAATGACCCGTCGCGGCCACGAGACCCAGGTCGAACCCGGCCGCGCCTCCGAGGCCCGTGATGTCTTCGGATGATTCCCGCCACACGGCGCCGGAGCCGCTGAGGAACCCGCGGCCGCTGAAGCCGAGGCAGGCCTGCGCCTCGAGCGCGGCCGGCGCAGCGGCCAGCGGCAGGACGAGCCAGGCCAATCGGCGTGTCAAGACGTTCATGCTCCGCTCCTGTCGTCGTATGTCACGGACGTCGTACTCCGTGGGCCGGGATGGAGTTTCTCATGGCTGCCGCGGGCTTCCGGCTTCGCGTAGCGCGTCGAGCTGCGGAGCGGTCTCCTCCAGCGCGGCATCCAGCCGGGCAGACGCGGCCTCGGCCTCCGCGCGGATCTGCTCCAGTCGCCGCCGGTGATCATCGGACGGCCCGGTCAGTGAGCCGGTCGTCGACACCCCACCGTCGAACTTGCCGCGCAGGCCGGTCCACCAGTTGCGGACGTCGTCGTTGATCGAGCGCCACTCGTCGGCGAGTTCCTCGATCTCGCCCGCCAGTTCGCGCGCCCGTTCGAGATCGTCCGCTGCGACCACCTCCGCGCTTTCCAGCGCCTCAAGCACATCCGAAGCCCGGCGCTCCAGGTCGTACGCCTCGATACCCCGTTCGTAAACCAGCCGCTGCAGGTCGAACAGGTCCATCGTGAACTCGTAACGGGCCAGGCGCTCCTCGGCAGACACCGGCAGCTCGGGGTCGGGACGGACCTCCAGCAACTGTTCCCGCGTCTCGCCGCCCACGGTCAGCCGCACCGTGAACGTGCCCGCCAGGACGAAGGGACCTTCGGGGCCCGCGTCCAGGCTGGGCACCTCGTAGCGCGCGGTGTCGTGCGGAAGAGGATCGTGCCGCAGATCCCACGTGACCCGGTTGAGGCCGGCGGCGCCCGGACCGTCGAGCGCGCGGACCTGCCGGCCGTCCGCGTCCAGTACGTCGATCGAGATGCCGTCACCCGTCGCCTCCGCGAGCCGGTAGTCGATGTTCGCGCCGAACGCGGGGTTCTCCGCGCGGAACGTCCCCTGGCCCATCGACGGTACGTCGTTCCGGTACAGGAAGAGGGTCGCCGGTCGCGGGGCGAACAGCTGCGGGACGCCGTCGTTCGTCGCGGCGGCGGCGGACCCCTGCGAAAGCGGCGTGATGTCGTCGAGAATCCAGATTGCGCGGCCGTGCGTGCCGAGGACGACGTCGTTCTCGCGCGGGTGGATCTCGATGTCGTCGACCGGAACGGCGGGGAGGCCCGAGCCGACCGGGGCCCACGTCGCTCCCCGGTCGAGCGAGGCGAAGGCGCCGTTCTCCGCGCCGACGAGCAGCAGGTCCGGGTTGTCCGGGTGTTCGCGGATCACGTTTACGCTCGCCATGCCGCCGCCCGTCGCCCGGCCCGTGGCCGTCACCGCCGCCGCCCCGCCGAGTCCGTCCGCGAGCGAGCGCCATGTGGCGCCGAAGTCCTCCGTCACCACCGCGTGCGGGCCGTAGTCGTCGTCCCAGTGGCCGTCCAGGCTCACGTAGGCCCGGCCCGCCTCCGCGTGCGAGGTCTCGACCCAGCTCACGTAGTACGGGAACGGGATGCCCGCGGCCTCCGCCACCCGGCCGGTCAGATCCTCCCACGTCGCGCCGCCGTCCCGGCTCAGCCGCACCGAACCGTCGTCCGCCCCGATCCACAGCACCCCCGCCTCGACCGGCGACTCCGCCACGGCCGTGATCTCCCCGTACCCGGAGGCGCCATCGTGCTTCGAGAGCGTCGTCGAGTCCGGGCGGACGCCCATCAACGCGAGGCTGTCCTGGTGGATCTGCCGCGTGAGGTCTTCGGTCGCGGCCCAACTCTCGCCGCGATCGTCCGAGATGAACAGCCGGTTCCCGCCGAGGTACACGCGCGCAGCGTCATGTGGCGACACGAGAATCGGCGACTTCCAGTCGAAGCGATACGAAACCGTCGTGTCCGGCGGGAAAGGTTTGAGCGCCTTCCGGTCGCCGGTGGCGAGGTTCACGCGCACGATCCCGGCGTTCTGCGACGTGACGTAGACCGTCCCCGGGTCTCCCCAGTCCGTCTCGGCGTACATCCCGTCGCCGTAATCGAGGACCTGCCAGTCGCGGTTCAGGATCCCGTGATAGCGACGCGTGCGGCTGGGCCCCCGGTACGAGTTGTTGTCCTGCAGTCCGCCGTACACGTGGTACGGATCCGCCAGGTCCAGGTCGATGTCGTAGAACTGGGCGATGGGGATATTCCCGATGAACGTCCAGTTGTCGCCGTCGTCCCACGTCGAATAGAGCCCCCCGTCGTTCCCGAGGATCATGTGACGCGAGTCCTCGGGATCGATCCACAGGTCGTGGTGGTCCACGTGGACACCGGTGTTGTACTCGATCTCCATGGGCAGCGCCTCGAAGCTGTCGCCGCCGTCCTCCGACCGGTGCAGGCTCCCCGCCACGAGCCACACCCGCTCCTCATCGTTGGGGTCGATCCGGAGCTGGCTGTAGTACATCGGGCGCTGGTTCAGTTCGTTCACGCGCGTCCACGTCTCTCCGTGGTCGCGGGACTTGAAGATCCCGCCCTCCTCGGCCTCCACCACGGCCATGACCAGGGCCGGATCACGCCCGGAGACGGCGAGTCCGATCCGTCCCTTGTCACCCGCGGGCAGGCCTTCCGTGACCTCGCGCCACGAGTCGCCGCCGTCCGTCGACCTGTAGATGCCGCTTCCCGGCCCGCCGCCCGCGAACCCCCACGCGCGCCGGCGCCGCTGGTACGCCGACGCGTAGAGCATCGATGGGTCCGCCGGATTGAGGGCGAGGTCGACGAAGCCGGTGTCATCGTCGATGTGGAGGACCTTCTCCCACCTCTCGCCGCGATCCGTCGTCCGGTAGACGCCGCGCTCGGGGTTGGGGCCGAACAGGTGCCCCAGCGCCGCCACCCACACGACGTCGGGGTTGGTGGGGTGGACGGCGATGCGCCCGATGTGGCGCGTCTCCTCCAGCCCCGTGAGCCGCCACGTCTTGCCGCCGTCCGAGGAGTGATACACGCCCTCGCCCCACGGCGTGCTGTTGCGGTTGTTCGGTTCTCCCGTCCCGACCCACACTTCCAGTGGATCGGACGGGGCGAGCGCGATGTCCCCGATCGAGAGGTTCGCCGCGTCGTCGAAGATCGATTCCCAGGTCGTCCCGTGGTTCACGCTCTTCCAGACGCCGCCCGAAGCCGCGCCGACATAGAGGTGCGACTGGGTGCCGGGCACGACTTCGAGATCGTTGATGCGCCCCCCGGAAACGGCGGGCCCGATCAGACGCCATGTGAACCCGGCCGCGATCCTCTCGGGGGACTGTGCCTCGCCGGGAGGGGGTGCGGCCGCGAGCCCGAGTTGCAGCGCTCCCAGCGAGAGCAGCGCGCGAATCGTCATGTTCAGCTCACTTTCTTCTTGCGGGGCCCGTCCTTCTGCTCCAGAAACGGGACGCCGGTCGTGATCCACGCCGGCGCCGGCTCGCCCTTCAGATAGTGCCCGAACCACTCCAGGATGCGGCGCTGATAGTCGCGCTGGTTCGGCTCCTCCGCGAGTCCGTGGTTCTCGCCCTCGTAGACGAGCATCACGAGTTGTTTCCCGGCACGGCGGGCGGCGTTGTAGAACTCGACTCCCTGGTTGAACTCGACGGCGCCGTCCTCGGTCCCGAACTCGATGAGGAGCGGCGTTTTCAGATTCTCGATGTGATGAATCGGCGAGTTGTTGAAGTACGAGTCCCAGTCCTCCCACCACGGGACCTGCATGCGGCCCTGGCTGATCTCGAAGATGCGGGCGTCCGTCCCTCCCGAGTTCCAGTAGAAGGAGAGGTACATGCTCATCAGGTTCGTGAGCGGCGCGCCGGCCACCGCGGCCGCGAAGAGATCGTCCTGGGTGACGAAGAACGTCGTCTGATACCCGCCCCAGGAGTGGCCGATGAGGCCCACGCGCTCGGTGTCGATCATCCCGGTCGCGACCGCGGCCGCCACGGCCGGACGCAGCGTCTCGACGTTGGACTGTCCCGGCCGCCGGTCGCGGTACACGACATCCGGCCTGAACACGAAGTACCCCTCCTGGCTCCAGATCTGGACGTTGTAGTACTGCGTGGGATCGGGCACCTGGTACTGGTGGAGTGTCTGCGACAGCAACTCGTAGTGGTTCACGATCATCGGATATTCGCGGCCCGGTTCGTAGTCGGCCGGATAGACGAGCGCGCCCTGGAGCCGGCGTCCCCATTCGTTCTCGTATTCGACGAGTTGGGTCCGGCCCCACGCGTAGTCGTCCTGGAAGGGGTTCGTGGCCGTGACCTGCCGCGCGTCGTCGAGATCGGGCCCTGCGACGAAATAGTCGGGCGAATCCTCGAACCGTTCCCGGCGGAAGGCGTACACGTCGGCGTCCGCCGCCTTGAGCAGGCCCCCGAAGCGGGCGTCTTCCCAAATGAGCGGCTCCGGCGTGTCGCCGCGGCGGGCGCGCGAGAACCCGGCTTCCTTCGTCCACTCGCTGTAGGTGGAGTAGTAGAGCGGCTCGTCGGGACGGAAGGCGTCGGCTTCGGGGTCGAGCCGCACGATGCGGTGCCGGTTCGAGTCCTCGGTGCCGGCCGTGAGGCGCCGGCCGCCGGACCCGTCCGGGTTCACCTCCCAGACGTCGAAGCGGTCGTTCACGAGCAGCGCCGCGTCATCCTCCAGCCAGCCGACGAACCCGAACGGTGGCATCTGTTCGCGGGTGGGAGTCCGATCGAGGTCCACGAACGTTCCGCCGAGCGCGGACGTCACGTTGCGCGTCTCGCCGGTCGTCAGGTCGTGGGTCCAGTAATCCTCCCCCTCGAACCAGGCCACGTAACGTCCGCCGGGGCTGGAGCCTCCCCCGACCATGATCCGCTCCCGGACGAGTTCGCGGCGCCCGGTGCGCGCGTCGACGGCGTAAAGGTCATGGAACTGCTGGCGGAACATCGCGTCGACGTCGTAGGGCGTCTCGTCGCGGGCCAGCACATGCCGTCCGCCCTCCGCGATCTCGACCCGATCCGCATGATCGCCACCCAGGAAGAGGAATTCGTCGGCCTCGAGGTCCCAGGCCCCGAGGTCGTGCTCGCGCCGCAACTGTTGCTCGCGCACGCGCTGCTGCGGCACCGGGTCCACGTCGAGCGAATGCCAGATCTCCACCCCGGCGCGCTCCTCGTCTTCCGCCGCATCGTCCGCGTCGTCGGCCGCGTCCCCTCCGTCGCCGCCGTCCCCCTCCTCTCCATCGCCGTCTCCGGGGCCCTCCCCGCCGCCGCTCCCGTCGGCCGCGGCGCCGTCCTCCCCCGCTTCATCGGAGGGGACGTCGGACGGGATCCGCTCCCGCGTGCCGAGGAAGAGGGTGGCCCCGTCATCCGACCACACGGGGGTGCGATGCTCGACGATCCGCGTGCCCGCGGGAAGCTCGGAGGGCACCCGCGGATCGAGCGTGAACGCCGCCGGCGTCCCGGAGTCCAGACCGCGCCAGGCCAGCGCCACATGCGCCGTGTCCTCGTACGCCTCGTCATCGAAGGTCTTGAGGACGGCGAGGTCGGGGGCATCCTCGCGCCACGACAGCTCTCGGTAGGTCGCCTCGTCGGCGTCGAGCGAGCGGATGCGACCGGACTCCGGATCGTAGAGCCGGACGCCGTTGCCGACCCGATCCTCGGCGTCGACGGTCATGGCCAGCAGGCTCCCATCCTCCTGCCACGCGAACGCCGAGACGTTGCCGAAGCTCATCGACCCTCCCTGGGTCAGATCCCGCACGAGGACGTCGGCGCCGGCGCTCTCGCTCTCCGCGGAGCCGTAGCGGCGGAGCGCCAGGTATCTCCCGTCATCGGAGAAGGAGAACGACTGCATCGCCTCGATCTCCTCCATCTCTCCCGTCCGCAGGTTGAGGAGGCCGACGCCGTTGCGGACGGGGTCCCCCCGCTCGCGCAGCCGGTCGCGCTCGTCCGGGGAGACGCCGATGGCGTAGGCGAGCCAGCTCCCGTCCGCGCCGAACCCGGGGCGCGCGCCTTCCGCGACGACGACGACCGAATCGGAATCGGTGCGGTGGACCCGAAGCTCCGAGGTCTCGTCCACGCGACCGACGACGACGGCGAGCCAGAGTCCGTCCGGCGAAAGCGATGCCTGGCCCAGGCGCTCCCACTGGTCGTAGTCATCCGCCCCGAGCGTGGGTTTGTCCTGCGCGTCCGCCCTCTCGGGAACCAGGCTGGCGGTGGCCCCGAGCACGACGGCGAGGATCGTGATTCCCCGGAGAATGTTCCTCATCTCTCGATCTCCTGACTTGCGGGCGCCGCCCCACGGAGCGTCCGGCGGGCGGCCAGGGTCTGCGACTCCGCAACATGCACCGGAGACGGCGGTCCCGGGCAAGGGTGTGCGCCCTGTCGGAGCCCGAAGATGCGGGCGGCAAGGTCGGTTGCAACGGACTTCGGCACGAGATAGGGTAGAATCGCGGAGACGGTTTCTACCATCTGTTCTGCCATCCGTGTTGAGAGGTGGATGATGAGTCTCAACATCAAGAACGAGGAGACGTGCCGGCTGGCCGACGAGCTGGCGCGGCTGACCGGCGACACGAAAACGGGAGCCATCACGATCGCATTGAAGGAACGTCTGGAACGCGAGAAGCGACTGCGGGACGCGGATGCGCTCATGCGGGAGATGCGCGCCATCGGCGAGCGGTGCGCCGCAAGGCTCAAGCCCGGCCCCTCCGCGATCGAGCACGGGGACTACCTGTACGACGAGCACGGCCTGCCGAAGTGATCGTCGACACCTCCGCCATCCTGGCGATCCTGTTTCGTGAAGAGGACGCACGCCGGTTCGAGCGGGCGCTCGCGAGCGCAACCGCTCCCCGAATCTCGGCGGTGACGTTGGTGGAAGCGGCAATGGTCGCTGAAGCCAGAGGCGGATTCGGTGCCGGACAAGACCTCGACGATCTGCTTGAGGAAGTGAAAATCCAGGTGGTTCCCGTTACGCGGCAACACTCCGAGGCGGCTCGCGACGCGTGGCGATGCTACGGAAAGGGGAACCATCCCGCCGCGCTGAACCTGGGAGATTGTTTTGTCTATGCCCTGGCGAAGACGGCCCGCGAACCACTGCTGTTCAAGGGGAACGACTTTGGGCTCACGGACATTGAGGTGGCGTGACGAGGCGGGCGGCGCGGGTCCAGATGGCGTCGAACATGGGCTCGGTGAGGGTGCCGGTGAAGGTGTTCTGCTGGCTCGGGTGGTAGGAGCCGATCAGCAGGCGGGGGCCGATCTCGACTTCCACGCCGTGGCCGAAGCGGGGCGCGGGGCGCGGGACCGCTTCGCCGCGTTCGCGGAAGGTCCTCAGTATCGCGGCGAACGAGAACCCGCCCAGGGCGACGATGACGGGGGCGTCGGCGAAGAAGTCCAGTTCGCGCTCGAGGTAGCCCCGGCACCGTTCCCGCTCCCCGGCGGTGGGCTTGTTTCCGGGCGGGGCGCAGCGCACGGCGGCGGTCACCCAGGCGTTCCGGAGCACCAGCCCATCGTGCCGGGCGGTCGAGTCGGGCTGCGAGGCGAACCCGGCGCGGTGCAGGGCGCGGTAGAGCCAGTCGCCCGACCGGTCGCCGGTGAACATGCGCCCGGTCCGGTTGGCGCCGTGCGCGGCTGGGGCGAGCCCGACGATGAGGAGGCGCGCCGCCGGATCGCCGAAGCCCGGCACCGGGCGGCCCCAGTAGGTGTCGTCGCGGAAGGCGGCCCGGCGTTCCCGCGCCACCCGCTCGCGCCACTCGACGAGCCGCGGACACATCCGGCAGGCCGTGACCTCCCGCTTGAGCGCGGCGAGGACCGGGTCCGTCAAGCGCCGTCCGGCCGCGGACGGCCGTACTTCAGCCGGTAGAGCACCGCCTCGAGCCGCTGCGACCAGCGGACCGGGGCCGGAAAGCTCGCCCGCTGCAGCGTGGGCACCTTCACCGACCGGACGCCCGCCAGGTTCGCCGACGCGATGTCCGTGAAGTACTGATCGCCCACCAACAGCGCCGCCGCCGGACGGTCCGCGATGTTCAGTTCCTCGAGCGCGGCATGCACGAGCCCGCGGCTCGGCTTGCGGATCGGCCGCAACTCCCCCGGAGGCCAGCCGCCATCGGACGAAGCCGCCGCCGCGCCGGGGCCGCGCCACGACTCGCGCGGTCCGCGGCGGACCCGGAACGCCGCCCCTGCCCCGGTCTCGTACCCCAGCACGACCGGAATTGCCGGGAAGATCTCCCCCAGCTCGGCGAAGCGTGCCTCCTGGCAGTTGGAGACGATCGCGTGCCGCAGCCCCGGAGCCCCGAGCAGATCCTCGAACCCGGCTGCAAGCGCCGGATCCACTCCCCCCGCGTGGTGCGCCATCAGCGTCCCATCCACATCCCACAGGACGGCCTCGACGCCCAGATCGCGCAGGCGTCCGGCATTCAGATCCTTCACCGAATCGAGGTGGAACGTCGGCCGGATTTCCCGCAGGAGTCCTGCGAGACGCGGGAGGAGGCGCCGCGCCGTCTGCATCCAGGTCGCACTCATCGGGTCGCCCTCACAGTGGCGTCCTGTGGGGTCGGCCGCGTCAGTTCGCCCCCAGGATGGCATCCTTTTCACCCGTCATCTCCCAGCGGGTGAGGACGATGGGGATGACTCCGGCGTCGTAGAAGGCATTGAAGAACCGCTTCACGGTGAAGTCCCCGCCTTCCTGGATGGCGTACTCCGCGAGCAGTTCCTCGATCTGGATCTTCCCGGTCACGTAGCTCGTCCCGTACCCCGGCTGCCGCAGGTAGAGGCTCTGCTCGCCGCGCACGAGGGCGCCGTCCGGCAGCCACCCGCGCGGCGTCCACTTCATCGCGTGGGCCACGGCCTCCTCCATGTCGAACACGCCGCCGTGCAGATAAAGACCGCTCAGGGCCCGCGCGGCCCGCTGCGCCAGCATGATCCACGTGAGTTCGCGGGAGCGGGGCGAGCCTTCGAGCAGCCCGAGGTGCATGAACATCTCCTCCACGCCCGTCGCGAGTCCCTCCGAACGGGCGTCGAAGATGTTGTAGAGGGATGGCGTGGCCCGGATGGGGCTGGCGTGAGGGTCGACCCGCATGCGCGCGAGTTCGATCCAGTGGTGCATGTGCGGCCGGAAGGCGTCCGGATCGCGGTAGTTCACCTCGGAGAAGAAGTTCCGGATCTCGCCGGGTTCGGCGGGCGTGAAGCTCCCGTTCACGGCGCGGAGGGCCGGCGCCATCCACGCCTCCGTCGTCTGCACCTCCTCCTCGTCCAGGAAGCGCATGTAGCGGTCGACGGATTCGTTCAGCTTCCGGTCGTATTCCTCCGCCGAGGCGATGCGCTCGAGTTCCGGCAGGTGCCGGTTGCGGTTCTCTTCCAACCGCATGGAAGAGTGGGCGCGGGCGAGTTCGCGCCGCATGATCGTGACCTGTTCCTCCCACGAATACGGGACGAGGTGCACGTTCTGCATGTACCACGTGTAGTTCTCCCGCCCCACGCCCGAGGGTCCGGTGCGCGAGGGCGCCTCCTCCTCCAGCCACGCGATGAACGCCTCCGAGGCGGCGCGCGCATCGGCGATGGACTGGTCGAGCGCGGCGCTCGTCCCGGCCACCCGCGCCGCAAGGTCGTCGAGGTCTCGCATCTGACCCCGATAGGCCCGAGGGCCGGCAAGCCAAAGGTCGCGCGCGTTCGAGTCCGCGAGGTTTTCGCGCGCCTGCTCCAGGAGGGCGGGGATCGCGCCGATGCGACCCGCGAGTTCGGCAGCATCCGCCTCCGAAAGCGGGTAGTCGTACGTCCAGAGGTCGATCCAGCCGTGGATGACCGCCCCTTCGTGGGCCGGCACGTCGCTCTCCGCCGCGAAGATCGTCACGTAGAAGGCCGGGTCACGCGACCATGGGCGGCGCACGCGGTGATCGAAGTCGAGCCCGTTCATCTCGGCGCGGACCAGGTGCCAGTCGATCTGTTCCGCCACGGACCAGCCCTCCGGGGCGCCGCTGCCCAGCCTCCCCTGCCACTGCGGGAGTTCCTGCTGCTGCCGCGCCATCGCCGCCGCCGAATAGTCCGGCACGCCATCCACGAAGGCGGGGCGCTCGAATGCCCGCCATTCGTCGAACAGCGTCACGAGGTCGGCGTGCGAGTCCGGACCCGGGGTCGCGGCCGAATCCACCGGATCCGGCGCCACCTGCACGAGAAGGAAGACGAGGGCGAGAACCGCGATTCCCGTAAGGATGAACGATGGACGGAGTCGGCTGCGAGCCATGGTGCCTCCCGGTGGGTGAAACCCGCGGGTCGTTTGACTTATAATGATACTTGTTGAGGTGTCCCGGAAATCCACGAGCTGTCGAGGGCGCCGAGGCTCCCGGTCGGGGATCGCTCCGGGAAAAGGCGCTCCGACGAGAGGGTAAAATCATGAAGGCTCCGGCATTCTTCGCCCCGGCGGTCCTCGCAACGCTGGCTTCGGTCGGCTCGACAGCGGCTCAGGAACCCCCGGACACCGTCGTCGTGGTCCAGGAACTCGAGGTCGTGGTGGGCTCACGGGCGGGTGTCGCGGATCCCGCGACGCTTTCCGTCCCCGTGGACATCTACAGCGCGGAGGAAATCGCGCGGCTCGGCGAAGTCGACCTTGCAGAGGTGCTGGGCAGCATCGCGCCGTCCTTCAATTCCACGCGTTTGTCCGCCGGTGATGGCGCGGCCCTCCATGTCGCGACGCTGCGCGGCATGAACGGCGACCAGGTGCTCGTTCTGGTCAACGGCAAGCGGCGCCACGGCGTCGCGTTCGCCAAGCTGCTCGCGGCGGCCGGGCAGGGGACGACGGGCACGGATCTGCGCGCCATTCCGGTCCACGCCATCAAGCGGATCGAAGTCCTGCGCGAGGGCGCGGCGTCGCAGTACGGCTCGGATGCCATCGCCGGCGTGATCAACATCGTGCTCAAGGACGACGCCAGCGGCGTGAGCGCGGCCACCTACCTCGGCCGGACGTCGCGTGGCGACGGTATGAGGCTGTTCACTTCGGCCAACGCCGGGGTTCCGCTCGGAGACGGCTTCTTCAACCTCACGATGGAGGTCGCGCGGCAGGAGGTCACGAACCGGGCCGGCGAGGCACCCACCTGTTTCGGTCCCGATCCGTCCTACGGCCCCTGTGCGGATGGCGGAAAGGTCATCCAGCTGCAGCGAAACGGCGAACCCGACTACAGGGGTGCGGCCTTCATGGCCAATGCCGCGGTCCCCGTCGGGGGATCGGCTGAATTCTATGCATTCGGGGGATACTCCGGGCGCGAAGCGGTCTCGGACGGCCTGTACCGCAAGGCGGACTGGGTGCCTCGCTCGGTCAGCTACGTCTATCCGGACGGCTTCTTCCCCATCGAGGAGTCGGACCTGATGGACAAATCCGCCGTGGCGGGTCTCCGGGGCGACATGGGCGCCTGGTCAGGAGACCTCAGTCTCGGGTTCGGACACGGCCGGTTCGCCTTCGGCGCCGCGAATTCGATCAACCCGTCCTACGCGGCGGAGTTCCTCGCGAGGAACCCCGGGGCCGATGGCGCCTCGATCGCTGCCAACGCCGGACCCAGCGACACGTTCAGCGGCGGGCTCAACGTGCGGCAGTGGACGCTGAACGCCGACGCGACGAGGGAACTCGAGGTGGGTTCGACCCCGGCGTTTCTGGCCGTCGGGGGCGCGTTCCGGAGGGACTCGTACTGGATGGAAGCCGGCGACCGGGCCTCCTGGGCGTGCGGGCCGAGCGATACGCCCGGCAGCTTTCCGGCGGCCCATCACCAGAACGACGGGACGGTCTACGCGAGCTGCGGGATACAGGGCTACCCCGGCTACAGCCCGGCCTCGGCGCGGCTGAGCGAACAGGATCGCAGCAGCGTCGGTGCGTACGCGGACATGGAGTTGCGCTCGCCGAGCGGGCGCACGCTGGGTGGCGCCCTTCGTTATGAGCACTATACCGACGCCGGAAGTTCGCTCACGGGCAAGCTGGCTGGTCGCCTGGAGGTGGGCGAAACGGGCGCCGCGCTCCGCGCCGCGGTCTCCACGGGCTTCCGGGCGCCGCGACTCCCGCAGCGGGGGTTCAACACGATCGGTTTCGTGGGCGGCAGCGAGGGTCTGGTGAGCGCCGGGTTCCTGCCCGAGGGCGATGCGATCGCGTGTTCCGACTTCGGCGCCTGTTCGCTGAGCCACGAGACATCGCTCAGCTTCACGGGCGGACTCGTCTACTCCAACGACGCCGGCCTGCTGGTGACGGCGGACTACTACCGCGTCAACGTCAACGACGCGATCGCCTTGACCCAGAGCCTCAACCCGAGCCACGGACTTCGGCCCGGCGCGCAGTTCCAGGGTCGGCCGGTGGACGCCGTGGCGTTCTGGACGAACGCGATCGACACGCGCACGCAGGGGTTCGACATGGCGGCGACCTGGCGCTTCCGCGGCATGGACTGGGGGGCCGCGGACCTGTCGGCCAGCCTGCACCGGAACAGCACGGAGATCACCGCGAACCGCAACGAGAACTTCATCGGAGACACCCAGCAGACCCTCATCGAGGACTCCCAGCCCGGACAGCGGATCGGCGTCAGCGCCGATGTACGCTTCGCACGAGGTTTCGGCGCGAGGTTCGGTCTGAACCGGATCGGTTCCGTCACGACCCCGTTCATCTTCGAGGAGAACGTCACGATCGACGCGGCGACCATCGCCGACCTCGAGGTCAGCTTCCGGCTGGGCGACCGCATCCGGGTGGGCGTCGGCGCCAACAACCTGCTTGACCGCCTGCCGAACCGACTCCCGGACGACGCCGTGGCCCAACTGTGGACGATGGAATACCCCTCGGAGTCCCCCTACGGCGTGGCGGGACGGATCTGGTACGCGCGGGTCAACGTGGTCGGAAACTGAGCGCGACGTGCGGTCATGACCCCGGCTGGACTCGAACCAGCGGCCTCGGGATTAGGAATCCCGCGCTCTATCCACCTGAGCTACGGGGCCGGGACGGCACCGAGTCGCCACTGCGCATGGACCGGGCTTCGGTAACCGCGTCGAGAAACTAGCGGCCGGGCCGGAGGGGAGGAAGATTGGGCCCTCCCGGCCGCTGAACCGTCAACCTCCCGGACTGTCACATGCAACCTGTGGACACGCTCATCCTCGGCCCCCTGGCCGTCACCATGGATGCCGGCGAGCGGAACCTCGACTCGGGCGCCATCGCAATCAGGGACGGGGAGATCGTCGCGGTGGGGAACGCCGCCGAACTCGAGGGCCTGGAGGCCGCGGAGACGATCGACGCCGCCGGAATGCTGGCCATGCCAGGACTCGTGAACGCGCATACGCACCTGGGCGACTCCCTCTTCCGGAGTCTCGTGGAGGAGTTGCCGCTCGAGGCGTGGCTGGAGCGGTTGTGGGTCTCCGAGCGCGCGTTCGTCAGCCGCGAGAGCGTCGAACTCGGGGCGCGGCTCTCGCTGGCGGAGATGATCCGGAGCGGGACGACGTGCGCGCTCGACATGTTCTGGTTCCCGGAGGCGGCGACCGACGCGGCGCTCGGCGCGGGCTTCCGGCTCCTCACCGGACCGATCTTCTTCGATTTCGACGGACCCGACGGCGTCGCCGCGGAGGACAGGATAGCGACGGGCGAGCGCTGGCTGGAACGCTACGCGGAGGAACCGCTGATCACCCCGTGCGTGCAGCCGCACAATGCGCTCACGGTGTCGCCGGACGGTTTCCGGGCGGCGCGCGATCTCGCGGACCGCGCGGGCGCCCTCTTCCACACGCACTGCTCGGAGACGGCGACCGAGGTGCGGCAGACGATCGAACGCTTCGGGCACACGCCGGTCGCGCACCTCGATGAACTCGGAATCCTCAACGGGCGCACGGTACTCGCGCACTGCGTCCACCTGGCCGACGACGATTTCGCGCGTCTCCGGCGCACCGGGACGGCGGTCCTCCACAACCCGCTCTCGAACCTCAAGCTCGGGTCCGGGATCGCGCCGATCGCGCGCATGATGGAAGAGGGGATTCCCGTTGCGCTCGGCACGGACGGACCCGTGAGTTCGAACGACCTCGACATGTGGACCGCGATGCGTTTCGCGGGGCTGTTGCAGCGGGGCGTTCACATGGATCCGGTCGTCACGCCCGCCCACGAAATCGTACGCATGGTGACGACGGTGGGGGCGGAGGCGCTGGGGCTGGGAGACCGCGTGGGACGGCTCGCGGAAGGCTACCGGGCCGACCTCATCCTCATCGACCTCGACCGCCCGCACCTGACGCCGATGTACGATGTCTACGGACACCTCGTCTACACGGTGGGCCGCGACGACGTCCGCTCCGTCATGATCGATGGCCGCTGGGTCCTGCGCGACCGGACGCTCGAGACGATCGACGAGACCGCCGTCCTCGCCGGGATGAGGGAGCTGGCTGCCGAAATCGAGCGTCACGCCGCCCGCCTCGAACCCGCCTGAGTCAGAGAGAAAACCCCTTACGGGGGATCCTGGCGGGGTTGGCTCACCGCGGGGAGGATTCGGTCCTGGAGTGCGGTCCAGCTGAAGAGTTCGGGCTGTTCGTGGAGCGTCCAGCCGTTGAATACGGAGATGAGGTCGTATTCGGGGACGACATGGAGGAACTGGCCCCCGTATCCGTTGCCCGCGAATACCCGGGTTTCGCCATCCTCGTGCACCGGCACCCACCACTGGTATCCGTAACCCGTGTCGGGCCGGTCGTTGTCGGGGGCCACGTCCGGCACAACGGGCGAGGTCGAGGTTTCGACCCATTGCCGGGAGACGACCTGCCGGCCGTCCCATTCCCCGCCGCGGAGCATGAGGTATCCGATGCGGGCGAGGTCGTGGGTGGAGAGGTAGAGGCCGCCCTCGCTGTCGACTTCGCCGTCGGGGGCGAGCTTCCAGTAGTACTTGTCGATCCCGATGGGACGGAACAGGCGTTCCTCCGCCCACGCATCCAGCCGCTGTCCGGTGGCCTCGCGCACGATCTTCCCGAGCAGGACGCTCACCCCATCGTTGTAGTCGAAGCGAGTGCCGGGCTCCGTCCCGACGGGCCGCGCGACGACGTAGTCGATCCACGCATCGCTCGCCTCAAGTACGACCGTGGGGTGGGTACCGTCGTCATACGTCTGGCCCGGGACCGCCCAGTCGATGCCGCTCCGCATCGTGAGGAAGTCTTCCAGCGAGGCGGCGGCCCGACGCGGATCGCCGAGATCGACCCCGTACATTTCGAAATAGGGCCAGGCGGGTGCCTCCACGCTCGGGATGTGACCTCCGTCCACGGCGATGCCGAACGCGACCGAGGTCACGCTCTTCGTCACGGACTGGAGCGAGTGCAGGTCGGTGTCCCGGTAGTACGGATGCCACGACGGGTGATCGTAGTTGTACTGATGGTCTGCCGTGTCCTCCTGCACGGCGAGAAGTTCGGCGTACCGCGCGCCGTGGTCCCAGCGGCGGTCGGCGATCACGCGTCCGTTGCGGATGAGGAGGAATTGGTCGATGAGGCCGTAGCGTCCGGCATCGATGTCGGCGATCAGCGAGTCGACCGCGGCCGGATCGACGCCCTCGGCCTCCGCCGTGGAGACGGGCCACGTATCGCCCGGCCAGCCGGGCCCCGCGCTCGTGGCGCAGCCCGACAGGAGGATCGCTCCCGACAGGAGGATCGCCCGAATCGCTCGTTGGCGGAGGGGGATCATCAGTTTCTTAAACCGTGCGTCCGGGGGTGCAGATTGTCATTCCGATTGACAATTTGCACCCCCGGAGCGAGGGTTCGCGAGATCACTCCAACAGTCGCTCTCTCGGACCGCAAAACCGAGTCCAACCTGGCGAGCCGGGAGAAACCCCGGAGAGCCCGGAGAGCCCGGAGAACGTGGAAACGTGACCATCATCCGTCGCAACCTCTTAGACTCGTTTTGCCGACGATTGCGGCGCTATCCGATCGTAATGGTCATGGGGCCACGGCAGTCCGGCAAGATGACGCTCTGCCGGACCGTTCTCTCCGACCGGCCCCACGTGTCGCTGAGACGGCTTGACGTGCGCACCGAGGTGCGGCTGGATCCCGAGGGTTTCGTGCGGGAGTATCGGGACGGGGCGGTGATCCACGACGCCCAGTTGGAGACCGTGTTGATTGCCTATCTTCGGGAACTCGTGGACGAAGATCCGGCTCCGGGGCGCTTTGTGCTGACCGGGTCGATGCACTTCGGATTGAGTCCGGTGATAAACGCGTGGATGGCGCGTCGCGTGGGCGTCCTTCAACTGCTTCCGCCGGGATTTGACGAGTTGGCGCGTTTCGGAAGACCGCCGCCGAGTATGCTCGACGCGCTCTGGACCGGGGCGTACCCGACGATTCACCAGGGTAACATCTCGCCCCGGGTCTGGCTTCGGGATCATCTCGCAGCGTACCTGGATCGCGACGTCCTGCCGCTGCGGAACATCGCGAACCTCGGGGCCTTCTCGGAGTTCGTGAGACTGGTTGCCGGACGAACCGCGGAAGAGGTGAATCTGTCCGCGCTGGCGGCCGACGTCGGCATCCGGCACAACACGGTCAAGGCTTGGCTCCATGTCCTGGAGTCCAGCTTCCTTGTCTTTCGGGTCCCGGCGTACCGCCCCAACGTGCGCACGCGTCAGATCAAGGCGCCCAAGCTTCACTTTCTGGATTCGGGACTGGCCTGCTACCTGCTCGGCATCCGCTCGGCGGAGGAACTCCGCCATCACCCGTTGAGAGGGCAGATCTTCGAGAGCTGGGTGGCGGCGGAGGTTTTCAAGGCGATCACCCATCGCGGCGAAGAGCCGCGTTTGCGGCATTACAGGGCGGCGGGCACCGAGGTCAATCTCGTCATTGATCGGGGAGAACGGCTCATCCTGGCCGAGGCGAAGTCCGGCGCCACGGTCGTCCCGCGTTTCCTCCTCGGCATGCGGACGCTCGGGAAGGCGCTGGGGAGAACGGGGCTGTTCGTCGACCGCCGGCTGATCTACGGAGGCGACTTTCCTCACCGACACGGCGACGTGGACGTCCTGCCGTGGAACCGGATGCTGGAGAAGACCTGGAACTGACCTGCCGGATCGACGCGACCCCGCTTCGGGTCAGCGGAGGGCGGCGGCGACGTTACCGCCATCCACGGTGAGGATCGCGCCGGTCGTCGCGCGGGCGAGTGCCAGGGAAACGAAGGCCCGGGCGACATCCTCGGCTCGGACCTCCCTGCCGAGGAGGTTGCCGCGCATGTAGGCGTCCTCGGTCACGCCGCGCGCCTCGGAGCGGGCCGCGATCATCTCCTCGGTGAGGACGCCGCTCCGGATGCGGTCGGCGTTCACCCCGTTCGACCGGATGCCCTCCCATCCGTGTTCGATGGCGTACTGGCGCACGAGTCCGAGGGTCGCCGCCTTCGGCAATCCGTACGGGCCGAAGTCCGGGCCCGGGTTGACCGCCTGCTTCGAGACGTTGAAGAGGAGGCAGCCGCCCGTCCCCTGGGCGCGCATCATGCGCAGGGCCGCCCGCGTGACGCGCTGGTGGGCGAAGAAGTTCAGCTCGAAGCTCTCCCGCAGCACCTCGTCCGTCACGTCGGCCATGGGACCGCGCCAGGCCGCTCCGGCGTTCGAGACGAGGATGTCGACGCCGCCTAAGCGGGCGGCGACGGTGGCGAACGCGCGGTCGACGGAGGCGTCGTCCGTCACGTCGCATGGGACGGCGAGCCCCGCTCCGGCCTCGGCGGCGGCGTCGAGCGAGGAGCCCGGCAGGTCGAAGAGGGCGACCTCGGCGCCGGCGTCCCGGAACACGGCGGCCGTGGCCCGGCCGATCGCGCCGACGCCGCCCGTGACGACGACGACGTGGCGGGCCAGCGCCTTCTCCTTCGCACCGGCCAGCTTCGCCTGTTCGAGCGACCAGTATTCGATGTCGAACAGCTCGGCCTCGGTAATGCTCTCGAAGCGGTCCATGCTTTCCGCGTCCGCGATGACATCGACGGTGGTCTCGGCGAGGTCGGCCGCCGCGGCCGCGGCCCGGGCGTCCCGTCCGCTCGCGAACAGCCCCACGCCCGGCACCAGGACCACGCGCGGACTCGGGTCGAGCATGCGTTTCGTCCCGCCGTAGCGCGGGTTGTGGCGCTCGAAGTAGGCCGTGTACGCCGTTCGGTAGGCTTCGACCGCGGCCCGCGCCTCCCGGGTCCAGGCGGCGAGGTCGCCGGCGGGCGGCGCGGGGAGCACGACGGGAAGCGGCTTCGTGCGGATCGCGTGGTCGGGCGTGACCGTGCCGACCTGGCTGTAGCGCGACAGCTCCGAGCCGCCGACGTAAGCGAGAATGGCCGGGCTGGCCCGGTGCTCGAGGATGAAGCGCTCGGAGTCTCCCGCCCCGCCCTCCTGCGCCTCGCCGCCGTGCCGGTTGGCGAGCATGCCGCGGATGGCCGGCGCGATCTCGCCCGCTGAGGCGGTCGCCGATGGCGCCTCTGCAGCGGCGAAGACCTTCCGCCGGCCGCCTTCGATGCGCGCCTCGGCGAGGCTCACCCACTCGATCATGAGTTCGTACGCCTCGTGCGCCGTGTCCCCGAACGTGAACAGCCCGTGCTTTAGGAGGACGAGCCCTTCCGCCTCCGGATGGGCGTCCGCCGCCGCCTTCGCCGCCTTCGCGAGGTCGAAGCCGGGCATGATGTAGGGCACGATCGCGGCCCGGTCGCCGTAGACCTCGCGGCAGATCTCCTCCCCATCGGGCTGGTCCGTGAGAACGAGCGCCGCGTTCGCGTGCGTGTGGTCGATGAACGTGCGCGGCACCCACGCGTGCAGGAGTGTCTCCACCGATGGGTTCGGCGCCGTCGAGTCGAGCAGGTTGCGGCGCTGCAGGTTGACCATGTCCTCGTCGGACAGGGCGTCGATCTCAGCCAGCCCCAAAAGCGGATCGAGCTGCACCGCGGGAAGGCCGGGCGGTTCGATCGTCCCCATGTCCCAGCCGCTCCCCTTCACGTACAGCACGTCCAGTTCCGCCCCGGTCACGTCCCGGGCGCGGCCCTTGACCGACGTGTTGCCCCCGCCGTGCATCACGAGTCGAGGCTCGGAACCCAGGAGCCGCGTCGTGTACACCCGCAGCGCGAGATCCTCCCCGATGCCCTCGGCGGCGTACCGTTCGACGAACTCCGCCGCCTCGCGCTCGCTCCACGCGCTTTTCATCTCATAGTTCCCCTCGTCGAGCCCGGCCACGCATCCGGCGAAGACGGTACCGACCTCGCGGCAAGGCGTCCAGCGCCGGAGACGGTCACCAGAGGACGGGAGCCGGATACGAGGAGATGGCCTCGTCGGGCGTGACGATCGTCAATCCGCTCACGATCGCCTGCGAGACGAGACCGCGGTCGAAGGGGTCCGCATGGAGCACCGGCAGGAGCACTTCGTGGGCCGCCGACGCCTCATCGAAGGGGAGCGGTTCGAGTTCCAGCCACTCGCGCCGGCTCGAGACGTAGCGGACGGGCGACTCCGGGAGCGGCAACCGTCCGAGGCGGTGCTTGATCGCGATTTCCCAGGCCGAGAGCGCGCTCAGGTACACTGTGTTGCCCGGATCCCGGCACGCCGCCTCTGCCGCCCGCGAAAGCCGGGAGTCCGCCGCCGCCAGCCACAGGAACGTACACGTGTCGACGAGCAGCCTCACGGCTCGCCGGCGTCACCCTGGAAGGCCCGTAGTACGGATTCCGGCAGAGGTTCGAAGAAGCTCGCCGGCACCTTCATGCCCCGGTCGATGCCGATCGGACGTTCCCGGATCGGTGTCGAGGGCAGGGGGCGGATCTCGGCGATGGGCACGTTGCGCCGGCACAGCGTGACGGTCTCGCCGCGCTCCACGCGGGCGAGATACCGAGCCAGATCGGCCCGAGCTTCGGCGATGTTGACCCTGATCATGTACATGAACATATACAACTACCTGTACAGATCAAGACCCTTCGGCCCCGGACTCCCCGGCCGGGGCTCGAAGCTGCCGGCCGGGGCCCGAAGCTATCCGCCGGCCGTGGTGACGGCGGCTTTCTTGTCCGGGTGGACGGGGGACGTCTCCCACTCGTACTCCTCGCCCAGCACCCAGCGGTAGTACCAGTCCAGTTCGACGTTCGCCTTGAACAGGCGCTGCTGCAGCTCCACCCAGCCGTGACCCTGCTCGGGCGCCACGTAGAGGTGGGTCGGGACGCCGTTGTGCTTCAGTCCCTGGTACAGTTCGACGGACTGCGGCATCGGCACGCGTTCGTCGTTCTCCCCGACGAGGACCAGGGTCGGGGTCACGACCTTGTGGAGGTCGAAGAGCGGTGAATCGGCCATGTACTGCTCGATCGGGGCGTCCTCGGACCACGGGGTGCCCCCGAACCACGGCGTGCGATAGATGCGGACGTCGGATTGCGCGTACATCGACATCCAGTTCACGGCCCCCGCGCCCGACGACGCCGCCTTGAAGCGGTCCGTCCAGGTGATGATCTTGTTCGTCATGTGGCCGCCGGCGCTCCAGCCCATCTTCGCCATGCGGTCGCCGTCCACGAGTCCGCGCTCGATGAGATGATCCACGCCGGCCATCACGTCCTTGTGGGCCTGATCGAAGTAGTTGCCGATCATGTTGCGCAGGAAGTCGTCGCCGTATCCGGTGGACCCGCGATAGTTGGGCTTGAAGACGAACCATCCGCGGGCGGCGAGCACGGTTTCGTAGTTGCTCGAGCGCGCGAAGCGGAACTTGTCGGACGACGGCGGGCCTCCGTGCGTCTGAACGACGAGCGGGTAGCGCTCGCCCTCCTGGTAGTCGATGGGAAAGAAGATGAGACCTTCCACCTCGACGCCGTCCTCTCCGGCGTACTGCACGGCTTCCATGCGCGGCAGAAGGAACTCCTCGGCAAGATAGTCGAAGAGGTGCGTGACCTGGCGTGCCGGGCCCGATCCCGTCATCGCCCACAGGTCCCCCGCGTTGGTCGAACTGCTGACCGCGTAGACGTGCATGCCGGATGAAGGGTGATAGTCCCAGGCGCCGACCGAGTGGTCTCCCTCGGTGACCGCCTCGGCGCTCTCCGCATCGGAGGCATCGGCGGGCACGGAGTAGATCTGCTGGCGAACGCCGGTATTCGCGCGGAAGTAGATCGAGCGGCCGTCTCGCGACCACACCGCGGCGTTGACGTCGAAGCTTCCTCCCGGCACCACGGAGACGGGATCGCCGCCGTCGGTCGGGACGACGAACAGGCGCTGGTTGAAGTAGAAGTCGCTCAGTTCGTCGTTCGTGTTCGCGACGAAGAGCGCGTGGCGGTTGTCGGGAGAAAGGGACGCGCCGACTTCTCCCACGTGATTGTCGGTGATCCGGCGCGCGCCGGTCCCATCGGGACCCATCACCCACAGTTCCGAGTTCAGCAGGTCGTCGTAGAGGGCGGTCGGCGCCAACTGCACGAGGAGGAGCGTGCCGTCGCGCGAGGTCGAATACCCGCGGACCATCAGGCCGGCCTCCGTCACGCGCTCCGCGGCGCCGCCCTCGCTCGGCACTCGCCACAGTCCGGTCGGGCGCTTGTCCTCTTCATAGCGAAACACGTTGTCGTTGACCGCTTCGCGCGCCTTCTCGGCCTCCGACTTCTCGTCGACCGCCATGAAGTAGATCCAGGCGCCATCGCCGGACCACGAGATCGAACTCACGGGCTTCGGGTGTTCGCTCACGGCGCCGGCCTCGCCGCCGCGGGTCGGCATCACGAACACCTGGTTGTGCTCCGTATCGTGCCGGTTCGCGACGAAGGCGACGCGCGAGCCGTCGGGCGACCAGCGCGGGCTCGATTCACCGCCCTCGCCGTTCGTCATGCGCGTCGTGCCGGAGCCATCCATCGCGACGCGCCAGATGTGGGAAACCGTGGCGTTGGCTTCCCAGTCGGTGTCCGTCCTCACGTAGAGCACTTCCGACCCGTTCGGCGATATTCGCGGGTCGGCGAGGCCGGGGATGTCGATCAGATCCACGATCGTCATCGCGCGGCGCTGGCCGGAGAGGGGGACGGTGGAGACGAGGACGGCGAGGATTCCGAGTCCGAGGATGCGGCGAGACATGGCAGACTCCTGCGGTTGGCGGTGGCCCGTCGCGGTACATCGATGTTGACAGGGTCGTCCCCGGGTGACAAGAGCCCGGCGCCGCCCTCCGGCAGGCGCCCGGGGCGTGGAGCCGGCGGCAGCGCCGGGCTAGGCCGTCGCGTCGCGGATCGCGGCGAGGTGGTCGGCGGTGAGGCCGTCCATCTCAAACGTGGACACGCCGGAGGCGCCGGCCTCGCGCGCCGTCGCGACGGCCTCCGCGAGCGCGGCCGGATCGAGCGACGGCAGGTAGAGTCCGGCGTTGAGCGGCGTGGCGGCTCCTCCGCGAACGTCGCCGTCGGTGGCGGCGAGGGCCGCGATCCCCTCGCGCACGCCGTCGCCGATCCAGGGGATGTCCTCCAGATAGAAGCTCTGGTAGAGCATCGGGAAGAAGCGGTCGAGGGGCCACCGGTCCCAGTCCTGGCGGACCAGCGTGCGGGCGATGGAAGGGGTCGGGAAGACGGCGGCCGTGATCGGCTTCCCGTGCTCGCGGGCCGCCTCGGCGAGTGCGCGCACGGCGCCCGTGACGGAGTCCCACCGGAAGCGGCGCCAGGCCTCGTCGGCGGGCGGATCGGGGATCTCCAGCGGGTCCCTCCCATCGAGAGCGGCGAACTGTTCGCGGCAGACGTCACAGTAGCAGAAGTCGAACTCCGGGTGCTCGACGTCCTGCACGAGGTCATAGGTCTCCCAGAGAGCGCGCGGGAGGATGACGTCGCAGTGGCGCACGTAGTCGAGGTGGACGCCGTCCACCGCCGGGTCGGCGGCGAGGTCCGCGATGCGTCCGCGCAGGTATTCGCGCACGGGCCCGCGCGAAGGGCAGACCCACTTGTAGTACCCGACGTAGGGGGGGTGATCGAGCGAGCTTTCCAGATTCCGGCTCACCGTGAACCACTCCGGGTGGTTCTCCTGCACCCAGGCGTCGCCGTTACGGTTCATCGTCCAGAACCAGCGGTGATACTCGAGTCCCTCCGCGCGGGCGGCTCCCGATACCAGGTCGACGTCGCCGCCACCCACGAGGACCGCGTGGAAGCCGGCCTCCCGAAGTCGGGCGAACTGTTCGCGCCAGGCGGCGGTGTCGCGATCGCGGTCCCCGTGAACCCACGTCCACAGCGTGAAGGGCGCCTCCGGATCGGGCGGGACCGCGCAGGCGGGAAGCGCCGCACCCAGCGCCGCCGCGCTGCCGGCGGCCCGGAGGAACTCTCTGCGCCTCACGGGGAGTCGTCCCGACCGGCGACGAAACGCACGACGCCCCACCTCTCGGGTATGTGCATGTCGATCTCCCCCTGCGGCGACCACACCCAGTTCTCTTCAGGATGGTCGCTCGAATCCACGGGTTCCCGCCGCTTCCGGTACTCTCCGTCCACGACGACGAGCGGCCACTGTACGCGGGAGAAGTTCACGCGCCAGACCTCGCCGGGCCTCGGGGGCGCGACCGCGGCCTCCGCGGGGGCGCCAGGGGGGCGCAGCGCCGACCAGGGGATCGCGATCTCGACCGACCAGCCGATGTCTTCGTCGGAGGGGTCGTTCAGCGTGCCGTCGAGGCGCACCGCGGTGCGCAGACCCTCCATGTCCCAGGCGATGTCCGCCCTTCCCTCCCGGCGGTACGGCTTGTCGAGGAAGAGATCGAACTCGGTTCCGAGCGCGTTGATCTCGAGTTCGTAGTAGGCGAGGCCGTCGCCGTCCGGATCGAGGAAGACCTCGAAATCGTGTTCCCGGTAGAGGATGGCGTCGCGCTCGGCCAGCGTCGCCCAGAGGTGCGGTTCCTCGAGTTCGCCACCCACGTAGAGGAAGCGTTCATCCCAGACGATCTTCGCGCGCGTCCCCAGGTGGGGCTCGGGCCAGCCCTCGCCGCGAATGTCGACGAAGGACTCCGTCCACGGCGCCGCGCGCCAGACCGCGTCATCAAGAGACCCATCGATCACGGGCGGGGACGCCGCCGCCAGCGCTTCGTATTCTCGAGGCGGCGGCTGGGCCGCCGCCGGCGAGAGCGCCAGCCAGGCGAGCACCACGGCCGCGTGCAGCAGAAACGTCGCGCGTCCGGCCGCGCGGATCACGGGGAGCGCGTCAGTTCGTGGAGGGATGCACACGGAAGACTCCGCTGACCGCCGGCGTATCGAATGCGAGACTTCCTTCCCGATCGAGGATCCACACGTTGACCCTGTACCAGCCCTGGAAGGCGTGCACCGCGAATCTCAGGGTCTCAACCGCTGAGGCCCCAGCCGCGATCTCGACCATGCGCTCGACGATGTCCGTTCGAGTGACCTCCGGGCCGCAGTGCAGTCGAGGATTGTAGACCTCCTCGAATTCCGCGCTGAGATTCGTCACGCCCGTGGGCTTGATCGCGCAGGAGTCCCTGAAGATGGGGCTGCCGGAGACGTTGGTGGTCGTAACGATGAGCAGCTCGCTGCGTCCGTACTCGGGCTTGTCGACACACACTTCAACGCCGTGCCGCGTGTCGCAGAGCGAAGTCGCGGGGCCGACGGCGTCCTCCCCGCACGAGAGGACGAGGGCGGCGGCCAGCGCGGGAATCGGCAAGGCGCGCGACATCTTCGGCGTCCGGGAGTTCAGGTCTCGGCGCATATCAGTTCTGTGAGGGGAAGACCGAAAAAAGGCCGCTTCTGACCGGCATGTCCAGAGCCAGCATCCCGTCCGGCGCCAGGAGCCACACGTTTGCTCGATAGTGGCCCTGCACTACAAACCCGGCGAGTGGTAACGTGTCCCGGTCCGACGCCCCCGCACCCATCTGCACCGCCCGCTCCAGGATGTCCGCGGCCGTGAGACCGATGGCGCAGCGCCGCCGTGGAACGTACGGTGGCGTGGATTCGTCGGCCGCGCCCCTCACCAGACCGATCGTCATCCCGCACCGATCCCTGAAGATCGTACTATCGGACATGTTGCGCGTGGTGACGATGATCGATTGGAAGATCCCGTATTCGGGCCGGTCCACACACACTTCGACGCCGGCTCGGACATCACACAGGCTGCCGGAAGGTCCGGTCGCGCTCCCGTCACACGAAAGGACCAGCACCGCGGCAAGCGTCCATTTCACGGGCACCCTCGACATTCACTTCACTCCGTTCGTGCGGCCCGGCCGGAGCATCGTGACAGCCGGGGCTCCCCTGCGGTCTGCACATGATACAGGATTAATAGTCGAAGAGGTTTCCGGGCGGTACGGTTGCCCGGTGGGGCGATGGGGCGAAGTGTAGCGGCGACGGAAGAACCGTCGCAGGGTGTACATAACCTTCACACCGGTCTCGCGGAGTTGAACGAATGATCCGAGGCAACAGGCAGTTCGGTGGCTTGATCGGCCTGGTTCTGCTGGGCGCGGCATCGGCGTGCGGTCGGGCTCCCGTGACCGTCCAGACCGACGCTGCCGCCGGAGAATGGCGCTATTGGGCGGGAGACGCCGGGTCCACGCGCTACGCGCCGCTCGACCAGATCGACGCCTCGAACGTGGAGGATCTGGAGATCGCGTGGCGCTGGCAGGCGCGCAACTTCGGCCCGACCCCCGAGGGCTACTACCGCGTGACCCCGTTGTACGCGAACGGGGTCCTCTATGCGACGGCGGGATTCCGGCGGGCGGCGGTGGCGATCGATCCGGAGACCGGAGAGACGCTCTGGATGTATCGGCTCGATGAGGGCGAACGCGGCCGGAACGCGCCGCGCGGCAACTCCGGGCGCGGCGTCGGCTACTGGACGGACGGCGCCGAGGAACGGGTGCTCCTCATCACCCCGGCCTATCACATGGTCTCGCTGGACGCGAAGACCGGCCTCCCCGATCCGGCCTTCGGCGAGGACGGCGTCGTGGACCTCAAGCTGGGACTCGGACGCGAACTGGACCTGGTGAACGACCGCATCGGCTCGAGTTCTCCCCCCGTCGTCGTCGGAGATGTGATCGTCGTCGGGGCGGCGCTCCCGCAGGGGGGGCGTCCTCCGACGAAGGAGATGCCGCCGGGCCACGTGCGGGGCTTCGACGCGCGGACGGGCGAGCAACTGTGGACCTTCCACACGATCCCCCAGCCGGGCGACCCCGGCCACGAGACGTGGGAAGACGAATCCTGGGACTACACGGGGAACGCCGCGGTGTGGACGCCGTTCACGGCCGACCTCGAACGGGGCTACGTCTACCTGCCGGTGGAGGCGGGGACGGGCGACTACTACGGGGGCCACCGCCCCGGCGACAACCTCTACTCCCAGAGCCTCGTGTGCGTGGACGCGCGCACGGGCGAAGTCGTGTGGTATTTCCAGACCGTCCATCACGGAATCTGGGACTTCGATCCGCCGGCGGCGCCGGTTCTGATGGACATCACGGTGGATGGGCGGGAGATCCCGGCCGTCGCGCAGGTGACGAAGCAAGCGTTCACGTACGTATTCGACCGCGTGACGGGCGAGCCCGTGTGGCCGATCGAGGAGCGGCCCGTGCCCGCCGGCGACGTGCCGGGGGAATGGTACGCACCCACGCAGCCCTTTCCGACGCTCCCCGTGCCGTTCGACATGCAGGGCGCGACCGAGGACGACCTGATCGACCTCACGCCGGAACTGAAGGCGGAGGCGCTCGAGATCGCGAAGAACCTCACGCTCGGCGAGTTGTTTACGCCGCCGACCGTGCTCGTCGAGGGGGGGAACCAGGGGACCCTCATCACGCCCGGCAGCCTTGGCGGGGCGAACTGGCCGGGCGCGGCGTACGACCCGGAGACGCAGCGGCTCTTCGTGGGGTCCGCGACGCGCGGCTCCGTGATCGGGCTCGTGAACGATCCCGAGTCGTCGAACATGCGCTACATCGCCGGACGGCCCCGCGGCGTCGGCGGCCCGCAGGGACTGCCGATCCTGAAGCCGCCGTGGGGAAGGATCACGGCGCTCGACATGAAGACGGGCCGGAAGGTGTGGCAGGTCGCGAACGACCACACGCCGTCGTTCGTGGAGGAGCACCCGGCGCTGGAAGGGGTTGACGTCCCGCGCACGGGGCGGCCCAGCCGGGCGGGACTCCTCGCCACGCGCACGCTGCTCTTCGCGGGAACGGGCGGGGGGACGATGTCGGCGGACCTCACCGGCCTCCTGCGCGCGCACGACAAGGAGACGGGCGAGATCCTGGCCGAGATCGAACTGCCGTCGCACCAGACCGGCGTCCCGATGACGTACATGCACGATGGTCGTCAGTACATCGTCGCGGCGGTCGCGGGGCGCGGCGTGCCGGCGGAACTCGTCGCCCTGCGGCTCCCGGGCTAGCCCGCCGATCCCGCAGCCGGCAACCCGCGCCAAAACCACGGTGCCAGCGCCCTCCGTCGTCCGGGGAACGCCCTTTCACAAACGGACCGGCCCGCTCTGCCAGGCCGGCAACTGGCGGCGCTGGGCCGGGCATCTTTCGGCGGGTTCGTACGAGCCGACCCACGAGCACGAGTACCAGGCCATCCGCTCGGCGTGCGCGCTCATCGATGTCTCGCCGCTCTACAAGTACCGGCTCTCGGGCCCGGGCGCGGCGGCGCTCGCGAACCGGGTCGTGACGCGGGATGTGGACCGGCAGGACGTGGGGCAGGTGTACTACACGCCGTGGTGCGACGCGGCGGGGAAGGTGCGGGACGACGGCACGCTGCACCGGCTCGGCGCGTCCGACTTTCGCCTCACGTCGGCCGAACCGACGCTGAAGTGGCTGCACGAGAACGCCCGCGGCCTCGACGTGACCATCGAGGAGGAGACGGAGCGGGTGGCCGCGCTCGCCCTCCAGGGGCCCCGTTCGCGCGATCTGCTCAAGCGGATCACCGACGGCGACGTGGCGGGACTCGGCTATTTCCGCGTGATGCCGGCGCGGATCGCGGGGATCGCCGCGGAGGTCTCACGGACGGGCTACACCGGCGACCTCGGCTACGAGATCTGGGTCGGGGCCGCGGACGCGATTCCGCTGTGGGACGCCCTCACGGCGGCGGGTGAGCCGTTCGGCCTCGCCCCGGCGGGCATGCTCGCCCTGGACATGGCGCGCCTCGAGGCCGGCCTGCTCCTCGTCGACGTCGACTTCATCCCAGCCCACCGCGCGATCATCGAGGACCAAAAGTCGTCTCCGTACGAACTCGGCCTCGGCTGGACCGTGTCGCTCGAGGCGTCGAACTTCGTGGGCCGGGCAGCCCTCCGCGCCGAACGGGCCCGCCCGCCCGCCTGGCGCTTCCGGGGAATCGCCCTCGACTGGGAGTCGCTCGAGGCGGCGTACGCCGTCGTCGGCCTCCCCCCGCAACTGCCGGGCACGACGCTGCGCAGCAGCGTGCCGCTGTACGCCGGCGGGCGGCAGGTGGGATACGCCACGAGCCGCGGCTGGTCGCCGACCCTCAAGACCTACCTGGGGCTGGCGCACCTCGAAGCGGAATCCGCCACCGTCGGCACCGAACTCGAGATCGAGGTGACGGTCGAGCACCGGCGGCGCCGGGCCCGCGCCACGGTGGAGAAGACGCCGTTCTTCGACCCCGACAGGAAACGGGCCACCCCGTGAGCGCGACGAACACGTACGACGCGATCATAGTCGGGGGCGGCCACAACGGCCTCATCAACGCCGCCTACCTCGCCCGGGCGGGCCTTCGCGTGGTCGTGCTCGAGCGCCGGCACCTGGTGGGCGGCGCCGCGGTGACGGAGGAGATCTTCCCGGGCTTCAAGTATTCCGTCGCCTCCTACGTCGTGAGCCTGCTGAGGCCGGAGATCATCCGCGACCTGCGGCTCGCGCGGCACGGGCTGGAGATCCTCCCGCTGGAGAGCACGGTCACCCCGCTTCCGAACGGCGACTACCTCGGGCGCTGGGCCGACCACGACCAGACGCGGCGCGACCTCTATCGCCATTCCCCGAACGACGCCGAGGCGTACGACGATTTCGCGACGCTCATGTACCGGCTCGCGTGGGCCGTGAAACCTCTCCTCGGCATCGTGCCTCCCGACCCGCTCTCTCCAGGGCTGCGGGGTCTGAAGACCCTGCTCATGCTGGGACGGCACGCGCGCGGCCTCGACGAGAACCAGTTCCACGCGCTCTTCAAGCTGGGGACGATGAGCGCGGCGGACTATCTCGACGAGTGGTTCGAGTCGGATGTGCTGAAGGCGACGATGTCCGCGAGCGGGATCATCGGGACCTTCCTCGGCCCCCGGTCTCCGGGGACGGCGTACGTCCTCCTCCATCACTACATGGGGGAGATCGACGGGGTGTTCCGGGCGTGGGGTTTCGCGCGGGGCGGGAACGGGATGGTGAGCGAGTCCATTGCCTCCTCGGCACGGTCGCATGGGGCCGAGATCAGGACCGGGGCCGCGGTGGAGCGGGTGCTCACAAGGAACGGGCGGGCTCACGGGGTCGTACTCGAGGACGGCGAGGAACTCACGGCGAAGACGGTCGTGTCGGGGGTCGATCCGAAGCGCACCTTCCTCGGCCTGCTCGACCCTGAGGAGCTGCCGGACGATCTCGTGCAGGCGATCCGGCGCTTCCGGATCCGCGGCTCCTCGGGGAAGGTCAACCTCTCGCTCTCGGAGGCGCCGGAGTTCTCGTGCCTGCCGGGAGGGGGGCCGCACCTGCGGGGGGCCTTCTCCATCAGTCCGAGCATGGACTACCTGGAGCGCGCCTACGACGACGCGAAGTACGGAGGATTCTCGCGGCAGCCGTACATGGACATCGTGATTCCATCCATGATCGACCCGGGGATGGCGCCGCCGGGACGGCACGTGATGTCGATCTTCGTCCAGTATGCCGCCTTCGACATCGAGGGCGGCTGGGACGACGCGAAACGGGAGGCGTTCGGGGACGCGGTGGTCGACACGCTCTCGGAGTACGTGCCGAACCTCAGGGACTCCATCCTCCACCGGCAGGTGCTCACGCCACTGGACATGCAGGAGGAACTCGGGCTCACCGAGGGCAACATCTTCCACGGCGAGCTGACGCCGCAGCAACTCTTCTTCTTCCGTCCCTCGCCCGCGTGGGCCGACTACCGGACGCCGGTGCGCGGGTTCTACCAGTGCGGCTCGGGCACGCATCCGGGGGGCGGCGTGTGCGGGGCGTCGGGGCGGCTCGCCGCGCTCGAGATCCTCCGGGACCTGCGGCGGCCGCCGCGGGGGCGTCCGTGAGCGCCGTCGACGCAGTCGTCATCGGGGCGGGCCACAACGGTCTCGTCGCGGCCGCGTACCTGGCGCGGGCCGGACTCCGCGTGATCGTCGTCGAGCGGGGCGAGGCCGCGGGGGGATGCGCCGCCACAGAGGAGTTGTGGCCCGGGGTTCGCGTGGACACCGGCGCGCACAGCCTGACGGGGATCGATCCGCGCGTCATGGCGGACCTCGGCCTGGAGGCGGCGGGACCGACGGGCGCCGGGCTGGACCTCATGTCTCCCACAGCCTGCGTCGTGTCGCCGCAGCCGGACGGGGGAACGCTCATCCTGGAGAGCGATCCGGCCCGGACGGCGGATCGGATTCGGACCTTCTCCGCACGGGACGCCGACCGCTGGCCGGAGTTCGTGCGCGCGATGTCGCGGGCGAGCCGGGCCCTCGCCGTCTTGTACGGCGCGCTGCCGCCGAGGCTCGCGGGCGCGGACCGCGGCGACCTGTGGGAACTCGTTCGCCTCGGCGCGAAGCTGAACCGCCTGGGACGGCGGGACGCCCTCGAGCTGATGCGGCTCATCCCGATGACGGTGGAGGAACTGCTCTACGAGTGGTTCGAGAGCGAGGCGCTCAAGGGCGCGCTCGCGGCGGACGGCGTGCGGGGGATCTGTCAGGGGCCGCTGGCGTCGGGTACCGGCTACATGTTCCTCCACCACATGGTGGGCGCGGGCGGCGTTGTGCGGCGAAGGCGCCAGGTGCGCGGCGGGATGGGCGCCCTCGGCGCCGCTCTTCAGCGCGTCGCCGTCTCGGCGGGGGCGGAGGTCCGCCTCGGCCACGAGGTGGCCTCGATCCGCGTCGAGGACGGGCGCGCAACGGGCATCACGCTCGCCGGGGGCGGCGAGATCGCGGCGTCCCGCGTCGTCTCGTCCGCGGATCCCGGCCGCACGCTGCTCGGCCTCGTCGACCCCGGCGAACTGGCCCCCGAGTTCGTCCGCGCGCTGGACCACATCAAGTACCGGGGCGTCATCGCGAAGGTGCACCTCGCGCTGGGCGAGCCTCCGCGCCTGCGCTCCTGCGGTGACGCGGCCCGGTCCGGCGGCGAAGCGGCCCAAGCCGCCGTGCTTGCCGGCGCCGCCATCACGGTCGCACCCAGCATCCACTACATCGAGCGCGCGTACGACGACGCGAAGTACGGCCGTCCCTCCGCGCGGCCGGTCCTGGACGCCGTCCTCACGACCGCGCTCGATCCGTCGCTCGCGCCGGAAGGGCGTCACCTCCTGTCCGTAGCGGCGCAGTACGCGCCCTTCCGACTGGCCGACGGATCATGGAATGACGAGCGCCGCGACGCGCTGGGGAACGCGGTCGTCGCGACGCTGGCTGAGCACATGCCGAACCTCGAGGGGGCGATCCTGCACCGGCACGTGCTGACGCCGGCCGACCTCGCCGACCGGTTCGCGTTGCCGGAGGGGCACATCCACCATGGCGAGATGACGCTCGACCAGGTCTTCTTCGGGCGCCCCGTCGCCGGCTGGGCCCGATACCGGACCCCAGTCGACGGACTCTACCTGTGCGGCGCCGGCACCCACCCCGGCGGCGGCCTCAACGGCCGCCCCGGCGCCGCCGCCGCCGCCCGCATCCTCCGCGACGGCTAGCCCAACGCCCGAACCGGCTACGCCGTTCCGGCGGACCCGGCACTACGGGTGTGATTGGCCGCCGCGTTCCCGCGGGAACGTTCGCGGGCGTCGAGATCGGTGGAGGTCGGTTGAGCCCGGTTGAGACCGCGTTGAGACGAAACCCGAACATTTACCGAAGATCGGGGTATGAGTGCGTACCCCCGTGGAACCCTGAGATTCGGATGAGAACGCCATGCCTTTCACGCCCGACGCCCCGAACGCCCCGAACGCTGACGGGTCGCACCCTGCCGCCTTGGCCGGCGACCCGGTCGGCGACGCGATCGCCGAACTGTGCGCCCACCTCGACGCGGCCCAGTACCGGCTGCTGACGCTGCTGCGCCGCTACG
>VXMR01000156.1 GCA_009841005.1 Gemmatimonadales bacterium
CGCTTATATCCCTCCTCGATACCGGCGATTCTGGGATCCATCGTTCGTCTATCCTCGTTTCCTGCGTCTCCAAGTGCGTTTCCGGCTGCGTATCCTCTGCGTCACGGGAGGGGTGCGGCAATGTGACGATGGGTACGGTCGCAGCCCTTTAGTATACCATTCCTGGCGAACCCGCGCCAAAAAACCGGTCAGTCGGTCGGTCGGTCAGCCGGTCAGTCGGTCGCGTCGAGGTCGAGGAGGTCGGGGCGGCGGCGTCGCGTCGCCGCATCGGCCTGCGCGGCGCGCCAGCGTTCGATGCGGGGGTGATCCCCCGACCGGAGCACGTCCGGCACGTGTCGGCCGCCGTGCTCGGCGGGCCGCGTGTAGGAGGGGGCGGAGAGGCGCCCCTCGTAAAACGAGTCGGAGGAGGCCGAATCGTGATCGCCGAGCGCCCCGGGGAGGAGGCGCACCACGGCGTCGATGACGACGAGCGCGGCCGGCTCGCCCCCGCTGAGGACGTAGTCGCCGATGGAGATCTCCTCGTCGACCCGGGCGTCGATGACCCGCTCGTCGATCCCCTTGTAGCGCCCGCACAACAGCGTGAGGTCGGGCTCGAGCGCGAAGCGCACCGCCGTCTCGTGGTCGAAAGGCCGTCCGCGCGGGGAGAGCGAGATCACGCGCCCGGGGCGGTCCAGCGCGGTGAGCGCGGCATCGAAGGGCTCGGGCTTCATCACCATCCCGCCCCCACCGCCGAACGGCTCGTCATCCGTCGTCCGGTGCCGGTCGTCCGTGTACGCGCGCACGTCGATGAGCCGGTACTCGACGAGCCCCGCCTCGCGGGCGCGCCCCGGGATCGAGAGGCCCAGCGGGCCTTCGAGATAGTCGGGGAAGATGGTGAGGACGTTGATTCGCATCGGATCGTTCGCGTCAGATATCGAGCAGGCCGGCGGGGAGCTTCATGTGGACCTCCCCGGCCTCGAAGTCCAGCTCCACGACAAGCTCCGCCTCGAACGGGATCAGCCGCTCGCGGCCGCCGACCTCGAGGGCGAGGAGCGGCGCGCCGGGCTGATCGTACACCTCCCGGATCACTCCGATCGTCATGTCCGCCTCGCACACCGACATGCCGATCAGATCGTGCAGCAGATAGCCCCCGTCGGGCAGATCCGGCAGCTCTTCGCGGGGGACACCCAGGCGCGCGCCGCGGAGCTTCTCGGCCGCCGTGCGGTCCGCCACCTCGCAGACCTCGACGAGCCACCGTCTGCCGTGGGGCCGCGCAGTCTCCAGCGTGAGCGCCCGGGGCCGAGGGGACCCGCCCGCCGGGGTGCCGGCGTCCGCTCGCGCACCGGCGTCCGCCCGTACGTCGGTGGTGGCGTCGATGAGATCGAGCCGGCGACCCGCCCGGAAGAGCGTCTCGGCGTGGTCGGTCTCGGCTTCCAGGAGCAGCCCGCCGCGGATCCCGTGGGGCCTGGCGATGCGGGCCACGATCACGGGCGCGTCGGACATGGTCGCGGTGGCGCTAGTCGTCGGCTTCGGCGTCGCCAGCGTCGTCGCCAGCGTCGCTCGCCTCGTCGCCCGCGTCGGCCTCGGCGGCTTCCGCTGCGTCCTCGGCCCCGTCGCCGGCGTCGGCCGCTTCAGCCACCGCGTCTTCGGCCGGAGCGGCGGCTTCGGTCGGAGCCTCGGCTTCGGTCGCGGCCTCCGCTTCAGCGGCTGGCTCGGTGGGTTCGGCTTTCTCGGCGGCGGGCGGCTCGGGCTCGGGCTCCGGCGGGGCCTCGGCGCTCGGCTTCGGACGCCGGGACGTGCCGCGCTGTCCCGGCGGCGGACCGATCTCGATGATCGCCGTCTCGAGCGACCCCGGATCCACGCCGTCGTGGAACTGCTTCCAGACGCCCGTCTTCCGCAGGAGCGAGCGCACGGTGTCCGTCGGCTGCGCGCCCTCGTTGAGCCAGTGCAGCGTGCGCGCGGCGTTGATCCGCACGAGTGACGGCTGCGTGCGGGGGTTGTAGAGGCCGAGCCGCTCGATCGACGCGCCCGCCGTCCCCTCCCGCGAATCCGTCACGATGATGCGGAACGAGGCCGCCTTCTTCGCCCCACGCCGCTTGAGTCTGATTGTCGTCGCCATTCAGTTCTCCGATTCGTTAGCCCAGTCCCCGGCCCAGTCCCTTGCCCAGTCGGGCAAGGTCGCCGGGACCTCCCGGCATCATCCGGGGCATGAGCTTGCCCATCTGTTTCATCATCTTCCGCATTTCGCGGAACTGCTTGAGGAGCCGGTTCACCTCGTGCACCGGGCGTCCCGACCCCTTCGCGATCCGCACCCGGCGCGACCCGTTCAGGATCTCCGGCCGCCTCCGCTCCTCCGGCGTCATCGAGAGGATGATCGCCTCCAGGTGCTTCACCCGACGAGGGTCGACATCCGCCTGGTCCAGCATGCGCGCGTCGACGCCCGGCATCATTTTCAGCAACCCCTTCAGGGGTCCCATCTTCTGAATCTGCTGGATGGAAGTCAGGAAGTCCGCGAGGTCGAACTCCCCCTTCCCTCCGAGCATCTTTTTCTGCAACCGCTCGGTCTCGCCGAGGTCGATCGTCTGCTGCGCGCGCTCCACGAGGCCGACGATGTCCCCCATCTGGAGGATCCGGCCCGCCATGCGCTCGGGATCGAAGACCGCGAGGTCCTCGGGCCGCTCGCCCGTTCCGACGAATCGGATCGGCACGCCGAGCACACTGTAGATCGAGAGCGCCGCGCCCCCGCGGGCGTCGCCATCCATCTTCGTGAGGACGACCCCCGTCAGCCCCACCGCGCCGTGGAACCCCTCGGCGATCCGCACCGCCTCCTGCCCGGTCATCCCGTCCGCCACGAGCAGGACCTGCTGCGGCTCGACCGCCGCCTTCACGCGGCGAAGCTCCTCCAGCAACTCCTCATCCGCCTGCAGCCGGCCGGCCATGTCGAGGAGCAGGTGCGTGACTCCGCTCCGCCTCGCCTCGTCCAGCGCGCCTCGGGCGAGTTCCGCCATGTCCTCGCCGCTCGGCCGCGCCAGAAGCGGCACGCCGCTCCGCGCCGCCAGCGCCTCCAACTGCTCCGGAGCCGCCGGGCGGTAGGGATCGCACGCCACGAGCCCCGGCCGCCGTCCCTCGTGTGCCAGGCGCCGCCCCAACTTCGCCGCCGTCGTCGTCTTCCCCGACCCCTGAAGGCCGACGAGCATGACCACCGTGGGCGGAACCGACGCCTCCGACTCCTCCGGCGCCGCCTCGCCCAGCAGGGCGACGAGTTCGTCGTGGACGACCTTCACGATCTGGTCGCCCGGCCGAACCGACTTCAGCACATCCTCGCCGAGCGCGCGCTCCTTCACCTTCGCGAGGAAGTCGCGCACGACC
>VXMR01000144.1 GCA_009841005.1 Gemmatimonadales bacterium
CTTCCCGGACCCGAACGCATCGGGCTTGATGATCGCGAGCGTCATCGTCTGCACGTCTTCACTCCCCTTTCGTTTCTTCCGTTTCGCCCGCCGTGTCCCGAAGCAGGAGCCTTCGTATGATGTCGCCGCGCGTCAGAAACCCGACGAGCTGGCCCTCGCGGACGACCGGCAGGCGTTCGATTTCCCGGTCCAGCATCAGACGAACCACGTTGGCCAGCGGTTCGTCCTCCTTCACGCACATCACGGTGCGTTCCATGATGTCGCGCACCTCCCCGGCGGCGTCGCCTCCGGCCGCCGGCCCGCCGGCGTCCGCCCGCTCGAGCGCGGGAAGGAGCCGGCTGATCAGCAGGCGGTCCGTGAGCATCCCGAGCACATGGCCCTCGTGATCGATGACGGGCATCGCGCGCAGCCGCCTCCGCGCAAGCATTTCCGCCGCATCCTCCAGCGTCATCCCGGGAGCGGCCGTGGTCACGTCGCGGGTCATGATCTCACGAACCTTCATTGCCGCCTCCTGCCGGTTCTGCGTCGCAGCGTTCCCTGCCCCGGGTCCCCCGCCAAGGGTTCCCGCCCCGGCCGCCCTAGCCTTCTCGTATCAGCCCGACCAGGTCGGCGGGTCTCCGCGCGACCCCGATCCCGTGGCTCTCGAAGGCGCGGATCTTCTCCTCCGCAGTCCCCTCGGAGCCCGAGATGATCGCGCCCGCGTGCCCCATGCGCCGTCCGGGCGGCGCGGTCTGGCCCGCGATGAACCCGACGACGGGCTTGCTCATCTCCCGCGACACGTATTCCGCCGCCACCTGCTCGTCCGTCCCGCCGATCTCCCCGATGACCGCGACGGCCTCCGTCTCCGGATCCGCCTCGAACGCGGCGAGACAATCGACGAAGTCCGTGCCGATGAGCGGATCTCCGCCGATCCCGACGCAGGCGGACTGCCCGATACCGGCGCGCGTGAACTGGAAGATGACCTCGTAGGTGAGCGTGCCGGAACGGCTCACGATGCCGACCGGCCCCTCGCGCACGATCTGGCCGGGAAGGATCCCCACCTTGCAGCGGCCGGGGACGATGAGTCCCGGACAGTTCGGGCCGATGAGACGCGCGCCCTTCTCCCGCACGTACGGGAGCACGCGCAGCATGTCCCCCACGGGTACGCCCTCCGTGATGCACACGATGAGCGCGATCCCCGCGTCCGCCGCCTCGAACACCGCATCCGCCGCGAAGCGCGCGGGCACGTAGATGACGCTCGTGTTCGCCCCCCGCTCGGCCACCGCCTCCTCCACGGTGTCGAGCACGGGCACGCCGCCGTCGAACGTTCGGCCGCCCTTTCCCGGGGTCACGCCGGCCACGACGCGCGTGCCGTACTCCATCATCTGCCGGGTGTGGAACGAGCCGTCGCGCCCCGTGATCCCCTGGACCACGAGTCTCGTATCGTCTCCGATGAAGATCCCCATCAGCCGCCGCCCGCCCGTCCGACGGCGGTCTCGACCGCACGGTCCATGTCCACCATCGCCTCGAAGCCCCGCGAGGCGAGGATCGCGACGCCCTCCTCCTCGTTCGTTCCCGTGAGGCGGATCGTGATCGGGACCCCCAGTTCCATGCGGCTCGTCGCCTCCACGATCCCGTTCGCGACATCGTCGCAGCGCGTGATGCCGCCGAAGATGTTGAACAGGATCGAGTTCACCTTCGGGTCCTCGGTGATGAGTTCGAGCGCGGCCACGACCTTGTCCGGATTCGACGAACCGCCGATGTCGAGGAAGTTCGCGGGCTCGCCGCCGTAGTACTTGACGAGGTCCATCGTGGCCATCGCGAGGCCGGCCCCGTTCACGCAGCAGCCGACGTTGCCGCCGAGCTGGATGTACGAGAGTTCAGCCTCGCGCGCCCGAACCTCGGCCGCGTTCTCCGCCTCCGTATCGCGGAGCGCCGCGACCTCCGGGAGCCGGAAGAGGGCGTTGTCATCGATATTCATCTTCGCATCGATCGCCTTAACTTCGCCGGCGGGGTTCACGATCATCGGGTTGATTTCTGCCAGCGTGGCGCCGCTCGCCCGGTAGGCCTCGTAAAGCTTCGCGATGATGGACGAGGCCTGCCGTGCCGCGCGGGGGTCGTCGTAGAGGTGATGGCCGAGGAGGGCGGCCTGGTGCGCGAGGAGCCCGTAACGCGGGTCCACCGCGACCTTTCGGATGGCCTCGGGCATCGTCGCGGCGACCTCCTCGATGTCGACGCCGCCCTCCGAGGAGACCATGATCGTGTCCGCCCGGCGCGCCCGGTCGAGCACGATGCCGACGTAGGCCTCGGACGCGATGTCCTCGGCCGGCGCCACGAGGACCCGCCGCACTTCGATCCCCTTGATCTCCATCCCGAGGATGGCTTCGGCCCTCTCGCGCGCCTCGGCCGGCGTGTCGGCGAGCTTGACGCCCCCCGCCTTGCCGCGCCCTCCCGCGTGGACCTGGGCCTTGACCACGACCGGCCCGCCGAAGCGTTCGGCCGCCGCCCGGGCTTCCTCCGCCGTCGCGGCGACCTCCGCCTCCGGCACGGGGATGCCGTGCCGGACGAAGATCTCCCGCGCCTGGTATTCATGAATGTTCATCGCCTCGAATCTCGCTTCAAATTGCCGGCAGGTCGACCCCCTGGCCGGCCAGAAAGGTTCGCGCCACCTCCGCGATCTCCCGCACCCGCGTCTCCGTGTCCGCCTCGATGCGGGCCACGACGACCGGCTGCGTGTTGCTCGCCCGGATCAGCAGCCACCCGCCCTCGAAGAGGACGCGGACGCCGTCGATGTCGATGACCTCGTAACGCTCGCGGAAGAAGCGCACGGCCTCCGCCACGACGCCGAACTTCCGCTCCTCCGGACAGTCGATGCGCAGTTCGGGCGTGGCCGGATAGCTCGGAATCTCCGCCGCCAACTCGGAGAGCGGGCGACCCGAACGAGACACGAGACCCGCGAGACGGGCCGCCGCATAGATCGCGTCATCCGTGCCGAAAAATCTGTCGGCAAAGCAGATATGTCCGCTCATCTCACCCGATATCGGAGATCCTCCGGCCCGCATGCGCTCCTTGATGAGCGAGTGTCCCGTCTTCCACATCACGGGAACGCCGCCATCGGCCCGAATCACCCGGGGCAGCGCCTGCGAGCACTTCACGTCGAAGACGACCTCGGCCCCCGGCCGCTCCGCGAGCACTTCCCGCGCAAAGAGGAGGAGCAGGTGGTCGCCCCGGATGATCTTCCCCTCCTCGGTCACCGCGCCGATCCGGTCCGCGTCCCCGTCGAGTCCCGCGCCGAGGTCCGCATCGGTCGCGCGGACGCGCGCGATCAGGTCCTTCACGTACTCGTCCACGGTCGGGTCCGGGTGGTGGTTCGGGAAGGTCCCGTCCGACTCGCAGTAGAGGCCGTCCACGTCGATTCCCGCGGCGGTCAGCGCGCGCACCGCGACGACGCTCCCCACCCCGTTCCCGCAGTCGAGCACCATGCGCACGTCGCCTTCGACCCGTCCGCGCGCGGCGATCTCATCCACGTAGCGGTCGAGGATCTCCGCCTCCCGGATCTCCCCGCGGCCCGACGCGAAGTCCTCCGCCTCGATCCGGTCCCGGAGCGCCCGGATCGCCGAGCCGTAGAGCGACCCGCCGTCCCGCACAAGCTTGATTCCGTTGTATTCGGGCGGGTTGTGGGACCCGGTGATCTGGATCGCCCCGTCCGTCCCGAACTCGATCGCCGCGAAATAGAGGGTGGGCGTGGGGACGGTCCCGACCGTCGTCACGTCGACGCCGCTGGCGCACAGACCGCGGCACAGCGCGGCGGTGAGCGCCGGCGACGAGGGCCGGTTGTCGTGCCCCACGACGACGCGCGGCGACGGCCGCCCGGCGAGTTCGGTCCCGAAGGCCCGGCCGACGAGTTCGGCCGCCGTCTCCGTCAGGTCGTCCCCGACGATCCCGCGAATGTCGTATTCGCGGAAGATTCCGGAATGGATCCGCATTACGGCGACGGCGGGTCCTCGGCCTGCACGACCATGCCCGGCGCGGGTGCGTCCGCGAGCGCGTCGTGGGCCCGGTCGATGATGCGTCCGGGGAAGAGGCCGCCGAGAAGGATCAGGGCCACGCAGGTCCCGATCACGAGATTGAACCCCGGCCTGGGAGACGGCGGCGTATGGGCGTCCTCGGGCGCCGCCTCGAAGTACATCTTCCACACCACGCGGAGGTAGTAGTAGTAGGCGACGAGACTGGTCAGCACGAGCGTGACGGCCAGCGAGATCTCCCCCGCATCCACCGCGGCGCGAAGCAGGTACAGCTTTCCGACGAAGCCCGCAGTGGGCGGGAAGCCGGCCAGCGAGAGGAGGAAGATGAGGAGCGCGGCGCCGAGCACCGGACGCCGCCAGCCCAGCCCCCGGTAGTCGCGCACGCGCTGGTTCCGGTCGCCCCGCCCCGCCACATGAAAGACGATGGCGAAGCTCCCGGCGGTCACGACGGTGTACGCCGCGAGGTAGAAGAGCGAGGCGGACCGGCCCAGTTCGGAGGCCGCGACGACCCCGACGAGCAGATATCCCGCGTGGGCCACCGAGGAGTAGGCGAGCATCCGCTTCACATCCTGCTGCGACAGCGCGACGAGGTTCGGCACGATCATCGTCAGGATCGCGAGCCACCACACGGCGCCCTTCCAGATTTCGGCCGCGCCCCCCAGATCCACGGTCAGCACGCGCAGGAGCGCGATGAAAGCCGCCGCCTTGACTCCCGTCGCCATGAACGACGTCACCGGCGTGGGGGCGCCGTCGTAGGCGTCCGGCGCCCACATGTGGAAGGGGACGGCGGCGATCTTGAACGCGAAGCCGATGAGGAGGAGGCCGATGCCGGCGACGAGGAGCAGGTCTCCCCCGGCCGGCGCGGCCGCGATCCGCTCGGCGGCGGTGGCCAGACGCGTCGTCCCGGTGGCCCCGTAAAGGAGCGCGATCCCGTACACGACGAAGGCGCTCGCGAAGGCACCGACGATGAAGTACTTGAGGCTCGCCTCGGAGGAGCGCGGGTTCTTCCGCACGAATCCGGTGAGGACGTAGACGGAGATCGACATCAGCTCGAGGCCGACGAAGAGGAGGATGAGGTCGCGCGCCGCGACGAGGACCATCATCCCGACGAGGGCCAGGAGGATCAGCGCGTGGAACTCGGGGGAGCGCAGCCCCTCGCGGTCCAGGTAGTCGCGCGAGAGGGAGACCACGAGCAGAGCTCCTCCGAGCAGGATCACGTCCGCCGCCACGCGGAAGCCGTCGAGCGCGATCATCGAGTCGGTCGGGGCGGAGGCGTCCATGAGCCACAGGCTCGCGATGAGTGCGCCCGCGATCGAGTACAGCGTGACGAGGCAGTCGACGGACATCCGCCGATTGTCGCCGCCCGCGCCAGCGCCTCCCGCGGCCCCGCCCGCGTCCGGGCGCACGAAGGCGTCGCGCATGAGGATGAACATCGCAGCCAGCGACAGGACGACTTCCGGCAGGAGCGCGACCCAGTGGCTCACGTCACTCCCCTCCCCCGGCCTCGACGGAGGCGGCCCCGGCGGAGGCGGCCTCGAGGGACACGGCTTCGACGGGCACGGGCTCGAGGGACAGCGGCTCTGCGGCGGGCACGCTCGCCGAGCGCGTCTCCACGTGCTCGATGAGTGCTTCCACGGACGCCCTCGTCCGGTTCAGGAAGGGGCCCGGCCACACGCCGATGAGCAGGATCAGCGCGAGGAGCGGGGCGAGGATCAGCCGCTCCCGGCGGTTCACATCCGTGAGCGCGCGGTTCTCCTCGCGATCGAGGCGGTTGAAGAGGACGCGCTGCACCATCGGCAGCATGTAGCAGGCCGCGAAGATCACACCGGTCGTCGCAATGGCGGCGATCCACGGGTGCGTCCGGAACGTCCCCACGAGAATCAGGAACTCGCCGACGAAGCCGTTCGTCCCCGGAAGCCCGACGGAAGACAGCGCGACGACGACGAGCGCGAAGGCGAACACCGGCATGACCTTCGCAATGCCGCCGAAGTCCGCGATCTCCCGCGTGTGCCGCCGCTCGTACAGCATCCCGATGAGGAGGAAGAGCGCCCCCGTCGAAATCCCGTGGTTCACCATCTGGAGGATGCCGCCCTCGATCCCCTGGGTCGTGAGCCCGAACACGCCGAGCACGACGAAGCCGAGGTGGGCGACCGAGGTATAGGCGATGAGCTTCTTCGCGTCCGGCTGGACCGCCGCCACCCAGGCCGCGTACAGGATCCCGATGAGCCCCAGCACGAGCATCGCGTTCACGACCACGGGGTCCGTCGCCGCGGCCGGGAAGAAGGGGAGCCCGAAACGCAGGAAGCCGTACACGCCCATCTTGAGCAGCACCCCCGCCAGGATCACGGAGCCCGCCGTCGGGGCCTCCACGTGCGCGTCGGGCAGCCAGGTGTGGAACGGGAAGAGGGGCACCTTGATCGCGAAGGCGAGCGCGAACCCCGCGAAAAGCCAGAGTTGCGCGCGCCGCGCGAGTTCGAGCGACACGAGATCCTCGTAGGCGAAGCTCCACGCCCCCGAGCCGTCCTGGAAGATCCACGCGAGGGTTACGATCGCGACGAGCATCAGGAGCGAGCCCACCGCCGTGTAGAGGAAGAATTTCACGGCGGAATAGATCCGGCGCTCCCCGCCCCAGACCCCGATGAGGAAGTACATCGGAATCAGCATGATCTCCCAGAACACGTAGAACAGGAAGAGATCGAGGGCGACGAAGACGCCGATCATCCCCGTCGTGAGGAAGAGGAGCATCGCGTAGAAGGCGCGCTCCCGGCGCCGGATGTAGGAGAAGGAGCCCGCTACCGCCAACGGCATCGTGAAGGTCGTGAGCAGGATCATGAGGATGGAGATTCCGTCCACCCCCACCGTGTACGATATCCCCCACGCCTCGATCCACGGGATGGAGGCGAGATTCTGGAACCCCGACTCCGCCGTGTCGAAGGTCCAGAAGAGCGGCAGCGAGAGCGCGAACAGGACGAGTGTCGTCGCGAGGGCGACGGTCTTCGCGCGCGCCTCCGGCACCACGAGACAGGCCGCGCCGCCGATGAGAGGCAGGAGCACGAGCGCCGTCAGGATCCATTGCCCGTCGTAGAGGGCCATCATGAGAGCACCCCAAGAACGAGCAGTGCCCCGAGCATGAAGGCGACGAGGTAGGTCGTCACCCGGCCCGTCTGGAGCTGTCCCCCGGCCCAGCCGAGGAGGCGGGCGGCGCGCCCCGCGCCGTTCACAGCGCCGTCGATGATGCCCGCATCCACGATCCGCCAGCAGGCGCGCCACAGGGCGAGCGAGGGACGGACGATCGCGCGGTCGTACAGTTCATCCACGTACCACTTGTCGTGGAGCACCCGGGCGAACCCGGTCGGCGCCACGGCCTCCGCCTCCGTCGGCACCGGCTTCGGCGACAACGCGCGGACGGTCCCGACGACGGCGGCGATCGCGATCGCGGCGGAGATCCCCGCCCAGAGCGCCTCGCCGCCCCCGACCGGCGACCGGTACTCGGGGGCGAAGCCGTGCGCCTCCTTCACGGCGATCGCCGGCGCGAACACCGGCTCCAGCCAGTGATGCAGCCAATCGACGGTCGGCAGGAGCGGCAGCGCCTCGGGGATGTTCGCCCACCCTCCGACGACGGAGAGGACGGCGAGGACGGCAAGCGGCGCCCACATGACGGCGGGCACTTCATGCAGGCGACGCCCGGCTTCCTGTGCTCCCCCGTGGCCGAAGGTCCGGTTCCCGCCGTGGAAGGTCATCACCATCAGACGGGCCATGTACACGGCCGTGAGCAGCGCCGTCGCGAGCGCCACGCCCCACAGGATCGGGTATCCGTACGCGCCCGAGTACCAGATGATTTCGTCCTTCGAGAAGAATCCGGCCAGCGGCGGCACCCCCGCGATCGCGAGCGTCGCGACCCACATGAAGACGAACGTGCGGGGCATGAACTTCCGGAGCCCGCCGTGGTTCCGCATGTCGTTCGGGTCGCCGTGGTGCGCATCCCCGTGCCCGTCTCCGTGTGCGTCGTCGCCGTGCGCCCATGCGTGGTGCACCGCGTGGATCACGGCTCCCGCGCCCAGGAAGAGGAGCGCCTTGAAGAAGGCGTGCGTCATCAGGTGGAAGACGCCGGCCGTGAACGCTCCCACCCCGACGGCGAGGAACATGTAGCCGAGCTGCGAGATCGTGGAGTACGCGAGTACCTTCTTGATGTCGTACTGTCGGATCGCGATCGAGGCCGCGAAGAGCGCCGTCCCCGCGCCCACCGCCGCGACCACCCCCTGGGAGACGGGCGAGAGCGCGAACAGAACGCTCGTGCGCGCGATGAGGTAGACCCCCGCCGTCACCATCGTCGCCGCGTGAATGAGCGCCGAGACCGGCGTCGGACCCGCCATGGCGTCCGGAAGCCAGGTGTGAAGGGGAATCTGGGCCGACTTCCCGGTGCAGCCGAGGAAGAGGAGGAGCGTGATCCCCGTCACGAGCGCGCCGCCGTACGCGAGCGACCCCTCCGCCGCCGCGAGCACGGGAACGAAGTCCAGCGTCCCGAAGGCCGTGAAGACGAGGAACATGGCGACGAGGAAGCCCGCGTCGCCGATCCGGTTCATGATGAACGCCTTCTTCCCCGCGTTCGCGTACTCCCGGTTCTCGTACCAGAAGCCGATGAGCAGGTAAGAGCAGAGCCCCACGCCCTCCCATCCCACGAACATCAGCGGGAAGCTGGCCCCCAGGACGAGGACGAGCATGAAGAAGACGAAGAGGTTGAGATACGAGAAGTAGCGCGAATAACCGGGGTCGTCGCGCATGTAGCCGACGGAGTAGATGTGGATCAGGCTCCCGACGCCGGTCACGATCATGCACATCAGCATCGAGAGCTGGTCGAACTGGAGGTCGACCCCGATGCTGAGGTCCCCGGACACGATCCAGCTCCACAGGCGGACGACTTCCGCGCCGTGCAGTTCCACGCCGCTCATCCCGATGAAGTTCACGAGGACGACGGCGAAGCTCCCGAGCAGCGCCGCGGGGCCGACGATCGTCGGGATCCGCTTGTCGTCCCGCCACAGGAAGGCCCCGAGGCCGTTCACCGCCGCGCCGAGCAGCGGGAGAGCGAGGATGAGCCACGGGAGCACCGGATGGAACCCGGCTCCCGCCCCCTCCTGCCCCGCGAGGGCGGCGGCGCCCGCTGGCCACGCGCCGACCCCGGCCGACAGCGCGCCGGCTCCCGAAACGGCGCCGAGGCTCACCACTTCAGGAGCCGGAAGCGGTCGAGGTCCACGACTTCATAGTGCCGGAAGATCGCGATGATGATCGCGAGCCCCACGGCGGCCTCCGCCGCGGCGACGGCCATGACGAAGAAGACGAAGATCTGCCCCTCGATCCCGTGCATGCGCGAGAAGGCGACGAGTGACAGGTTCGCGGCGTTGAGCATCAGCTCGACGCACATGAAGACGATGATCGCGTTGCGCCTCAGCAGGACCCCGATAACGCCGATGGAGAAGAGGATCGCGCTCACGAAGAGGGCGATGAGTCCGTTCAGTCCGAGCGCGCCCGCCATGCCGGCCTCGCTCATGTGCGCTCCCTCCGGGCGAGCAGGATCGTCCCGACGATGGACACGAGCAGGAGGACGCCGGTGACCTCGAGCACGATCGTGTACTCCGTGAAGAGCGGCCGGGCGACGACGCCGACGACGCCCTGTTCCGCGGCTGCCTCGCGCAGGGCGCTGCCCGCGATCTCCACGACCGGCCGGGCCTCCGTGCCGCCCACGAAGAGGCGCGTGAGGACGCCGAGGAAGGCGATCGAGATCGAGCCCCCGATGAGCCCCCCGACGGGTCCCCGCAGGTCGCGCCAGTCCGCGTGCCCCAGGTTCAGGAGCATGAGGACGAAGAGGAAGAGGACCATGATGGCCCCGCCGTACAGGATCACGTTGATCGCCGCGATGTAGTGCGCGTCCAGCATGAGGAACATGCCCGACGTCGCGAAGAACACGCCGACGAGGAAGATCACGGCGGAGACGGGATTCCGGCGCGTGACCATGATCACCGCGCCCAGAATCGCGCTCGCCGCGAAGGCCTGGAAGAGGAAGTCCTGGATCATCGCGGCATCACTGCGACGCGGGGTCCTGAGGATCCCACAGCGCGGTCACTTCGTGCTCCTGCTCGACCAGCCGCTCGAGGTCGTACACCCAGCGCTCGCGCGAATACTCCGCGTTCTCGTAGTGCACGCCGAGGTGGATCGCCTCGACCGGACACACTTCCTGGCAGTAGCCGCAGAAGATGCAGCGGAACTCGTCGATCTCGTAGATCGCCGCGTAGCGCTCGCCGCTCTCGTCCTCCGCCGGCACGAGCTTGATGCAGTTCACCGGACACACGGTCGGACACAGGCCACAGGCCACGCACTTCGCCCGTCCGTCCTCGTGCACTGCCATGCGGTGCGTTCCGCGCGTCCGTGGCGCGAGTTCCCATTTCTCGTCGGGATACTGCTGCGTCTTCTTGTTCGGGCTCAGGAGGTGCCGCATCGTGATCGACATCCCCTTCGCCGCCGCCCGCACGTACGAACTCTCCGCGCGCGGCCGCTCCACAACCTTCACCTCTCCAGGCATTTACCCTCCCTGGCCTTCAGCAGTGTCGCCGCCGGCCGGCCTCGCCCCCTTCGCCCCGCCGCGGATCAGCGTCCCCCGGTCCATGGCGAAGAAGAGAACCCCCGCGAGCACAAGATTCACGAGGAAGAGAACGAACGCGTACCAGCCGCCAGCCGGGATCCCGACCGCCTCGATTCCGAGGATGACGAAGGCGATGACGAGGATGTAGACCGTCACCGCTTCCAGCATGAACTTCCAGCCCAGATCCATGAGTTGGTCGTAGCGGAAGCGCGGCAGCGTCCACCGAATCCACACGAAGACGAGCACAAGCAGCGACGTCTTCACACCGAAGGCGCCGAGCGTGAGCAGCGTCTTCCACCACGTCGGCTCTCCGATCACCGTCCCGTCGGAGAGCACGCGGATATTGTCCCCCTGCCAGAACGGGATGTCCCACCCGCCGAGGAAGAAGACGGTGACGAGCGCGGCGACCGTGATCACGTGCGCGAACTCGCCGATCATGAACATCGAGAACTTCATCGCCGAATACTCCGTGTGGTATCCGGTGATGAGTTCGGCCTCCGCTTCGGGCATGTCGAACGGGAGGCGGTTCGTCTCCGCGAGCCCCGACACGAAGAAGAAGAAGAGACCGATGAGGAGCGGAAACACGAACCAGGTCGCGTAGGTCGCCGGCCCCGCGGTGAACGTCTGCTGCATGGAGACGATCTCGGGGGCGCGCACGTCGCCGGTCAGCAGGATGAGCGGGACGAGGCTGAGCGCGAGCGCGACCTCGTAGCTCACCATCTGCGCGGAGCCGCGCAGGCCGCCGAGCAGCGAGTACTTCGACCCGGAGGCCCAGCCGCCCATGGCGACGCCGTACACGCCGATCGAACCGATCGCGAGCACGTAGAGGAAACCGATCGGCACGTCCGCCACGATCATCTCCACGAGTCCCCACTGCGTGGGCAGGGGGGAGGCGAAGGGGATCACGGCGAAAAGGATCGTGGCCGGCAGGATCCCGAGGACGGGCGCGAGGAGGAAGAAGGGCCGGACGGCCTGCGCCGGCATCGTCTCCTCCTTCAGGAGATTCTTGAGCCCGTCGGCGATGACCTGGAGGAGTCCCCACGGACCGACGCGATTCGGGCCGCTCCGGTCCTGCATGAAGCCGCACACCTTGCGCTCGAAGATCGTGGCGAGCATGACCGCGAGCATCAGCACCGAGAAGAAGAGGATGACCTTCCCCACGGTGGCGAGGACGAAGGCGCCGCCGGTGACCGGGTTCACGCGCCGGCCTCCGCCGAGCCGGCAACGCCGGCGGCCTCCGCGGCCGAGCCGGCGGCCGGGGCGCCCTTGAGCCCGATCCCGTCCCACGTCAGGCCCGCAAAGGCCGGAGTCTGCGCCGCCATCCGCTCGAACGCGCCGCGCACGTCGTTCACGGCCTCGCCGTCTCCCAGGCGGGCGAGCACGCGACTCAGCACCATCCAGCCCGGGCGGGCCAGCCCCGGCGGCCTCAGCGCCTGGTGGAAGCGCTGCACGCGACCCTCGAAGTTCGTGAAGGTGCCGTCCATCTCCGCGAAGGTCGCGATGGGGAGCACCGCGTCCGCGTTGCGCGCCGCGCCGGGGAGCCGCGTCCCGAGATAGAGGAAGAAGTCGGCCGAGCCACCGAAGTCCTCGGCGGCGCCCTCGAGTTCGTCATCGAGCACGACGAGCGCTCCGCCCGCGGAACCGTTGGGCGGACCGTCCGCGCGGCGGCCGCCGAAGAACCCGGCGCCGGTCGCGTTCGCCGCGCGATCCGCCCTCAGCTTGAGCGTCGGCACCGTGGGGAGTTCGGCGGTTTCGCCCTGCGGGACGCGGAAGCCGGCGTCCGCGACGCCGAGCCGGTCGAGGAGCGTCCGGAGGTAGAACAGGTTCTCGTTCGAGGCGTCCGGGGAGACGACCGCGCTCCCGCCGGGCGCGCCGAGCGCGTCGATCTTCTCCGCCACCCAGTCGAGCGCCGTCGCCCAGTCCACCGGCCTGAGCTCGCCGCGGCCGTCCCCTCCCCCACCGTCGCCGCCGTCGCCGTCGCCGCCGCCGTCGCGGATGAGGGGGAGTTCGGCCCGGACGCCGCGGTTCGTCATCACGAGGTGCTTGCGTCCGTGGTCGCACATCCACCAGGAGTTCACCGCCGCGTTGTGCCGCGGCTTCACGCGCACGATCTGGTTCTCCTTCGTGTCGATCGTGACGTTGCAGCCGGTCGGACACCCCGGACACACGCTCGCGGCCGCGTCCATGTCCCACGCCCGCGCCTTGAACACGAAATCCTCGTGCACGAGCGCGCCGACGGGGCACACGTCGACGATGTTCCCCTGGAAGGGGTTGTCGAGTTCGCGGCCGGGGAAGGTGTCGATGTAGGCCTTGTCCCCGCGCTGGGCGACGATGAGCGAATCGTCCTCCGCGACATCGCGCATGAAGCGCACGCAGCGCGTGCAGATGACGCAGCGGTCCGCGAAGTAGAGGATGTCGTCCGAGATCCGGTCCCGCCCCATGATCCGTTTCGGCTCGTCGACCCGGCTCTCGAGCTGGTTCGTGACGTAGGCGTAGTCCTGGAGCATGCACTGCCCCGCCGCGTCGCAGATCGGGCAGTCGAGCGGGTGGTTGACGAGGAGGAACTCGATGACCGACTGGCGGGCCGTGCGCGCCGTGTCGCTCGCCGTGTTCACGACCATGTCGTCGGCCGCCTGCAGCGTGCAGGAGGGCTCGAGCTTGGGCCGTCCCTCGACCTCCACGAGACACATGCGACACTGCGCCGGTCGCGTGGGGATGCCCGGATGGTAGCAGTAGCGCGGCACGACGACGCCGACGTGCTCCGCGGCCTCGATGACGCGCGTGCCGCTCGGGACCGTGACCTCGACCCCGTCGATCTTGAGCGTAACCGTCGCCTTCGCCCCGTTCTCAGCCATCTCGGCCATCCTCACGCGCCATGCGTCACCCCGCCGCGACCAGGGTCGGCTTCATCCGCGCCTCGTAGTCGGCGCGGAACTTGTCCAGCGAGGACTCGAGCGGGAACACGACGCTGTCCGCCAGCACGCAGATCGTGCGTCCCGTCATCTGCTCGCACAGCTCGTACAGCGTGTCGATGTCGGCCGGGCGGCCGTCCCCCGCCTCGATGCGCTGCAGGATGCGGACGACCCACGACGTGCCCTCGCGGCACTGCACGCACTGGCCGCACGACTCGTGCGCGTAGAACTGCGCGATCCGGCGCATCGCCGCGACGATGTCCGTGTCCTCGTCCATCACGATCGGCGAGGCGGTGCCGAGCGCGCTTCCCGCCTCCGCCAGCCCCTCGTACGTCGTCGGGCAGTCGAGTTCATCTCCCGTCAGGAAGGCCGTGGACGACCCGCCCGGGATCACGGCCTTCACGGGCTTGCCCGAGGGCGTGCCGCCGCAGGCCTCGAAGATGATGTCGCTCAGCGGCAGGCCGAGCGCGAACTCGTAGTTGCCGGGGCGCACGAGGTGGCCCGAGCAGCTCCACAGCTTCGTGCCGGGCGACTCCTCGCTCCCCCACTGCCGGTACCAGTCCGCGCCGTTCTCCAGGATCATCGGGACCGCGGCGAGCGTCTCGACGTTGTTCACCGTCGTCGGCATCCCGAACGCCCCCGCCTGCGCCGGGAAGGGCGGCTTCGCCCAGGGTTCCGCGCGGTTGCCCATGAGCGAGTTCATGAGGCCGGTCTCCTCGCCGGCGATGTATGCCCCGGCCCCGGCGTGGATCGTCACGTCGCACGACCACGACGAGCCCAGGACCCCGTCTCCCGCGAGACCGTTCTCGTACGCCTCGACGACCGCGGCGTTGAGGACCTCCGTCTCCTCGAAGAACTCGCCCCGCACGTAGATGTATGCGTGCTCCGCCCCGATCGCGCGCGACGCGATCAGGCAGCCCTCGATGAGGAGGTGGGGCGTCCAGCGGATGACTTCGCGGTCCTTGAAGGCGCCCGGCTCGGATTCGTCCGCGTTGCAGCAGAGGTAGTGCGGCTTGCCGTCGTCCTTCGGCATGAAGCTCCACTTGAGGCCCGTCGGGAAGCCCGCGCCGCCGCGCCCGCGGAGACCGGAGGCCTTCACGACCTCGGTGATCTCGGCCGGCGACATGTCGAGCGACCGCCGGAGCGCCTCGTAGCCCCCCCGGGCGCGCCACCCTTCGAGCGTGCGCGCTTCGGCCTCGCCCTGGTGCCGCGAGAGCCGCGTCGTCGTCTCGAGGTCGCTGCCGTGCGGGAAGCTCATGCGCCGCCTCCCGCCTCCGGCCCGTCCGTCGCCCCGCCATCACCCGCCCCGCGCAGATTCGCCACGATCTCGGACACGCGGTCCGGCGTCACATCCTCGAGGTAGCGGTCGTTCACCTGCACGACCGTGGCGAAGCCGCACGCGCCGAGACATTCCGCCTCGATCACGGTGAACTCGCCGTCCGCCGAGATCTCGCCCTCCCGCGTCCCCGTCTCGGCGAGGAACCGGTGCAGCACCTCTTCGGCCCGGTTCAGGTGGCAGGAGATGTTCGTGCACACCTGGACGAAGTGACGCCCGACCGGGTGCTTGTTGTACATCGTGTAGAAGGTCGCAATCGAGTGCACGTAAGCGGGCGTAAGGTCCAGCGCCTCGGCGACTTCGACCATGTCCGCGGGTTCGATCCACCCCTTCACCGACTGCACGAAGCCGAGCATGGGGAGGAGCGCCGCCTGTTTCGTCGGATAGCGGGAGAGGGCCGCCTTCAGCCGGTGCCTCCCCTCCTCCGTCTCGAAGATGGGACCGTCAAAGGTCTCCCGCGCCGTCAACTGGAAGGGCTGCGCGGGGACGACCGCGGGATGGATGCGCCGGCTCACCGGTCGATCTCTCCGAGCACGACATCGAGCGAGGCGTTGATGGCGACGACGTCCGCGACGAGTTCGCCCTTCACGAGCTCGGGAAGCGACGCGATGTTGATGAACGACGGGCCGCGGAAACGGCAGCGGACGGGCTTCGTGCCCCCGTCGGAGATGATCCCGAACCCCAGCTCGCCCTTCGAGCTTTCGATCGAATACCACGTTTCGCCGGCCGGCACGCGGACGCCTTCCATCACGAGCTTGAAGTGCGAGATCATCGTGTCGATCGACCCCATCGCCTCGCCCTTGGGGGGGAGGACGATCCGGTAGTCGTCGATGTTGATCGGGCCGCCCGGAAGCCGGTTCAGCGCCTGTTCGATGATGCGGACGCTCTGCCGCATCTCCTCCACCCGCACGAGATAGCGGTCGTAGACGTCGCCGGCCGTCCCCACGGGCACGTCGAAGTCGTACTCCTCGTAGCCGAGGTAGGGACGCGCCTTCCGCACGTCGTAGGCCACGCCGCTCGCGCGGAGCGTGGGTCCGGTGACGCCGTAGCTCACCGCCCTGTCCGCGGAGAGCAGGCCGATGTCCATCGTGCGGCCCTGCCAGATCGCGTTGCGCGACAGGAGGCGCTCGACCTCGTCCAGCGTCTCCGGGAAGGTCGCGGCGAAGTCGCGCACCGCCGCTGTCCAGCCCACGGGCAGGTCCGCCATCATCCCGCCGACCCGTGTGACGGAGGTCGTGATCCGGCCCCCCGTATACGCCTCGTGCAGGTTGTAGATCCGCTCGCGCTCCTGGAAGGTGTAGAGGAAGACGGAGAACGCGCCGATGTCGATCGCCGTCGTCCCCAGCCACAGGAGGTGGCCGAGGATGCGGTTCAACTCGCCCAGGATGACGCGGACGACGCGGCAGCGCTCGGTGATTTCGACGTCGAGGAGCGCTTCGACCGCCCCGGCGTAGCCGATGTTGTAGAGCATCGGCGCGAGGTAATCCATGCGGTCCGTGTAGGGGACGCATTGATTCCATTCACGGTATTCGCACGTCTTCTCGAAGCCCGTGTGCAGGTACCCGATGTGGGGGGAGCAGCGGACGACGCGCTCCCCGTCGAGCTGGAGCACGAGCCGGAGGACGCCGTGAGTGGCGGGATGCTGCGGCCCCATGTTGATGAGGATGGGTTCGCCCTCGAGCGCGTCCTCGGGCTTCTCCTCCGGGCTCACGTCGCGAATGCCGCCCGGCGCTCCGGCCGACGACCCGTCGTCCGGTGCGCCGCCTTCCAGCGCGCGCTCCGACGGAGCCCGCACATCTCCTTCCTCGGTGACGGTGTAGCCCGCCATCTCCAGCTCCTCAACGGCATACATGTCGACGAGGTCGCGGGAGAGCGCGCGGCTCACCTGCCGGGAGCGGCTGAAGCGTCCGCGGAGCGGGAAGTCCTTCCGGAGCGGGAACCCCTCCTCGTAGTTCTCCGGCATGAGGATGCGGCGGAGGTCCGGGTGTCCCCGGAAGCTCACGCCGTACATGTCCCACACCTCGCGTTCGAGCCAGTTCGCGGCGAGCCACTGGTCGGTGACGCTCTCCAGCTCGAGGTCGTGCATCGGCACCTCGCACGCGACCCGGAGCTGGCGGCCGTGCGCCATGGACCAGAGCTGGTACCACACCTGGATCGGGGCCCCGATGCCGCCGTGCGCCCCCATGAGGTCCGCGAGCAGGTCGTACGTCTGGTCGGGGCTCTCGCGGAGGAAGCGGAGCGCCTCGGCGTTGAGGCCGGGGTCGATCCACACGACGGGGTAGCCGAGCGCGTCGTTCTCCACTCGCCGCACGCCCTCTCCGAAGCGCTCTCGGAGGGCGAGGACCGAGGGATGGCGTGCCGCGTCCCCGTCGAGGGACGCGACGCGCACCATGCGCGGAGGGGCGGTCGTCGTCGCGGTCGTCCCGGTCGTCAACGGCGGAGCGCCCCGGTCAATCCCGGTGTTCCAGACGGCGCTCGCGCCGGTCGCGGGACCGGGTCAGCGCGGAGGTCGGGCCGAGCCCGCTCATGCGGTTCTGGTTCGTCGAGTTGCCGAAGGGCTGGGCGACGAGTTCGATCGTCTCCGGGGGCAGATTCGGGCGTCCGACGGCCTCCGGAGCCTCGTCCCGCGCGCGGGGGTCGGCGAGCGACTCTCCCTTGATCTTCTCCTGGATCATCAGGAGTCCGTAGATGAGGCCCTCCGGCCGCGGCGGACAACCCGGGACGTAGACGTCGACGGGCACGATCGTGTCGATCCCCTGGACGATCGTGTAGTTGTCGAACATGCCGCCGGAACTCGCGCACGCGCCCATCGACACGCACCACTTGGGCTGCGGCATCTGGTCCCAGACCCGGCGCAGGACCGGGGCCAGCTTGTAGGTCACGCGGCCGGCGACGATCATCAGGTCCGCCTGCCTGGGGCTGAAGGACATGCGCTCCATCCCGAACCGGCCGATGTCGTACTTGGTCGCGGCGGAAGCCATCATCTCGATCGCACAGCAGGCGGTGCCGAACGGCATGGGCCACAGCGAGTTGCGGCGCGCCCAGTTGATGACGTAGTCGAGCTTCGTCGTCATCCAGTTGTGCGGGATGCCGGTGTCGACCCTGCCCTCGTCGGGGTGCGCGCCGGGAGGCAGCACATCGAGCGTTTTCAGTCCCATTCGAGGGCCCCCTTCTTCCACGCGTACACGAGTCCGACGCCGAGCACGGTCAGAAACGCCGTGATCTCCACGAACCCGACCATGCCCAATTCCCGGAAGATCGCGGCCCACGGAATGAGGAAGAGCGTCTCGATATCGAGGACGATGAAGAGCATCGCCACGATGTAGAAGTTGACCGAGAAACGCTCCCGCGTCGTCCCGAGGGGGGGGATCCCCGACTCGTACGGGCTCGCCTTCACCGCGGTCGGCCGGCGGGAACCCACGAAGTGCGATACGCCCATCATCGCGGCCGCGTTCAGCACGCCGACCAACGCGAGGATCAGGATGCCGAGATATGGGTCGAGCAAGGGGGTTCGCTCCTCTCGTGCGAGCTTGTGAATTTCTTCACTTTCCCGCGCCGCGAAGGTATCGCGGAGGGGTACCACCGGCAAGCGGTATTTGGCTTCGGAAGCAAGGAGATGCGAGTGAGTCGGAGGCAGCCTGAGGTGCGCAATGTGGCGCTGGGCGACGGCACGGTGCGCGTCGCGATTCTGGGGCGGGGGCGCCCTGTGCTCTTCCTGCACGGGATCAGCGCTCACGGGCGCGCGTGGCGGCCCGTCGCCGAACGCTTCGTCGACGAACACCGGGGATGGGAGTGCTGGCTTCCGGACCTGCCGGGGCGCGGCGTTTCGGACGCGGAGCCGGGACTATCGTACACGCTGGACGACGAGGTGCGCCGGCTTCGCGCGCTTGTACGGGCGCTCGCGCCGGAGGGCCCATGGCCGCGACTCGTCGCCGGACACTCCCAGGGCGCTGCGATCGCGCTTGCACTCGCGCGGGCGGAACCGGAGATCCGCGGACTCCTGCTCTCGAATCCGGTGACGCCGGAGATCCGGAGCCCGGCGGTGCTGCGGTTGCTACGGTCTGCGGCGGTCCGGCGGGTCGTCGGGGGCGTGCTGGCGCCGCTCCACGCGCCGCTCGGCCACCTCGTGCTGCGGAGGGCGTGCGGTCCCGCCTTCCGGGCCCCCGCGGATCTGGTCGCCGCCTACGCCCGGCCCTGGGCGAGTTCGCGCCGGGCGCGGACCCTCCTGCGCATCCTGGCCGACTGGCACCCGGCGGAGTTGGAGGACCGCATGCCCGATCGTCCGATCGACGCGCACGTCGTGACGGGGGCGCATGACCCGAGGATCCCGGTCGAAGCCGCGAAGCGCCTCGCGTCCCGCCGCGGCTGCGATTTCACGGTGTGCAGGGACGGCGGCCACGTCCTGACCGAACAGCACCCACAGCTCCTCGCCCGCCTCCTCGGCGAACTTGCCATCCGGTTGCCCCCGGATGCGGGGAGCGGCTAGAGCTTCGGCGGCGTGACGCCGGTTTGGCCCTGGTACTTGCCGGCCTTGTCCGCGTAGCTGACCTCGCAGACCTCGTCGGACTCGAAGAAGAGGACCTGGGCGATCCCCTCGTTCGCGTAGACCCGCGCGGGGAGCGGGGTCGTGTTCGAGATCTCGAGCGTCACGTGCCCTTCCCACTCCGGCTCGAAGGGGGTGACGTTCACGATGAGGCCGCAGCGGGCGTAGGTGCTCTTCCCCACGCAGATGGTGAGGATGCTTCGCGGGATGCGGAAATACTCGATCGAGCGGGCGAGGGCGAAGGAGTTCGGAGGGATGATGCAAACGTCCCCCTGGTACTCGAGAAAGGAGCGCTCGTCGAACTTCTTGGGGTCGACGACCGGGAAGAGCGCGTTGTGGAAGATCCGGAACTCGTCGGCGACGCGCATGTCGTAGCCGTAGCTGCTGACGCCGTAGGAGATGACGCCGTCGCGGACCTGGCGGTCGGCGAAGGGTTCGATCATGCCCTGCTCGCGCGCCATGCGCCGGATCCAGCCGTCGCTCTTGATCGCCAATCGGACCTCTCGGTTATGGGGGACGGCTGCTCGCGGTTCAGTTTATCGCCGCGTCAACCTACGCGGGCGTCAAGGGACGGCGCGCCGGGGCGTCAGGTACGCGCGAGGGCGATCCAGCCGGCCCAGATCCAGGCGGCGATGAGCGCGACGCCTCCGACCGGCGTGATCGCGCCGAGCCAGGCCATGCCGGACAGCGCGAGGATGTAGAGGGTGCCGCTGAACACCGCTATGCCGCACAGCATCAGAAGCCCGGGCCCCTTCCACCCCGTGTCCGGCCAGCGCGCCGCCGCGAGGCCGAGGAGGACGAGGCCGAGGGCGTGCAGCATGTGGTAGCGGGCCGCCGTGTCGAAGATCGCGAGTTCGTCCGCCGAGAGGCGACCCTCGAGCGAGTGCGCGCCGAACGCCCCGGCGGCGACGCCCAGACCGGCGAGCAGGCACCCGGCCGCGAGGAGCCCGCGGTGCGGCGAACCGGCGCCGATCAGTCGAAGAGGGGGGCCGGGGCTGCGCCCGCCCTGCGCGCGGCTTCGCTCGCGACCATCTCCATCACCCGGTCCCAGCGCTCCGGACCGATCTCCCTCAGCGTCGCCTCCAGGATCGCCGCGAGTTCCCGGCCCTCCTCGCGCCGCATGGGGGCATCGCCGTCTCCGAGTTCCAGCCGCTTGCGCAGCTCCTCTGCGCGCTCGATCAGGTCCCGGTGCCGGAGTCGTTCCTCATAGCTCATCAGCCCCCCACCTGGCTCAGCGCCGCGAGCCCTCCGCTCCCGGCCGCCGTGCCCAGCTCCAGGTAATGGCGCTTCGGTTTCCCGGCGAGCGCCTCCGCCACCGCAGCCTCGATGCTGCCCGTCTCGCGCAGCGGGCCCTTCATGTCGACTTCGTGGTCGCCGAACAGGCAGGTCCGGAGCTTCCCGTCGGCCGTCAGCCGCATGCGGTTGCAGCGTTCGCAGTAGTTGTGGGAGAGGGGCGTGATCGCGCCCACGGTCCCGGCACCTCCCGGAAAGCGATAGTAGACGGCGGGCCCGTTCCCCCGCGGTCCCGAGTCGGGCAGCAGGTCCTCGATCGCGCGGATCTTCTCGAGCACTTCGTCCGTCGAGATGAATCGGTCGGTGAGGTGCAGGTTCTCTCCCACCGGCATGAGTTCGATGAAGCGCACGTGCCACGGCCGCTCCCGCGTGATCTCGGCGAAGTCGACGACCTCGTGGTCGTTGAGGCCCCGCATGATGACGCAGTTGATCTTGATCGGAGCGAAGCCCGCCTCCTCGGCGGCGCGGAGGCCTTCCATCGTTTCATCGAAGCGCCGCGCGGGCCTTCGGGCGATCTCCTCGAACCCCTCCCGATCGAGCGTGTCGAGGCTCACGTTCACGCGCGCGACGCCCGCTTCCTTGAGGGCCGCCGCAAAACGCGGCAGGAGGATGGCGTTGGTGGAGAGCGAGATGTCGTCGATGCCCGGGACCGCGGCGATCATGCGCACGAGGTCCGGCAGGTCCTTGCGGACGAGGGGTTCTCCGCCCGTGATCCGGACCCGTTCCAGCCCGAGCCCGGACATCTGGCGCACGATCTCGGCGATCTCCTCGTACGCCAGCATCTCCGGCTTGGGGATCCACGCGAGCCCTTCCTCCGGCATGCAGTACGTGCAGCGCAGATTGCACCGGTCTGTGACCGAGATCCGGAGATACTGGATGCGGCGGCCGAACTGGTCTCTCATGGCACCGTTCGTGAGGGTTGCGCGGGAAGCTCGTCGCCCTCCGGGCCGGGAGCGGCGAGTGGCGGGACTCCGCGCAGCCGACGCCGCGCGGAGTCCTCGCCCAGGACGGCTAGCCGATCAGCGTGACGTCCTCCTGCATCATCATGTTGTCGTCGTCGTCGCCACAGTCTCCGGCAAACGAGACCGTCGCGATCATGGCAACGACCAGCAGGTTGCGGACCATCTTAAACATGGCTTCCTCCTCGATTTGGGCGCCCGCGTCCGGGGCCGGCTGCCCCGGAATCCATCGACCGCCCTTGACCAGGCATCCCTATCCGAACCGTGAACCGCCGGTTGAAGCCCCCGCTTCCGGCGTCGGGGCTCCCACCCAATGCGATTCGCCATCCTCGTAGTGCTCGTGCTTCCAGATCGGCAGTCTGACCTTGATCGTTTCGATAATCCAGCGTGAAGCCCGGTAGCCGTCGTCGCGGTGTGCCGACGTGACCGCGATCGCCACACTGACCTCGCCCAGCGCGAGGTCGCCCACGCGGTGGGCCGCGGCGATGGAACCCACGTCGAACTGCTCCAGCGCCTCGAGACAGATGGCGGACAACTCCCCTTCCGCCATCTCCCCGTACGCCTCGTACGTGAGGCGCGACACCCGGCGACCGCGGTTCGTGCGGCGAACCCGCCCCTGAAAGAAGAGCAGCGCACCGTCCTCCCCGGACCCGACCTCCCCTACAATATCCTCGAATCGCGCGAAGTCGTCCAGACTCTCGCGGGTGATCCACGTCCGGACGCGGTCGTCCGGTCCCTGCGACATCGGCTCAGCCCCCCGCCACGGGAGGGATAAGCGCGACCTCGTCTCCGTCGGACAGGGTCGTGCCGGCCTCCGCGTAGCTCTGGTTTACGGCGACGACGACGCTCTCCGGGAGCCAGTCGAGCCCGCCGGGCCCGCGCAGGCTGTTGACGAGGTCCGCCACTGTGCTGTCCGCCGCGAGTTCCGCCGACCCCTCCCTGCGCGCGGCGAGTTCGCCGTACACGCCGAAGAAGAGGGTGCGAACCGAGATCCGGTCCGTCATGGGCTCGCGCTCGCGAGTTGGAGGTGGGCGAGGAGCCGCGGCACGATCCCCTCCTCGCGCAGCGTCGTCACCCGCACCCGCGTCCCATCGCTCCCCTCGGGGTCCGGGAAGGCCGCAACGGAGAGGTTGCCCCTGAAGGTGCAGAAGGCGATGTGGGTGTCGCTCTCGGTATCGACCCAGGCGTCGACCATCCGGTCGTCCCCGAGGAAGAAATCCCGCGTGGCGGCCAACACGTCCGCCGGGTCCAGCGCGCTTGCCGTCTCTGTCGTCATCTCTCTGTCATCATCGTCTTTCCGCGCGTACCATCCAGCAGCCGAAGATAGGGGCGCAGGAGCCCTCTCTCAATCCGACCCACCCCTTCGACAAGAGTGCGCGACCGTGCCCCTTACGCAGTTTTCCCCGAACGTCGCCCGGCTCGAGGCATCGGCGACGCTGGTGCTCGCCGCCCGGGCCCGGAAGCTGAGGGCGGCGGGCGTTCCGGTCGTGGACCTTTCGGCCGGCGAACCGCAGTACCCCGCGCCAGCCTTCGCAGCCCGCGCCGGCATTCGGTCGGTCGAGGAGGGGAAGACGGGATATCCCCCGACGTCGGGGCTGCCGGAACTGCGCGAGGCGATCGCGCGCTATCTGTGCGAGACGACGGCCGCCGAGGCGGTGGATCCGGGCTCCGTGATCGTGAGCGCGGGCGTGAAGCAGTCGCTGTTCAACTGCTGCTATGCCCTCTTCGGCGCGGGCGATGAGGTGCTCGTGCCTTCCCCCTACTGGCCGAGCTATACGACGATCGTCCGGCTCGCGGGGGCGGAGCCGGTCATCGTGGAGACGACGTGGGACGGCGGGTTCGTGCCGACGGTCGAGGATCTCGAGGCGGCCCGCACGGCGCGGACCGGGGGGCTCATGCTCAACAGCCCGGGGAACCCGACCGGCGCCGTCATCCCGTCCGATCTCCTGCGCGAGATCCTGGCGTGGGCGGAGCAGCACGGGATCTGGGTGCTCTCCGACGAGATCTACCGGCGGCTCGCCTTTGGAGCCCCGGCGCCGTCGGTGTTCGAAGTCGCGGAGCGCGGGGAGAGGACGATCCTGCTCGACGGCGTGTCGAAGGCGTTCTGCATGCCGGGGTTCCGGATCGGGTACGCCGTGGGGCCGTCCGACGTCGTCCGGAAGATGGCGGACCTGCAGGGACAGACGACCTCCGGGGCCGTCGGCCCCTCCCAGCACGCCGCCGCCGCCGCGCTCGGAAAGAGCGCCGACCGGGAGGCGTTCGTCGAGGACCTCCTGTCCAGGCTCGCCGGACTCAGGGAGATGGGGCTCTCGAGGTTCGCGGAGATCGACGGGATCGACGCCTTCCCGCCCGACGGCGCCCTGTACTTCTACGCGCGGATCGGCCATGGCGGGGCCGCGTCGCTCGATGTCGCGGAGCGGCTGCTCGCCGACGCGCAGGTGGCGTGCATGCCGGGCGAGCCGTTCGGCTCTCCGGGGCACCTGCGCTTCAACTTCGCGGTGGAGCGGGAAGTCCTGGAGGAGGGACTGGAGCGGATCGCCGGCTTCTTCGGCTGACCCGCCCGCCCCGGCTCACTCGAGGCTCGACGCCACCTCGTCCCGCAGCAGGCGCGAGGGCTTGAAGACGGGCACCTTCCTCTGCGGCACGCGGACCGGATCTCCCGTTCGCGGGTTGCGCGCCATGCGGGTCCGGCGCTCCCGAACCTTGAAGGTGCCGAAGCCGCGAATCTCGATGTGGTTGCCTTGCACGACGGCTCCCTTGACCGCGTTCAGAAACGCGTTGACCACCGCTGCACAGTCCCTCTTGGTCACGCCGGGGCCGATGGCCTCGTGGACCTGTTCGATGAGATCCGCCTTCGTCATTCTCCCTCTCCTCCGAGCGTTTACGATCCTGTGTATTGGCGTGCCGCTCCGGGACGGGAGCGGCTATCTCAGTTCAAAGAGGAGCCTCGGCGCGCCTGGACGCAGCGGCGCCAGCGACCCGAGCCACGTCCGCGCGTCGCCGATGCTCAGCCCGCCGAGAATGTCGAACAGACCGATGGTCGGCTCGCGCGGCCGCACGATCGTCGGATCCGTTCCCAGATCCGCCATCCGACCGGCGAGCGAGATCGTCTCGGACAGCGTCATCAGGCCGTCGACGAGCCCGAGTTCGTTCGCCTGCCGGCCCGAAAAGATGCGGCCGTCCGCCAGCCCGCGGACGGTCTCCCGATCCAGGTTCCGGTTCTCGGACACGACCTCGACGAACTGCTCGTGTACATCTCCCACGACGTCTTCGAGGATCTCGCGGCCCTCGGGCGAAAGGGAGCGGCCCAGGCCGCCGAGATCCTTGTGTTCGCCGCTCGCCACGACTTCCCAGTCGACCCCGACCTTGCGGAAGAGTTCCTCGGCGTTGGGGAACTCCATGATGACGCCGATGGACCCGGTCATCGTGCCGGGCAGCGCGTACACGCTGTCGGCCCCGACCGCGGCGTAGTATCCGCCGGAGGCCCCCACATCGCCCATCCAGGCGAGGACGGGCCGGTCGTCTTCGTCCCGCAACTCGCGGATGGCTTCGAAGATGCTCTGCGAGGCCCCCACCGTGCCGCCGGGGGACTCGATCTCGATCACGAACGCGCGCACGCCGGGGTCTTCGCGAAAGCCTTCGAGGGCCTGGGTGAACGCCGCTTCATCCTCGATCACGCCGCGCAACGGGACGACCGCGACGCGTCCGCCCGAGAGAAACGACGTACTCCCCACCGTCCACCAGATGGAGAGGATCGCACCCACGCCGAAGAGGCCCAGCAGCGCCAGTAAGGCGATCACCGTGTTTCGCTTGTCGTAGGTCACGTGGCGCGACGGTCCGTGAAGTGTGTGGATCCGTGGGCGAGGGTCATCCGCAACCTAGAGAACACAGCGGCGCCCGATCAACCCGGAACGGGGCTGCCGTGATTCTGCATCGTCTCGATGAAGCGGTTGAAGAGGTACCGGCTGTCGTGGGGTCCGGGAGCCGATTCGGGGTGGTACTGTACCGCGAACACCGGCCGCTCGCGGTGGACCAGCCCCTCCACGGTGCCGTCATTCAGGTTCCGGTGCGTGATCTCGAGATCCTCGCCGCCCTCGATTCGTCCGTCCTTATCGAGCACGCTGAAGCCGTGATTCTGAGAGGTGATCTCCACGGCGCCCGTGGCATGGTTGAGCACGGGGTGATTCCCGCCCCGGTGTCCGTAGGGGAGCTTGTAGTTCGTGCCCCCGAAGGCGCGCGCGATGAGTTGGTGTCCGAGGCAGATGCCGAAGAGCGGGACCCCGGCGTCGCTCAGCGTGCGGATGCGCTCGACCGCGCCCGGCACCGCCTCCGGATCGCCGGGTCCGTTCGACACGAAGACGCCGTCGGGGCGGGCGGCCAGCAGCGCGTCGGCATCCGTATCGCACGGGACGACGCGCACGCGGTATCCCTCGCGGCGGAAGAGGTCGAGGCTGCGCGTCTTGACTCCGTAGTCGAGGCAGAGCACGAGGCCGCGTTCGGTCGACCCGTCGAGCGCGTCGAGTTCGTAGGGTTCGGGGGTCGAGACGGCGGTCGCGAGGTCGCGGCCGGACATCTCCGGCTCGGCGGCGAGGCGCTCGGCGGCCCGCTCCGGCGCCACGCCATCATGCGCGATGACGGCCCGCATCGCGCCCGCATCGCGGATGTGACGCGTCAGCGCCCGGGTGTCCGTGCCGATCAGCGTCGGAATCCCGTGCGAGGCGAGATACTCGGGCAGCGTGGAATCGGCGGGCCCGGACCCGATTTCGTGCGAAAGGTGCCTCACGACGAAGCCCGCGACCCACGGGCGCCGAGATTGGACGTCGGGGTCGCGGATGCCGTACACGCCCTGCATGGGCGCGGTCATGACGACGATCTGCGCGGCGAAGGAGGGGTCCGTGAGCACCTCGTGGTAGCCCGTCATCACCGTCGTGAAGACGGCCTCGCCGGCGGTCTCGGTCTCGGGGCCCACGTAGGCGCCGCCGAAGCGGCGGCCATCTTCGAGCAGAAGGTATCCGGGGCGTGCTTGCGTCTCGCTCAAGTGGCGCGTCCAATGTGGCGGTTGAAGGTGCGGGGACCCGGGCATCGGCCCGAGGCCCGCGTGCCGAGCAAACCCAAGCCGCGGGAGGCGCGTTGACGACCGACTCCGGACCCGGGGGGGAGAGCGGGACCGATGCTCCGCTCGTTCATATCTTCGCCGACGAGTCGTGCCTCGGCAACCAGTTCGAGAATCGCCGGAATCCGGGCGCGGCCGCGGGTCTCATCGAACGGTTCGACGAGCGCGGCGGATGGTACCGGCGGGACTTCGCCCACTTCGATCCCGACACGACGAACAACCGGATGGCGATCACCTCCGGCATCGTCGGGCTGGGCGCCCTGCGGCGGGCGTGTCGCGTCGTCTTCACGAGCGACAGCCAGTATCTCGTCCGAGGGATGAAGGAGTGGGTGCACGGCTGGGCCCGGCGCGGCTGGCGCCGGAAAGGCGGACCGATCGAGAACCTCGACCTGTGGCGGGAACTCGTGCGGGTCGCGGCGCGCCATCGCGTCGAGTGGCGCTGGACCCGGGGACACGCCGACGACGTGAAGAACTCCTACGCGGATCACCTCGCGGTGACGGCGGCGCGGGACCGGCGCGGCACCGACGGACTCGCCCCGTCCGGATTCGAGAGCTGGCTCGCGGAGGCGCAGGAGAAGGAGCGGTTCGTCGAGTTCCTGGATCTGCCGAGCGACGCGTTCACGGAGGATCCCCGACCCCCCGCTCCGGGCGGGGCCGGCGGCGACTGAGACCGGCTACGCGCCGCGATTCCGGCTACGAACCGGGGTTGCCGTCTCCGGAACCGGGATTCCCTTCCCCGCCTTCCGTCCCGTCGGGAACGGCGGCGCCCTCCTCCGCTGCGGGTGTGGCCGCTTCGTCGGACGGGGCCGCGCCCTCTCCGAGGTCGGGCGGCGCCTCCAGCAGCGAAGCCGGCGCCTCGGGGAGGCTCTGCTGGCTGGGGAGTCCCTGACGCAGGATTGACTCCGGCGCAGAGTCCGGACGCGCGGAGAGCACGGTCAGCACGAGCGCGAGGAAGAGGAAACTCCCCCCGCCGTACCAGCTCATCTTCGTCAGCGCGTTGGCCGCCTGGCGACCTCCCATGAAGGAGTCCGTGGAGGACGAGGCGCCGCCGAAAGACGCGGCGAGCCCGCCGCCCTTCGCGGACTGGAGGAGGATCATCACGCACAGCACGAGCGCGATCAGCGATATCAATACGATCAGGAACGTGAACATCGTCTACCTGCTATTGGTTGGATCGACCGTTTAAGGTAGAGCGGCCGGCGGAACGGGGCCAGCTTTACGCGCCGGGCGACACCGGCGGGGCGGACGCAGATACAGGTTATCGGCCCGCCGCGCAGATCGCGGCCCAGCTGTCGGGGTCGAGGCTCGCGCCACCCACGAGCACGCCGTCCACGCCGGGCGCCGCCAGGAGCGCCTCGATGTTGGCCGGCTTGACGCTCCCGCCGTAAAGGATCGCCGCCTGCTCGGCATCGCAGCCTTCGGCCCGCACCAACTGCTCGCGCACAATGGCGTGGGCCTCGGCGGCGTCGGCGGGGCTCGCCGTGCGTCCGGTGCCGATTGCCCACACGGGCTCGTAGGCGTAGACGAGGCCGGCTCGGCCCTCGCGGTCGAGAGGGCGGATCGCTCCCCGGATCTGGGCCTCGAGGACCGTCGCGAGTCGTCCGGACTCCCGTTCCTCGAGCGTCTCGCCCACGCACAGGACGGGACGGAGGGCGGCCTCGAGGATGCGAACGAGCTTGCGCCCCACGTCCGCATCGGTGTCGCCGAACTCCCGCCGGCGTTCCGAATGGCCCGCGAGCGCCCAGGTGGCGCCCGTCGCCGGGACCATGGCGGCCGAGATTCCACTCGTGTGCGCGCCTTCGAGCTCGGTGTGCACGTCCTGGACGCCGAACTCGAGGTCCGGACGCTCGGAGGCCGCCGCGGCGAAGGCCGCCAGGCTGATCGCGGGGGGGAATATGACCACGGTCGCGTCGCTGCGGCGCCTGTGGCGCGCCGTGAACCGTTCCACGAACGCCCCGGTCTCGGGAGGGCCGTGCGACATCTTCCAGTTCGCGGCGAATACGGGGGTGCGCGGCTGACTCGGCGGGTGACTCACGAGCGTGTCCTTTCGTTGAGAACGTCGAGTCCGGGCAGACGCCCGCTCGACAGGTACTCGAGGGCCGCGCCGCCGCCGGTGCAGACGTGCGATACGCGGTCGAGAAGCCCGGCCCGGCGAACGGCGGCCGCGGAGTCGCCGCCCCCGATGACGGTGAACGCGCCCGCCGCGGTCGCCTGCGCGGCGGCTTCGGCGACGGCGAAGGTGCCCGCCGCGAACCGCGGATCCTCGAACAGACCCATGGGACCGTTCCAGAAGAAGGCGGCGCACCCGTCCAACGCCTTGGCGTAGCTGGCGCGGGACTCGGGCCCGATGTCCAGGGCGGCCATCCCCGGCTCGATCGCGCCGACCGCGACGCTCTCCACGTCGTCCCCTTTCCCGCCCGACCGGTCCAGGACCATCACGTCCGCCGGCAGGCGGATCCGTTCCCCGCCGGCAGCCAGGATCGACCGGGCGAGATCGAGCGCCTCCTCCTCGACGAGCGAGCTACCTGTCTGGATGCCCTGCGCACGGAGGAACGTGTTCGCCATCGCGCCGCCCACGAGGATCAGGTCGGCGCGTTCCGTGAAGCGCCGCATGAGCTCGATCTTGTCGCCGATTTTGGCCCCCCCGAAGGCGACAATGAAGGGACGGCGCGGGCGGTCGAGCGCACCCAGCGCCTCGAGTTCGCGCTCGACGAGCAACCCCGCGGCCGAAGGGCTCAGGAGCGCGGGCACGCCCGTCGTCGAAGCGTGCGCGCGGTGCAGCGTGCCGAACGCGTCGTTGACGAAGAAGTCGCCGAGCCGGGCGAGCCGCCCGGCGAGGGCGTCGTCGTTTGCCGTCTCCCCGGGCAGGAAACGCGTGTTCTCCGCGAGGAGGATCTGCCCGGTCCCCAGTTCGCGGCTGGCGCGGAGCGCATCCTCGCCGTCGCACGGCGCGGAAAAGAGGACTTCGGCGTCGAGGAGGCCGGCGAGCGCGGAGGCTACGGGCGCGAGCGACAGCGCGGGGTTCGGCTGCCCGCCCGGCCGGCCCAGGTGCGACAGCAGCACCGGCCGGACGTCACGCCGCAGCAACCACCGGAGCGTCGGCAGCGAAGCTTCGATGCGCGTCGCGTCCGCGACCTGTCCGGCGTCGAGCGGCACGTTGTAGTCCACCCGCACGAGCCCCCGCTTCCCGGCCAGTCCGGCCGGGAGGTCGCGCAGCGTCCGGGTCACGAGGGAACGGGAGCGGGCCGCTCAGGCCCCGACGGCGGCGGGCAGACGCTCTCCGACGAAACTCGCCAGGTCCACGAGGCGATTCGAGTACCCCCACTCGTTGTCGTACCAAGAGATGACCTTCACGAGCGTGCCGTCCATGACCGACGTCGATTGCGCGTCGACGATTGCGCTCGCCGGGTGTCCCGTGAAGTCGATGGATACGAGCGGTTCCTCGGTGTATTCGAGCACGCCATCGAGCGGACCCTCCGCCGCCTCGCGAAATGCGGCGTTGATTTCGTCCGCCGACGTGTCCCGCGACACCGTGGCCACGAGGTCCACGATCGACACGTCCGGCGTCGGGACCCGCATCGCCATCCCGTCGAGCTTCCCCTTCACCTGCGGGAGCACGAGACCCACGGCCTTCGCGGCACCCGTCGTCGTGGGGATAATCGAGACCGCCGCGGCGCGGGCGCGCCGGAGGTCCTTGTGCGGGAGGTCGAGGAGCTGCTGCCCGTTCGTGTACGCGTGGACCGTCGTCATCAGGCCGCGCTCGAAACCGAAGCGGTCCAGCAGAACCTTGACGACCGGAGCGATGCAGTTGGTCGTGCAGCTCGCGTTCGAGATCACGTCGTGCTTCGCCGGGTCGTATTCGTCCGCGTTCACGCCGAGGACGAGGGTGATGTCCGGCTCGATGCCGGGCGCGGAGATGAGGACTTTCTTCGCGCCGGCCCGCAGGTGCCGCGTCGCGTCCTCCCGCTTGCGGAAGATGCCCGTGGATTCGATCACGATGTCGACATCGAGTTCCGCCCACGGGAGGTCGGCCGGGCCGCGCTCCGAGAAGACGCGCACGCGTTCCTCTCCCACGACGAGTTCCCCGCCGTCCACGCGCACGTCGCCGGGAAAGCGCCCGTGCACGGAGTCGTACTTGAACAGATGGGCGAGCGTCGCCGCATCCGTGAGGTCGTTTATCGCAACGAAATCAAGGTCCCCGCGCGGGTCCTGAAGCGCCGCGCGGAGGATGTTCCGGCCGATGCGGCCGAAACCGTTGATGGCAACCCTCACACTCATTCGGATTCCTCTCGGGAAGAACTATGGGCGAAGCCGCCCGGTCGGCGATTCGTCCCCGTCCAGGGGACGCAAGGTGCGCGCAAAACTAACGGTGGCCACGCTGCGGAATCCAGCCTCGGCCAGCGTCTCGGCGCAGGCGATCGCAGTGGCTCCGGTCGTGAGCACGTCATCGACGATCATGGCACATCCGCGCTCGTCCGGGAGGCCGGCGCGCAACCGGAATCGGCCCTGTACGTTCGCTCGGCGCAGAGCCCCGCGGACGCCCGCCTGGCGGCCGCCGCCCGGCCGGCGATCGAGGAAGGGCCCCAGCGACCCGACGCCGCGGTCGGCGAGCGCGCGGGCGAGCTCCGCGGCCTGGTTGAATCCCCGTTCCCGCTGCCGGGCGGGCGTGAGCGGCACCGGGATCAGCCAGGGGTCGCCCTCGCCGATCCGCGACGCCATCGCCTCGGCGGCGGGAGCCATGCGCGCGGCCATCCACGGAGCGAGGGCGCGCCAGCGGTCGTACTTCAGGGCGTGCACCGTCCGGGCGGCCAGACCTTCGAAGACGAAGGGCGCGCCGGCCGCCACCAGGACGTCGGGCCACTCCTCGCACGTGCCGCACGGCACAATTTCTCCGGCCGCCGCGGCGATGTTGCCGAGCGGCTGAGCGCAGCGCGGGCAGCGCGGACTCGCGAGCCGGGGGAGTCGCGACCGGCAGAGGGCGCACAGCGGCGGGCCATCGGGAGCGACGCCGCGGCGGCACCCCACGCATGCCGCGGGCACGAGCGCATCGAAGGCCGCGGCGGCCGCTCTGCCCACGAGACCGAGCCGGCCAGCCCACGCCACGGCCCTCACGCGGCGCTGGATCCGGCCCCGGGTTCCGGCGCCGGCCGGCTCCCGAGTTCAGCCACCGCCGCCTCCCGCATCGCTTCAAAGGGAGCCGCGCGGCCGGGGAACCACCGCTCGAGCGAGAGCGCCGCCTGGCCCACGAGCATGTCGAGTCCGCCGATGGCCCGGATTCCGAGAGAGCGCGCGTGTCGAACCCACGCGGTCTCTCCCGACGCGTACACCATGTCGAAGGCGGCGCTAAACCGCGCACCGACCGCGATCCGATCCAGCTCGAGAGGGAGCGGATCCCTGGGAGCAAGCCCGAGGCTCGTCGAATTCAGCACGAGATCGTACGTCGCACCGGCGTGCGGCGCGGCGACCACGCGCACGGTGTCGGCCACGCGGTCAGCGGCGGCCACGCGGTCGGCCTCGGGCGCGCCGGCGGCGCCGGTTGCGGCGGCGACGGCGGTCGCGTGGGCGAGCGCCCGGTCTCGCAGCTGGCGTGCCCGGGCCGGCGTCCGGTTGAGGACCTCGACGGACGACGCCCCGCCTTCGAGCAGCGCATGGACCGCCGCCCGGGCCCCGCCCCCGGCGCCCAGGAGGAGCACGCGCGCGCCCCGCGGCTCGAAACCGAAGCGGGAAAAGGCGGTGTGGAGCCCGCCGACGTCCGTGTTGTCGCCCGCGAGTTCGCCATCCAGTCGTCGCCACCAGCAGTTGCACGCCCCGGTCGCGCGGACCGCCGCGCTCGGCCGGGCGAGCGCCCGGGCCGCCCGCAGCTTGTGCGGGAGCGTCACGTTCCCGCCCGCCAGATCCGCGCTCCGCATGATGGGTCCGACCTCGTCCGGCGCGGTCCGTCGGGCGGTGTACTCCGCGTCGAGTCCAAGGACGTCGAAGGCCGCGCGGTGCATCGCGGGTGAAATCGAGTGCCTCACGGGGTCCCCGAGAAGCGCGAAACGGAGCGTCACGACCCGGACCCTTCGCGTCCTCCCCGTTCGTCTTCATCGAGCGCGTCGAAGAACCCCCCCATCGCCAGCCTCAGCAACGCCCGCGTCTCCTCGTACGTCTCGACATCGCCGCCGTAGGGATCGGGGACCCCGCCCACGCTCCGCTCGTGGTCCGCGGGCAGGAAGTCCGTCATGACGTGGATCGCCGCATCCGGAGCCAGGCGCGCCGCCGCCCGGGCGTGCGACGCCTCCATGCCGATGATCACGTCGGCCCATTCGAGCAGTTCGAGCGAGAGTTCACGGGAACGGTGCTCCGCGAGGTCGAGCCCGTGCGCGGCTGCGACCGCGATCCCGGGACCCGAGGCCGGCTGGCCGGGAAACGCGAAGGTGCCCGCCGATGCGCAGGAGACCTCCCCCCACCCCCGCGCGCCGGCTTCCGCCCGCGCGATCACCTCGGCCATCGGACTGCGGCATATGTTGCCGGTGCAGACGAAGAGGAGGTTCATCGGGACGATTCTCCGACAGGGTGCGGGGATCGGGGATGCGGCGTGAGGGCCCGGGTGACATCCGCCGCCGGCACGGCCCCCTCCCGTAGTATCTCGACTGCGTCCTCCGTCACGCGCACGAGAGTCGACGGGGTCGAGCCGGCCAGATCCCCTGCGTCGAGCCAACCCACCGCTCCCGCCTCGGACCCGATCCCCGACAGGACGGCGCGCACCTCCCCGCCCGTCCTCGCCGGGGGGCTCCCCGTCACGTTCAGACTGGTGGAAGTCAGCAGCCCGCCGGCGCGGTCGAGGAGGCGTCTCACGACCGGATGAGGGTCGACGCGCACGGCCACGCCGGTGTCGCTGCCGTCCTCCAGCACCAGAGTGAGCGGTCCCGGCCAGAAGGTATCAGCGAGCCGGCGCGCGGCGTCCGTCCACCGGACCCCGGGCAGCGCCTCGATGACCGCATCGCGGCTCGCGGCGAGCCGGATCAACGGCCCCGGCGGCCGACCCTTGATCGCGGCGATCCGCGCGTCGACCTCCGGCCGCGGCCGGCCACCCAGCCCGTACACTGTCGAGGTC
>VXMR01000036.1 GCA_009841005.1 Gemmatimonadales bacterium
ACACCCCGTTCCCGCTTGTCCCGCGGCCTCTTTTATGGTATAAATCTACAGCGGGGGAACCGGGCGTGAGCTCTCGGCCGTACGACGCCGTCGTCATCGGGGCCGGACACAACGGCCTGGTCGCGGCGGCCTACCTGGCGCGAGCGGGACTCCGCGTGGTCGTGGTCGAGCGGGGCGAGGCCGCGGGCGGGTGCGCCGCGACGGAGGAGCTGTGGCCCGGGTATCGCGTGGACACCGGTGCACACAGCCTGACCGGAATCGATCACGGCGTCATGGCGGACCTTGGCCTGGACCCGTCGGGACCGAGGGGCGCCGGGCTGGACATCATGTCTCCCGCTTCCTGCGTCGTGTCGCCGCAGCCGGAGTGGGGCGCGCTCATGCTGGAGTCGGATCCGGCCCGGACGGCGGATCTCATTCGGCCCTTCTCGGCTCGGGACGCCGCGCGCTGGCCGGACTTCGTGGATGCGATGTCGCGGGCCGGGCGGGCGCTCGGCGTTCTCTACCGCACCCTGCCGCCGCGACTCGCAGGCGCGAACCGTGGCGACCTGTGGGAACTCGTTCGCCTCGGCGCGAAGCTGAACCGCCTCGGACGGCGGGACGCGCTCGAACTGATGCGGCTCATCCCGATGACGGTGGAGGAATTGCTCTACGAGTGGTTCGAGAGCGAGGCGCTCAAGGGTGCGCTCGCGGCGGACGGCGTGCGGGGGATCTGTCAGGGGCCGCTGGCGTCGGGTACCGGCTACATGTTCCTCCATCACATGGTGGGCGCCGGCGGGGTCGTGCGGCGAAGACGTCAGGTGCGCGGCGGGATGGGCGCGCTCGGTGCCGCCCTCCAGCGCGTCGCCGTCGCGGCCGGTGCGGAGATCCGCCTCGGCCAGGAGGCGGCCTCGATCCGCGTCGAGGACGGGCGCGCGGCGGGGGTCGTCCTCGCCGGAGGCACCGAGATCGCGGCGCCCCGCGTCGTGTCGTCCGCCGACCCCGGCCGCACGCTGCTCGGCCTCGTCGACCCCGGCGAACTGGCGCCCGAGTTCGTCCGCGCGCTGGACAACATCAAGTACCGGGGCGTCGTCGCGAAGGTGCACCTCGCGCTGGGCGAGCCTCCGCGCCTGCGCTCCGGTTGTGACGCGGCCCATGCCGCCATGCTTGCCGGCGCCGCCATCACGGTCGCGCCGAGCATCCACTACATCGAGCGCGCGTACGACAACGCGAAGTACGGCCGGCCCTCGAAGCGGCCCGTCCTCGATGCCGTCCTCACGACCGCGCTCGATCCGTCGCTCGCGCCGGAAGGGCGCCACGTCCTGTCGGTGGCCGCGCAGTACGCGCCGTTCCGACTCGCCGATGGTTCATGGGATGACGCACGCCGCGAGGCGCTGGGAGACACGGTCGTCGAGACGCTGGCCGAGCACATCCCCAACCTCGAAGCGGCGATCCTGCACCGCCACGTGCTGACGCCGGCCGACCTCGCCGACCGTTTCGCGCTGCCCGAGGGGAACATCCACCACGGCGAAATGACGCTCGACCAGGTCTTCTTCGGCCGCCCCATCGCAGGCTGGGCCCGATACCGCACCCCGATCGACGGGCTCTACCTGTGCGGTGCCGGCACGCACCCCGGCGGCGGCCTCAACGCCCGCCCCGGCGCCCTCGCCGCCACCCGCATCCTCCGCGACGGCTAGCCCAACGCCCGAACCGGCTACGACCGCCGCGTTCCCGCGGGAACGTCCCGGCGACTGATCTCCGACGCGGAAGCCAACGTCCCCGCCACCTACAACTAGTCCAGATCGACGCCACGGCTGACGCGGAAGACGTGGCCGTCGGGGTGGCGGACGTGCATTTCGCGCACACCCCACGGCATGTTCGTGGGGGGCCATGTGACGTCGAGTCGCTGTTCGACGCACCGCGCATGCACGGCGTCGACGTCGTCCACCCAGATCGACATCCAGACGCCCTTGTCGGCGCCGTCATCGCCCCCCGGGCCGAACGTCCTCTCTACCTCGCTGCGGCCCCGGCCACCCTGCGCGTTCTGACACAGGAAGATCTGGCAGTCGCCGGAGACGACGCCGCCGAAGTCCGGCGGATCGCCCCATTCCCAGCTCTTGTTCCAGCCCCAGCGCTCGAACCAGGCGAAACTCTCCTGCAGGTCCGAGACGTTCAGGATCGGCGTCAGCCCCTTCGCGAATCCGTCGGCCTTCACGGCTAGCCGAGGAGGTTGGCGACCGCGGCGCGTTCGGCGCGGAGTTCCGCGTCGGTGATTCCCATGCGCTCGCGGCTGAAGTCGCTCGGGTCGAGGCCGTCCACGACGGAGTAATCGCCGTCCGCGCACGTCACGGGATGCGAGTACACGACGCCCTCGGCCACGCCGTAGCGACCGTCCGCGTGCACGGCCATGCTCGTCCAGTCGCCCTCCGGCGTACCGTGTACCCACGTCCGCACGTGGTCGATGGCGGCCGAGGCGGCCGAGGCCGCCGACGAGGCACCGCGCGCCTGGATGATCTCCGCTCCCCGCTTCTGGACCTTCGGGATGAAGGTGTCCCGGTACCAGGTCTCGTCCACCAGGTCCGTCGCCGGGGCGCCCGCCACCGTGCATTGGCTGATGTCGGGGTACTGTGTTGCCGAGTGGTTGCCCCAGATCGTCATGCGTCGGATCTCCGTCGCGTGCGCCCCCGTCTTCTCGGCTAACTGGCTGATCGCGCGGTTGTGGTCGAGGCGCGTCATGGCCGCGAACTGCCGGCGGTCGAGCTTCGGCGCGTTCGCCGCGGCGATGAGGCAGTTCGTGTTCGCCGGGTTTCCGACCACGAGGACGCGCACGTCGGGCGACGCGCGGTCGCTCAGCGCGCGACCCTGCGGGCCGAAGATCCTCCCGTTGTCGGCCAGCAGGTCGCCTCGCTCCATTCCCGGCCCGCGCGGCTTGGCGCCCACGAGCAGCGCGTAGTCGACGCCGTCGAATCCCTCGTTCACGTCCGCAGTCCCGAGGACCCCGTGCAGGAGCGGAAAGGCACAGTCGTTGAGTTCCATCTCGACGCCGCGCAGGGCGTCGAGCGCGGGCGGAATCTCCAGCAATTGAAGCGTGACGGGCCGGTCCGGCCCGAGCATGTCCCCGGCCGCGATCCTGAAGGCGAGGGCGTATCCGATATTTCCTGCGGCCCCCGTGATGGCGACCCGCGCTGGTGCAGTCATGTCGTCTCCGCGCTTTACGTGTGAACGTCGTGTGTGAACGTCGTGTGCGAACGTTGGTGAATGGGAGGCGCCAAACT
>VXMR01000023.1 GCA_009841005.1 Gemmatimonadales bacterium
GTGCGGCGTTCTCTCGCCCGCATGGCCGCGGGCGCCGGCCTGGCGAGCGGCGCCTTCGTGGCGATTCGAGCGCTGCTCGCGGACCGCCTCCCGGACGGATTCCTCGGGGACGCCGCTCTCCTCGCGGCCGCGCTCATCGCGGGCGGGCTGTGCTATGCCGGCTGTGCCGGCCTTCCGACCGGGCTCCGAACCGTCGGGGAGGCCCCATCGGCGGAGGGGAGGGAATGAGCGGGGAGCGAGGCGCGCGGGGGCCGGATCTCGACGCGCTTCGCCAGCAGGCGCGGGGGCTGGATCACGAGCCGGGCGTGTACCTTTTCCGGGACGCCGCGGGGGAGGTCCTCTACGTGGGAAAGGCGAAATCGCTCCGCTCGCGCGTCGCCTCCTATTTCGGTGCCGAGGCGAGCCGTTCCGTGAAGCTCGTCCGCCTCGTCCGGGAGATCGACAGTATCGAGACCTTTCCCGTGCGCTCGGAAGCCGAGGCCCTCCTCCTCGAATGGAATCTCATCCGCGAGTTCGGCCCGCGCTTCAACATCCAGCTCCGCGACGACAAGAGCTATCCGTACATCAAGGTCACGATCGGGGAGCCCTTCCCGCGGATCTTCGTGACGCGCCGGCTGAGGGATGACGGTTCTCGGTATCTGGGCCCCTTCACGGACGTCGGGGCGATGCGGCGGGCGCTGCGCACGATCAAGAAGATGTACACCGTGCGGTCGTGCCACTACCGGATGCCGGCGAAACTTCCGCCGCGGCCCTGCCTCGACTATCACATCGGGCGCTGCAAGGCTCCGTGCGCGGGCCTGCAGTCCGAAGGGGACTATCGGGCGATGATCGACGAGATCCTCGAGATCCTCGGAGGGCGGACGGGGACCGTGAGGCGCTCGGTGGAAGACCGGATGACGGAGGCCGCCGAAGCGCTGGACTACGAACGGGCGGGGGAGTTGCGGGACGTGCTGCGCGGCCTCGATCAACTCGAGAGCCGACAGGCGGCGATCGACCCCAGGGGCGGGAGTCACGACGCGATCGGCTTCGCGCGCCAGCCGGCGGGCGGGTCGGTGTGCGGGATCGTGCTCCGGGTGCGGGAGGGACGGCTCGTCGGCCGCCGGATCCACTATCTCGCGAACGTCGGGGACGAACCGGACGAAGCCGTGCTCGGGGCCCTGGTGAAGGGGTACTATCTGCGCCAGGCGGACGATGTCCCCTCGGAACTCCTCGTGCCGGAGCCGTTCGACGAGCAGGATCTCGTGGAGGAGTACCTTTCCGGCGTCGCCAGCCACCGCTTCCGCATCCGGGTGCCGGCGCGCGGGCCGACGCTGGAGCTCACGCGGGCCGCGAGCCGAAACGCGGCGCACGTGCTGGAGCGGGACCGGGTGGAGCAGGGAGATGAAGCGGGCGCCGGCGTCGAGGCCGCGGGACCGTCGCCCGCCGCGGCGCGGCTCGCGGAGGTGCTCGAGCTGGAGGCGCCGGCGCGGGACATCGTCTGCTTCGATGTGTCGACGCTCGCGGGCCGGGAGTCGGTCGGGAGTAGCGTGTGGCTCCGGGATGGACGGCCGCACAAGGACGAGTACCGCAAGTTCCGGATCCGGGATTCGGACGAGGGACAGACCGATGACTACGCCATGATGCAGGAGATCGTCTCACGCTATTTCGACCGCCGCGTCCGGGAGGGGGGCGCCCTGCCGGACCTCGTCGTCGTGGACGGGGGCAGGGGACAGCTCTCGGCCGCGCGGCAGGCCATGGACGGCGCGGGCGTCTCCGACCTGACCACCGTGGCCCTCGCGAAGCGCGAAGAGGAAGTGTTCCGGCCCGGGATCCCGACTCCGTTGCGGCTTCCGCGCGCCGACCCGGGGTTGCATTGGCTACAGCGGGCGCGCGACGAGGCTCATCGCTTTGCGCTCCGGTACAACCGGACGCTGCGCCGCCGACGCGCCCTCAGATCGCGGCTGAGCGAGATCCCGGGGGTGGGACCGGAGCGCGAGCAGCGCCTGCTGGAGCGGTTCGGCAGCCTCGACCTCATCCGTCGGGCCACCCCGGCGCAGCTCGCGCGCACGCCCGGGATCGGCGAGGCTACGGCAACGTCGATCCTTACCGCCCTCCACGAGGAGGATCCGGGCGGGGGAGCCGCCTCGTGATGCGCGGCGGACGTCCCCCGGCGGGCCTGTGCGCGCGCTGCCGTCACCGCCGCTGGATCCGGAGCGACCGCGGATCCGCTTTCCTCCTCTGCCGACTCTCGCGCCACGACGCGCGCTTTCGGCGCTATCCGACGCTGCCCGTACTGCGTTGCGCGGGCTTCCAGGCGGAAGAAGAGGCGTCATGACCCCTCCGACCGCTTCGACGGCGCGGGTCCGAACCCGGTTCGCCCCGAGCCCGACCGGAGCCCTCCACCTGGGCAACGCTCGCACTGCGATCCTGAACTGGCTTTTCGCCCGACGGCACGGGGGCGCCTTCGTGCTCCGGCTCGAGGACACGGACACCGAGCGCGCGGTACCGGGGGGAGAGGAGATGATCTACGAGGCGCTCGACTGGCTCGGCATCTCCCCGGACGAGGGACCGCGGGAGGGAGGGCCGTTCCCGCCATACCGCCAGTTGGCGCGCGCCGAACGCCATCGGGCCCGCGCGGAGGAGTTGCTGGAATCGGGGAAAGCGTTCCGCTCCGGAGGAGAGACCGCCATCCGGCTTCGCATCGAATCCGGGCCGGTCGAGTTCACGGACCTCCTGAAGGGCACGCTCGCGATCGACGGCGACGATCTGGGGGACCTCGTTCTCGTGCGGAGCGACGGGCGGCCCACCTACAACTTCGCGGTCGCGGTGGACGACATCGAGATGGAGATCAGCCACGTGATCCGGGGCGTGGGCCATCTCTCGAACACACCCAAGCAGGTGCTCCTGTACCGGGCCTTCGGGGTCGAGCCGCCCGCGTTCGTCCACATCCCGACCGTCCTGGCCCCCGGGGGAGGGAAACTCTCCAAGCGACGCGGGGCGGCCGGGGTCCTCGACTACCGGGAGCGGGGGTTCCATCCGGACGCGGTGCTCAACTACCTGTCGCTCCTCTCGTGGTCCTCGGAAGACGGGGAGGAGTTCCTGAGCCGGGAGGCGCTCGTGGAGCGGATCGACCTCGACCGGCTGGGAGCGGCCGATGCCGAGGTGGACGAGGAGAAGATGACCTGGCTCTCCGGACAGCACCTGCGGGCGGAACCCGCCGAGCGGCTGGCCCGCGATTGGGCGCCGCGGCTCGACGTGGAGGGGCTGGGGCTGAACGACGCCGATCTCCGCCGCGCCGCGGAGGTCTTCGCCAGGCGCACGCGTCTCCTCTCCGACGTCGCGTCCGAGGTCGAGCCGATCTACCGTGCGCCGGAGACCGGCGGATCCGCCGCCCGGGAGTTGCTCTCCGCCCCCGCGGCCGAGACCGCGCTTCGCCTCGCCCGCGCGGCGTGGGCCGACACGGCGTGGCGACCCGAACCCCTCGCCGCGGCGCTCCGCGGCGCGATGCGTGACGCCGGCCTCGCGGGGCGTACCTTCTTTCCGCCCGTCCGGGTCGCCCTGACCGGGCAGCTTCACGGACCCGACCTCGGCGAGGTCGCCTACGCGCTCGGGCGGGCGCGCACCCTCGCACGACTCGCGGCGGCGATAGAAAAGGAGCGAAGCGTATGAGCTGGCGCCTCGATTGCGGCCTCTGCGGGCGAACCGTTGCCCGGGGGCTGGCGACGGTGTGCCCGGACCCGGACTGCGGGAAGCCGCTGCTGGCGCGGTACGACCTCGGAGCCCTGGACGGCGAAGCGCTGCGGCGGGCATGGGCGGGGCGACAGGGTGGGATGTGGCGTTTTCGGGAGATCATGCCCATCGAGCCCGACGAGGACCCGGTGACCCTGGGCGAAGGCGGCACGCCCCTGTTCGAGATCGAGATCGGAGGGGAGTTCGAGGGTCTCACGCTTCTCGTGAAGGACGAGGGCCTCAACCCCACCGGAAGCTTCAAGGACCGCGGCCTGTGCGCGGCCGTCACCCGGGCGGTGCACGAGGGGGCGACGGACCTCGTCATCCCGAGCGCGGGCAACGCGGGAGCGGCCCTCGCGGCCTACGCGGCGCGCGCGGGAGTGCCCTGTCGCCTCTTCATCCCGGAGGACACTCCGGAGGGCGTCGCCCGGCGCTGCGAGCACTACGGCGCCGACATCGTCCGGGTCGACGGGCTCATCGACGAATGCGGCCGCCTCTCCGCCGAGTACGGCGCGGAAACGGGCGCGTGCAACATCTCCACGCTCAAGGAGCCCTACCGGATCGAGGGGAAGAAGACGATGATGCTTGAGATCGTCGAAGCTCTCGGCTGGCGGGCGCCCGACGCCATCGTCTACCCCACCGGCGGCGGCACCGGCCTTATCGGCAGCGCCAAGACGCTGGCGGAGCTGCGGGAGCTGGGGTTGATCGACGGGGGCACGCGCCTCTACGCCGTGCAGGGCACCGGCTGCGCGCCCATCGTGCGCGCGCACGCCGCGGGCGAGACCTACGCCGAGCCGTGGCGGAACGCCTCGACCGAGGCGTGGGGACTCCGGGTGCCGGGGGCGCTCGGCGATTTCCTGATGCTCGAAGCCATCCGCGAATCAGGTGGAGGGGGAGTCGCCGTTTCCGACGAGGCGATGAAGGAGGGGGCCCTCGAACTCGGCGCCGTCGGCGTGGGGGCCGCGATCGAAGGCGGCGCCACCCTCGCCGGGGCGCGGGAACTTCGCCGATCCGGAGAGCTGCGCGATGGGGAAACGGTCGTCCTCTTCAACACCGCGCATCTTCTCACATATTAGCGCCGCTGCGTTCGTGCGCGGGGGCAGCCTTCCGGCTATCTTGGCGCGGTCTACGACTGTAAACAGAAACAGGGGTTCAGAGCGATGTTGAACATGGTGCGTACTGGCGCGAGGGCGGCGACCGCCGCGACCCTGGCGTCGATCTTCACGTCTGCGGGACTCTTCGGGCAGGAATGCGAGTTCGACGCGAACAGCGCGGCCGCCACGGCTTCCGAAGCGATCCAGGGACTCACCGACGCGGCCACGGCCGCAGACAGCCTGGAGATCCTGATGGAGGCGTGGGAGGCGCTAAGCGCGGATCTGGAGAGCGAGAATCCGGTCGTCCCACTACTGGGCGCGCAGATCCAGATAGGCCTCGGCAACTTCCGGGATGCCGTGGAGTTTCTCGACCGCTACGACGCGACCTCGGCGCCCGAATGCATGATGCACGGCGAGGCACAGCGCTATAACGGCTGGGTCCGGCTCTACAACCAGGGGGTGACGGCCTACAGCGCATCCGACAACGAAGCGGCGCTCGACGCCTTCATGCTCGCGAACGACTTCAAGCCCGACCTCCGCACGTACAGCAATGCGGCGCTCCTGCAGTCACAGATGGGAGACAACGCGGGCGCGATCGAGACGTACCAGGCCGCGCTCGCCGCGGACATTCCCGATGCGGACGCGGAGTCGTTGCAGGGCGCCGTCCGAGGACTCGGCGACATGCTGGTGGTGGAAGGCCGGGGGGACGAGGCCATCCAGACCTACGCCGACTACCTCGCCAGGTACCCCGACGATGTCGTGATCCAGATCCAGTATGCGGGAGTCCTGGCCGATCAGGGGCAGACCGATGAGTCTTCGGCGATCTATGCCGAGACCCTCGAGCGCACCGACCTGACGTACCAGCAGTGGCTCGAAGTGGGGGTGGGGTTCTACAACGCGCAGAACTTCTCGGACGGGGCCACCGCCTTCGGGAGGGCTCGCGAGGGGAATCCCTACAACAAGGAAGCGATGGAGAACTACGTCAACGCTTCCATCCAGTCCGGCCGTCCCGGGCCCGTCATCGCACTCGCGGACACCCTTAAGCAGTGGTATCCGTACGACGCGCTGGCTCACCAGCTGCACTTCCAGGCTCTCGGCCGCGCCGACATGAACGAGCGGGCGATGGAGGTTATGGGGGAGGAGCAGCAGCTGCCGCTCTCCGTCACGTTCGCGCAGATGGCTGCCGCGCCCAACGGCCGGTACATCGTGCAGCTGTCCTTCACGAACCGCTCCGCCTCCGGCACGCTGCAGATCACGTTCGAGTTCGTCGATGCCGGCGGACAGGTCGTCAGGGAGGAGACGCAGACCTTCGAGGCCGACTCCGGCGGCTTCACCTTCGAGATCCAGTCCGACGTGCCCCTGGCCGGGTTCCGGTACGGGACGATCGAGGGCTGACCGCCCGCTCGCAGGCCGTGGCCCGGTAGCAGGCCGCCAGCCGCTCCCGAGAGGCGGGAGCGGCCCGCCTGCGGTAGCCCCACGCGCGAGACCATGATTCGAATCGCCAGCGTGAAGCCGGGGTCGATCGCCGCCGACCTCGAACTGCCGGCGGGCCTCGCCGTGCTCGAGATCAACGGCAAGCCCGTTCGAGACAGCCTCGACCTTCTGTTTCATCAGGCGGAACCCGAACTCCGGGTGCTCGCCGAGCGGCAGACCGGCGAGCGGCTTCTCTTCGAGATCGAGAAACCCGAGGACGAACCCCTCGGGATCGTCCCGGAGCCCGACAAGATCCGCCGCTGCACCAACGCGTGCCCGTTCTGCTTCGTGAAGGGAAACCCGAAACTCGACAAGCTTCGGGCGCCCCTCTATGTGAAGGATGACGACTACCGACTGTCCTTCCTCCACGGCCACTACATCACGCTGACGAACCTGCGTCCGGATGACTGGGACCGCATATTCGAACAGCGACTGTCCCCACTCTACGTGAGCGTCCACGCGACGGACCCGGCGGTGCGGCTCCGGATGCTGAAGAACCCCCGGAGCGCGAACATCGGGGAGGATCTCGACCGGCTGGCCGAGGGCCGCATCGTCGTCCACGCCCAGGTCGTCCTCTGTCCGGAGGTGAACGACGGCAAACACCTGACGCGCACGATCGAAGACCTCTATCGCCGCGGCGACGCGATCCGGTCGCTCTCCATCGTCCCGGTGGGCCTCACGTCGTGGAACGCGGCGCTGGGGGGACGGACCCTCACGCCCGGGGAATGTCGCGCGGCGCTCGACGACGTCGACGCGATCCGCGAACGGGCGCTGTCGGAGCGGGGACAGGGATGGTGCTACGCCGCCGACGAGATGTACCTGCAGGCGAGACTCGAACCGCCGGGCGCCGCGTACTTCGACGATCACGAACTCGAGAGCAACGGCGTCGGCGCGATCTCCACCCTGACGGACCGCGTGACCGGACAGTTGGAGGCGCTCGGCCCGTTGGAGGGGTGCAGGGTCGTTGCGGTCACGGGGACGTCAATGGGACCCACGATGACCCGACTCGCGGGCCGCATCGCGCTGCGCACCGGCGCCGAGGTCTCGACGGTCGCGGTCGAGAACACGCTGTACGGGCCGATGGTCACGACGGCCGGCCTGCTGCCGGGCGCGGATCACCGGAACGCGCTCCGCGATGCGGGGGACTTCGACGTGGCCCTCTTCTCCGCGCAGGCGCTGAACGACGGGGAAGTCTTCCTCGACGACGTGAGCCTCTCCGAGCTGCAGGCCGGCTTTCCCGGTCGCCGCGTCGAGCCTTCCGCGGACCTCGTCGATGTCCTTTCGCGGCTCTGACGGCGATGCCCATGCACACGGTGGCCATCGTGGGCCGCCCCAACGTCGGCAAATCGACCCTCTTCAACCGGATCCTGGGGCGGCGGGCCGCGATCGTCGCCGAGCAGCCGGGCGTGACGCGGGACCGGCAATTCGCCGAGGCGGAATGGGCGGGACGGCACTTCCTTCTCGTCGATACCGGAGGCCTCGTCGTGCGGCCGGATGAGCACATCGATCTCGAGGTGCGCCGGCAGGCCGAGACCGCAATCGGCCACGCGGACGTCGTCATCTTCGTCGTGGACGGCCGCGACGGCGTCCAGCCCGTGGACCGGCACGTCGCACAGCTCCTGCGCCGCTCCGCGTTGCCCGTGATCGTTGCGGCGAACAAGCTCGACGAACTCGCGGAGGCGATCGAGCACCTCGACTTCTACGAACTCGGCCTCGGCGACCCCACGCCGCTGGCAGCCCTCAGCGGCAAGGGATCGGGGGACCTCCTGGACCGTGTCGTCGCGGCCCTTCCCGAATCCGCGGAGACGGAAGAGGGCGACGCCGACATCCGCATCGCGGTCATCGGGCGCCCCAACGTGGGCAAATCCAGCTTCGTGAATCGTCTCCTCGGGGAAGATCGCGTCATCGTCCACGAGGAGGCGGGGACCACGCGCGACGCGATCGATACGGATCTCGTTCTGGAAGACCGCCGCATCCGTCTCATCGACACGGCCGGCCTCCGCCGCCGGGCGCGCATCGTGGACGACCTCGAATTCCTCGGACGGCTGCGGGCCGCCTCGGCGATCGGCCGGGCCGACGTCTGCCTCCTCCTGGTGGATACGCGGGACGGCGCGGCGAACCAGGATTTCCGGATCGGACACGAGGCGTGGGACGAGGGGAAGGGGCTCGTGTTCGTCGCCAACAAGTGGGACCTGATCGAGGACCGCGGGCCCACGGCGATGGCCGGCTTCGAGCGCGAACTCCGCGAGCGCGCGCACTATCTCCGCTGGGTGCCCATCATCACCTGCTCGGCGTTGACCGGGAAGCGGGTGCGGAAGGCCATCGACCTTGCGTTCGAGGTGCAACAAGCGCGTGCGCAGCGCGTGCCCACCTCGGAGGTGAACGAGGTCCTTCGGCGACTCGTGGCGCGCCGGCAACCTCCCCAGGGCGGGCGGGGAGACGTGCGGCTGCTGTACGGCAGTCAGGTGGCGGCGTCCCCGCCGCAGTTCGTACTCTGGTCCAACCGGCCACACGACCTCAAGGAGCACTATGTGAGATACCTCGTCGCCGGCTTTCGGGAGGCCTGGGGATTCGAGGGATCTCCCATTCGGATCAAGCTGAGGAAGCGTTCGGGGCGCGAATGACCGCGCCGCTTCTGACGATCGCCGCCTACCTCATCGGGGCCTTTCCCACGAGCTACCTCGTCGGGCGCGCCTACGGGTACGACCTCCGGCGGGAGGGAAGCGGCAACCTGGGGTCCACGAACGCCTACCGGGTGCTCGGGTTCTTTCCCGCCGTGGGCGTGCTCGTCGTGGACCTGCTGAAGGGGTTCGTGCCCGTGTGGTTCTTCCCGATGTGGGACGGGCGTACGGGCGGCTGGGTGCTCGTGTACGGGCTCGCCGCGATTTCCGGGCATGTATGGCCCGTGTACACGAGATTCAAGGGAGGCAAGGGGGTGGCGACCGCCGCCGGAACGATGGCTGCGCTGGTTCCGGTGGCCGTGATCGTCGCCTTCTTCGTGTGGGTCGTGACGGTGATCCTCACGCGGACGGCCTCTATGGCGTCCCTCCTCTCCGCCGCCCTCGTGCCCGTCATGGCGCGCGGCTCGGCGGCGCCGCGATCCGTCGTATCCTATGCGCTCCTCCTCGCCATCGCCGTGTGGTGGACGCACCGCTCGAACCTCGCGCGGATCGTGAGGCGCGAGGAGTTCCAGGTGGATTGGCGCCGCGGCCGGCTTCCGCGCCGGGAGAGGGCGGCGGAAGAGTCCCCGGAGGACGAGGGGTGAGCGGGCAGAGCGTCGCCGTGCTGGGCGCGGGCAGCTGGGGCACGGCGCTGGCGGATGTCCTCGTGCGGAACGGCCACGACGTGCGGCTGTGGGCGCGGGACGCCGCACACGCCGCTGCGATGCGCGAGACCGGGACGAACGAGCGCTACCTGCCCGGAATCGAACTCGGCCGCCCCCTCGCGGTGACAGCGGACCTGGCGGAAGCGACGGACGGCACGGGGTTCGTTCTCTCCGTGTGCCCATCACACGCGGTGCGGGAGGTGCTGCGACATGCCGCGCCCCACCTCGGAGATCAGATCCTGGTCTCGGCCTCGAAGGGGATCGAGCTCGGGACGCACCGGAGGATGTCGGAGGTCATCGTCGAGACGCTGGGCGAGGCCGCGGGATCGCGCACGGTGGTCCTCTCGGGACCCAGCTTCGCGGAGGAACTCCTGCGCGGGCTTCCGACGGCGGTCGTCGCCGCAAGCCGGAGCGAGGCCCACGCGCTCGCCGTGCAGAGCCTGTTCCGCAACGGGTATTTTCGAGTGTACACGCAGCCGGACGTGGATGGCGTGGAGCTGGGCGGCGCCCTCAAAAACGTGATCGCGCTCGCGGCCGGGATCTCCGACGGGCTGGAGCTGGGGTCGAACGCGCGCGCGGCGCTCATCAACCGCGGACTCGCGGAGATCGCGCGGCTCGCCCGGCACTTCGGGGCACGGGAAACGACGCTCGGCGGCCTCGCCGGACTCGGGGACCTCGTCCTCACCTGCACCGGGCGGCTGAGCCGGAATCGCTCGGCCGGACTCGCGATTGGGGCGGGTCGCCGGCCTTCGGAAGTGATCGGAGAGATGGATCAGGTCGTGGAAGGCTCGCGGACCGCACGCGCCGCATACGAACTGAGTCGGGTGCTGGACGTGGAGATGCCGATCACGAGCGGTGTATATTCGATCCTGTACGAAGATATGGCGCCCCGGGAGGCGCTGGCGCGGCTGATGGCCCGGGAGCCGAAACCCGAGCGGTGGGGTTAGCGAGGGCCTGCTCGCGACACCACACCAGGGAAGGGGAAAGCGTGTCCGACCGCATCGCCCCGAAGGAGTACTACTCGATCGGAGAAGTGTGTGAGATCGCGGATCTCAAGCCGCACGTCCTCCGCTACTGGGAAACGCAGTTCTCGGCGCTTCGCCCGACGAAGAACCGGGCGGGCAACCGGGTGTACCGTCCGAAGCAGATCCAGCTCGTGCAGCTCCTGCGGCACCTCCTCTACACCGAGCGGTACACGATCGAGGGCGCGAGGCGCAAGCTCGATCAGCTGCGCGCGGGCGGGGAACTCGCGGCGGAGGCGCGCGTGGCCTGGGATCGGGAAACGATCCGCGACCTTCGGACGGAGGCCGACGAACTGGTACAGCTCCTCGAGGACGGCGGGGTCGGGTGACCGAAGCGGGAACACCCATCCTCCTGTGCACGAACGACGACGGCGTGAAGTCGCCCGGGCTCGCGCTGCTCGCGCGTGTGGCCGACGCGTTCGGCGATGTGTGGACGGTGGCGCCGGACCGGGAACAGAGTGCGACGAGCCATGCGCTCTCCCTCTTCCGTCCCCTCCGCGTGACGCAGCTCGGGCCGCGACGTTACATGGTGGACGGGACGCCGACCGACTGCGTGCTCCTCGCCCTCAAGGAGATCCTCGAGACCCGGCCGCGCTTCGTCCTCTCAGGGGTCAACCACGGCGCCAACATGGGCGAAGACGTGCTCTACTCCGGCACGGTGGCGGCGGCGATGGAGGCGACGATCCTGGGCGTGCCGGCGATCGCCTTCTCGTTCACGGGGAGCGACGACCGCGTCCTCGAGAGCTACGAGGCGCTGCTCGGCCGCCTCATCGCCACCTGTCTCGATCGGGATTCCTTTCCGGACGAGACCTTCTTCAACATCAATCTTCCCGACCGGCCGGCGGGCGAGGTGGAGGGGATCACGGTGACCGCGCTCGGGCGCCGCGTGTACCACGACTCGCTCCGCCGGATTCACGATGAGGAAGGGACCGAGTACTTCAAGATCGGAGGCGGGCGTTCGGCCTGGAGCGGCCGGGGGGACTCGGATTTCCGTGCCGTGCGCGCGGGTTTCGTCTCGGTCACGCCGCTCCACCTCGACCTGACGAATTTCGAGCTGCTGAACGAGGTGAGGTCGTGGCGGCTTGGAAGTTGAGGGGGCGGGACCCGGCGGCGGATTACGGGCGCGACCGCCGTCGTCTCGTGGAACGGCTCCGGGAACGGGGCGTGAACGACCTGGCCGTCCTGCACGCGTTCGACAGCGTCCCGCGACACGCGTTCGTCCCTGACGTGATGCGGGCCCGTGCATACGAGGACGTGCCGCTCCCCATCGGCCGGGGACAAACGATTTCGAGCCCTACGATCCACGCGCTCAGCCTCGAATACGCCGAGATCCGTCCCGGGCATCGCGTCCTCGAGGTGGGGACGGGGGCGGGGTTCCAGACGGCGCTCCTCGCGGCGCTCGGGGCGGAGGTATACTCGATCGAACGGATCGCCCCCCTGTACGAAGCCGCCGCGCGCACGCTCGAGGGGCTCGGCGTGGAAGCGCGTCTCATGCACGGAGATGGGAGTCGGGGCTGGCCGGAATACGCTCCGTTCCAGGCGATCATCGTGGGTGCGGCCGCGGCCCGCCCGCCCGAAGCACTGTTCGGCCAGCTCGCCGATGGAGGCCGCCTCATCCTGCCCGTCGGCACCCGACGGCAGGAGCTGCGGCGCTACACGCGGCGCGGAGACGACTTCGTGAAGGAGACGATCACGGGCGCCCGTTTCGTCCCGCTCATCGAGGGGCGGGGCGGAGGCCGGGAGGCAAGCCGGTGAGAGCCTGGGCCGGGCTGTACGCGAAGGGCCTCGCCATGGGGCTGGCGGATCTCGTGCCCGGGGTTTCCGGAGGGACGATCGCCTTCATCTCGGGCATCTACGACGAGCTGGTCGCGACGATCGCGGGTCTCGACCGCCGCCTGCTCGGGGCGTTGCGGGAGGGGGGAGTGCGCGGCGTCTGGCAGGCGGGCAACCTGAGCTTCCTCGCCGTCCTGCTCGCCGGCATCGGCACGAGCGTGTTCGCCTTCGCCGGGTTGCTGCACTGGCTGCTCGCGAACCGGCCCGTGGAGCTGCGGGCCTTCTTCTTCGGCCTCGTGGCGGCGTCCGTGCTGCTCGTCGGGCGGCGCGTCGCGGATCGCCGGGCCGGCATCCGGATCCTTGCCGCCGCGGGGGCCGTCCTCGCCGCCGTCATCACATCGCTGCCCCCGCTCGTCCGGTCCGATGCGCCCCTCTTTCTCGCGGCGGCCGCGGCCGTGGCGGCCTGCGCCATGGTCCTGCCCGGCATTTCCGGCGCCTTCATCCTCCTCCTCCTGGGGGCGTACGCACCCGTGATCGCGGCCCTCCACAGCCTCGACCTCGTCCGGCTCGCGTTCGTGAGTCTCGGGATCGTCGCCGGCCTGCTCGCGTTCAGTCGCGTCCTGCGGCGCCTCCTCGCGCGTCACCGGACACCCACGCTGGCCGTACTCACGGGGTTTCTCGTCGGTTCTCTCAACGCGCTGTGGCCGTGGAAGGTGCGAATCCGCGAGCTGTACACGCACAGCGACGGCCGCATCGAGTGGTTGCGGGCGAACCGCTGGCCCGAGGGCGCCGCGGAAATCTGGCCGGCGGTGGCTCTCGCGCTCCTCGGGGCCGTCGCCGTCCTCGCCATTGAGCGCATCGCCGGCCCGCGCGGCCCCGGCCGCCCGTGACGGAATGCTAGTGTAGTAGCGGCGATCCACCGGGTCCGGTAGCTTCCACGCCGTTCAACAACCGGGCAGGAAACGAGGAGGGAACGGGAGATGGCGGACGCGCTCGCCAGCGGCAAGACACCAGACGGAGGGGACGGTCGACAGGACGCTTTCGTCCGATCCACGTTCCGTCTGGCGACTTGGGTCAACAAGAACATGCGGGCGGTGCTGGTCGGGGCCGCCGGTATCGCGATGGTCGTCGTGGGCATCGTGTATTACACGAACTTCCAGGCTTCAGTGCGCGAGCAGGCGGCGAACGAACTCGCAACGCTGCGAATGACCGCGACCGACCCCGAAATGCTCATCGCCGACCTGGAAGCCTACGTCGACCGTTTCGACGGCGTGGCGGCGGCGAACGAAGGCCGGCTCCTCCTCGCCAGGACCTATCTCGACACGGAGCGGTCCGTGGAGGCCGCCCGGGTCGCGAGTACGATCACCGAGGCGCCGAACCGTCCCGTCGGACTCGCCGGCCGCACACTCCTCGCGGCGGCCCAGGAAGCGTCGGGAGACGCGGAGACCGCGCTCGCCACGTGGGAAGCCCTGGGAGAGACGGCGCGTTTTGCCTTCCAGCGCCGTGAGGCGCGCGCTTCCGCCGCGAGAATCCTCGCCTCGCTCGGCCGTCTCGAGGAAGCCGAAACGATCTTCGCCGCCATCGCCGAGGAAGCCGCCGGGGAGGACCCCGTGGAGGCAGGCGTCTACCGCCTCCGACTCGGGGAGATCAAGGCCCAACTCGCAGGGAGCGACTGACCTCAGCCCCTCCGCGGCGAATTCGGGAGCACCCCGACAGCATCTCCGCAATTCCGTATGATCGTGGGCACGAGCAAAGATGGCGCATAAGATATATTATGTAAACCTGCGTCCGGTACGGGTTGAGACCCGCAGGGCGAATCAGAGGGTCGTTCAGACGGCGAGTCCGACCGCGATCAGAGGGCGAGCGTGTGGGAGTACTTCACCATCAGCGCCCTGCCGGACGAGAACGGGAGCATGGGATCGCGGTTGTTCGCCCGGCCGTTCACGCGGTCCGTGTAGTAGCCCTCGTTGTAGACGACCCACAGGTCCACTCCCTCGCGGAAGTGATACCGGAAGCGGGCGTTCACGAGCGCCTGGTCCGCTGCCGAGTTGTACTGGGCGAGCACGCTCAGAGAGAGGTGCGTGTCCAGCGAGAAATCGACGCCCAGCTTGGCGAGGTGCGTGGTCAGGTAGTCGCCCCCCCGGAGTTCGAACCGGTTGAGGTCGTACCCGGGCCGGATCTCGACGTGCCGGGAGACGTTCAGCGCCGGACTCATTCGAAGGCCCACCCTGCGGCCGTCGTAGAAACTGCCGGCCGAGCCCCCGAGTTCCCCGCGCACGAGACCGCCGCGCGAAAGCCGCAGCGACATGTCGGCTTCGTGGAACCAGTATTCCCCGGGATTGATCTGGAGGCTCGCGACCCGGAACGGGTCACGGATGCTCTCGAAGCTCGATCGCGAGGTGAGGGTCATGAAGGTGCCCGACTTCAGCGCGATCCGCAGCATGGGGGCGTAGCTGCGTGACTCCGGCGTGAGATCCGAGTTCCGGTAGTAGTGTTCCGTGGTGCCCCCGACCGTCACGGCACGCAACTGGGAATCCGCGCCGAGGAACCAGGAGTATTCGCTCGACCCACCGAACAGGGTGAAGTCGTTCCGAAGCTGGAAGCCGAGCCGCGGCAGGTAATCCGGCCCCACCCGCCGGTACTGCGCGCTGTAGTTCAACCCCTCCTGCCTCCGTCGCTCGTACTGCGCGAAGAAGGTGCCGGCGTCGAGCGGATTCCGCTCGGCCACGTCGTCGTCGAACGACTGGGCCCACCGCAGCGTCAGGTACTCGTCCCCGAACACCCGCACCTCGCTGTCCGCGCCGTAGGCCACGTTCGTCTTGCCGTACGCATCGACGCGCGTCGTGACGATCCCGCCGACGGAGGAGTTCTGATTGAAGATCTGCTGCTTGAGCCGCAGCACACCCATGTTCTCCCCCGGCCGTCCCGCGCGCGGGGCCGTCTGCATGTTCAGCATCCCGAAATCAAGCCCGCCGGCCCGCCCCACCACGCGCGCCCCCCCGTAGATGCGCACCAGTTCGCCCTGGTCGAGCCCGATCCGGCGGCTGAAGAAGACCCGGTCCGTGACCCCGCCGGTCGCGAAGTCGAAGGTCGCCGAGCGTTCCTGGAAGAACTGCCGCTTTTCCGGGAAGAAGAGGGGGAACCGCGTGAGGTTGATCTGCTGGTCGTCCGCCTCCACCTGGGCGAAGTCCGTATTGGCGGTGAGATCGATCGACAGGTTCGACGACGGCGAATATCTGAAGTCGAGGCCGGGCTCCCCGGTGGGGTCGTCCGTCGTCGCCCAGTACGCCGCCTGCACGTCCGGCGGTTCGCGCAGGGTCGGGATCTGAGTCATGCCGCCGAGGAGGTACGGCGTCACGTAGATCGGATTCGCCCGATTCACGTCCCTCAGGGTGACCCGCTGCGCCAGCGATGGCTTGCCGAAGCCGAAGAACCCGTACTCGGGAGAGATGTCGGGATAGACGTGGCGCTCGTTCTTCCGCGAAATCGAGCGGTAGACGGAGAGTCCCATCGTCACTTCCCCGCCGGCGTTCTGGAACCCCAGCGTGGAGAACGGGATCCGCATCTCCGCGGACCACCCGTCGTTCGTCCGCTGGACGGCGGCATCCCAGTGCGCGTTCCAGTCGCTGTTGAAGGGTCGCGTGCCCGCGGTCCACTCGGCGTCGCCCCAAACCGCACGATCGGATCGCGCGCCGTTGGGGTTCACCACGAAGGCCACCGCCGTCTCGTGGTCGTTGTAGCTGTCGATCACAACCGAGAACTGGTCGTCGCCGCTGAACCCGTCGCGGACGAAGCTGTTCGCCCGGATCCCGCCGAGGTCGGAATCGAACAGCCGCCCCGAGACGTAGAGGTATCCGTCATCGTAGGCGATCCGGATCTCCGTCTCTTCGGTGAGGGTTCCGCCGTATGTGGGCGAGTACATCACGAGCGGAACCGGATCGATGTCCGCCCACGCCGGCTCGTCGACGAAGCCGTCGAGCTGGATGTGACCGTTGCCCGTCAGGCGATGGAGGGGCACGGAGGGCTTCCCTCGCCCGCCGTCCTGCGCGGCCGCGGCCCCGGGCGCCACCGCCGCGAGCGTCGCGCACAGCCACAGGGTCGTGCGCAGAGTCACCATATGAACGTGTGCGAGTACTTGATCATGATGTTTCGTCCCGCCGACCACGGCAGCCTCGGATCGAATCCCCGGTCCCGTTCCAGGTTGAACCCTTCATTATACACAATCCAGAGGTCCGTGCCCTCCCTGAAGTGGTAACGGAAGCGCGCGTTGATGCTCGTCCGGTCGTCGAGATTGTTGTACTGCGCGAAGGCGCTGAACGAGAGGTGCGTGTTCAGGGCGAAGTTCAGCCGCAGCCGGCCGAGGTGCGTCGTCGTCGCCTCGCCCCGGTCGGGAAACTCGATCCGGTTCACCTCGTAGCCGCCGACGACCTCCAGGTAGCGGGAGACGGTCCAGGTGGGGTTGAAGATGAGTCCCACGCGCCGCCCATCGTAGAAGCTCCCCGCCGTCGTCCTGATCTCGCCGCGGAAGATCGTCGTGCGCGGCAGCATCCAGTCGATGCCGGCCTCCGTGAAGCTGTATTCGCCGGACGGAAGCGACACATCCCCGATCCCGAACGGGGTCCGGAGGTCCTCGAGCTGCACGTTCGCGTAGGCGGTGATGTTCGCGGTCGACTTGAAGTCGAGCGACACGGAGGGGCGGATCGAGCGGGATTCGACCGTGAGGTCCACGTTGCGCTGATAGTTCTCGCCCGTCACGTGCAGCGTGATCGCGTTCAGCGTCGCGTCGGCCCCTCTCAGCCAGGTGTGGGCCAACTGGCCGCCGAACAGCGTGAAGTTGTTCCGCAGTTGAAAGCCGAGGCGCGGCAGGTAGTCCGGGCCCACGCGCCGATAGTAGAGGTTGTACCAGACCCCACGGTCCGTCCGCCGCTCCCAGCGCGCCCGCACGAGGCTCGCGTCGAGTGCGTTGCGTTCCCTGACCACCTCGTCCTGCGTTTGCGCCCAGGTGACCGTGAGGTACTCGTCTCCGAACAGGCGTAGCTGCGAGTCCAGGCCATAGGCCACGTTGTTCTGGCCGTTCGAGCCGTAGCGGGTCGTGAGGATCCCCCCTACGAACGAATACGGATTGAGCACCTGCTGCTTGAGGCGCATGACCCCCATGTTCTCGCCCGATCGGTCCGCGGCCGGCGCCGTCTGCATGTTGAGGATCCCGAAGTCCAGGCCGGCGAGCCGGCCGACCAGCCTCGCCCCGCCGTAGATGCGAACGAGTTCGCCCCCCTGGAGTCCAATGCGGCGACTGAAAAACACGCGGTCGGTGAACCCTCCCGTCCCGAAGTCGAAGGTCGAAGAGCGCTCCTGGAAGAACTGCCGTTTCTCGGGAAAGAAGAGCGAGAACCGGGTGAGGTTCACCTGCTGGTCGTCCGCCTCGACCTGCGCGAAGTCGGTGTTGACGGTGAGATCGATCGCCAGGTTCGAGGAGGGGGAGTACTTGAGGTCGAGTCCCGGCTCCGCGACCTGGTCGCGCTCCGTCCCCCAGAAGGAGGCCGCGTCGGACGGCTCCCGGAGGAGCGGGGTCCGGCTCAGGCCTCCGAGCAGGTACGGGGTGACGTAGGCCGGCGTCGTCGGCCGCACCCCGCGCAGCGTCATCCGCTGGCCCTGGGAGGGCTTAAGGAAGCCCCCCTGCCCCCATTCGCGGCCAATGAACGGGAAGACGTGGCGCTCGTTCTTCCGGGCGATGAAGCGGTAGACGATGATCCCCATCGTCACTTCGTCTCCCTGCGCCTGGAATCCAAGCGTGGAGAACGGGATCCGGTACTCCGCGGACCACCCCTCGTCGTCTGTCGAGGTGACAACCTGCCAATGAGCGTTCCAGTCCGCGTTGAACGGCATCACATCGCCGGAGAAGTCGCCGTCGTTGGAGAGCGAGCGATCCTGGCGGACGCCGGCGGGCGTGGTCCCGAACCACAATCCGGTCTCGTAGTCGTTGTAGCTGTCGACCACGAAGGAGAGAAGGTCGTCGCCGCTGAACGCATCCCGGTAGAAGGTGTTCGCGCGGATGCCGCCGGGGTTCGAGTCGTACATCCGTCCGGAGAGGTAGAGGAACTCGTCGTCGTGCGCGATCCGGACCTCCGTCCGCTCCGTCATCTCGCCGCCGTGATCGGGGGCCCACATGAACATCGGGAGCGGCTCGACCGCGCTCCATGCCGGCTCGTCGACGACGCCGTCGACTTCTATCTCCCCGCTGAGCCGCGAGATGGGAATCGGGACCGGCGACCGGAACGCCGCCGCATCGACCTCGTCCGGGCTTCCGGTCTGCGCGGAGACCCCCGACGCCGCGAGGAGGCAGAGGGGCACAATCCACGCGCACGAAGCCGCAAGTCGCTGACAGGTGCGCAGGTCCGCGCCTACCAGCTGAAGGTGTGCGAGTACTTGACCATGATATTCCGGCCGGCGGACCACGGGAGCCTCGGCTCGAACCCCCGGTCTCGTTCGAAGTTCAGCCCCTCGTTGTACACGACCCAGAGATCCGTGCCTTCCCTGAAGTGGTAGCGAAAGCGGGCGTTGATGCTCGTCCGCTTGTCGAGGTTGTTGTACTGCGCGAACGTGCTCAGCGAAATGCTCCGATTCAGGGCGAAAGAAAGCTTCACGCGCCCGAGTTGGGTCGTGCGGGCCTCGCCCCGGTCGGGAAATTCGATCCGGTTGATTTCGTACCCGCCGCCCAACTCCAGGTATCGGGACGCGCTCCAGGTCGGGTTGAAGATCAGTCCGACGCGCCGCCCGTCGTAGAAGCGCCCCACGCTCGCCCGGATATCGCCCCGGAAGATCGCGGCTCGGGGCAGCATCCAGTCGATGCCCGCCTCCTGGAACCAGTATCCGCCAGTCGGAATCGACAGGCCGGTGATGCGGAACGGGACCTGGATGTCCTCGAACTGCGTGTTCGAATAGACCGTGATGCTCGAACCCGACTTGAAAGCGAACTCCACTTCCGGGCGGATCGATCTCGACTCCGGCGTGATGTCCGCGTTGCGATAGTAGTTCTCGCCCAGCACCGCGAGGGTCACCGTGTTCAGCGAAGCGCTCGGCCCCTGGAGCCAGGTGTGCCCGACCTCGCCGCCGAAAAGCGTGAAGTCTCTGCGCAACTGGAAGCCGAGCCGCGGCGTGTAGTCCGGCCCGACCCGCCGGTAATAGAGGTTGTACGACAGGCCGCGGTCCGTCCGCCGTTCCCAGCGGGCGCGGAACAGGCCCGCGTCGAGCGGATTCCTCTCGTTCACCGCTTCGTCGAAGGTTTGCGCCCACGTCAGCGTCACCCACTCGTTGCCGAGGGGACGGATCTGCGCATCCACGCCGTACGCGACGTTGTCCTCCCCGTTCGCCCCAATGCGCGTCGCGACGATCCCCCCCAGGAACGAATACGGATTGAAGACCCGCTGCTTCACCCGCATCACACCCACGTTCTCGCCCGAGCGGCCGCCGGTGGGAGCCGTCTGCATGTTCAGAAGACCGTAGTCCAGCCCTCCGAGGCGGCCGACGACGCGGGCGCCCCCGTAGATCCGAACGAGTTCCCCGCCCTCGAGACCGACCCTGCGGCTGAAGAACACGCGGTCGGTGAAGCCGCCGGTTCCGAAATCGAACGTCGAGGACCGTTCCTGGAAGAACTGGCGTTTCTCCGGGAAGAAGAGTGAGAACCGGGTGAGGTTGATCTGCTGGTCGTCCGCCTCCACCTGCGCGAAGTCCGTGTTGACCGTCACGTCGATGGCCAGGTTGGATGAAGGCGAATACTTGAGATCGGCCCCGGGTTCCGCCGTCCGATTCCGTTCCGACGCCCAGTAGGCCGCCGCGTCCGCCGGCTCGCGCAGGATGGGCGTCTGCCGGAGGCCTCCCAGCACGTACGGCGTCACATGGACCGGCGACGTGGGACGCACCTCCCGCAACGTCATCCGCTGCGTCTGCGACGGCTTCATGAACGCCAGCCGGCCCCATTCCCGTCCGATCGGCGGGTACACCTGGCGCTCGTTCTTCCGGCTGATGTAGCGATAGGTGGTGATGCCCATCGTCACTTCATCGCCCTGCGCCTGGAAGCCCAGGGTCGAGAACGGAATACGAAACTCCGCGAACCATCCCTCGCCGTTTCGCATCGTGACGACGTCCCAGTGCGCGTTCCAGTCCTGGTTGAACGGAGGGAGGTCGCCCGTGAACTCGGCGTCGTTGGAGACGGAGCGGTCGTAGCGGACGCCCGCAGGGTTGACGCCGAACCAGAGGGCGGTCTCGTAGTCGTTGTAGCTGTCGACCACGAACGACAACAGGTCGTCTCCGCTGTAGATGTCGCGGTAGAACGTGTTGACCCGGATCCCCTCCGGGTTCGAGTCGTACATTCGCCCGGACACGTAGAGGTACCGGTCATCGTGCGCGAGACGAATCTCGGTGCGCTCGGTCTGCTCCCCGCCGTGGGTGGGCGACATGATGAAGAGCGGGACCGGGTCGATCGAGTCCCACACGGGCTCGTTCACGATCCCATCCACCTCGATCGCTTCGGCGATGCGGGTGATGGGTACCGGGGCGCCGGGCCGGAGCGCCTCCACGTCCACGGCCTCCGCGCCGCCGGCCTGGGCCGCGAGCCCCGGGACCGCGCACACCGCCGCCACCGCACCGCCGAACACGGCCCGCGCGAGCCGGCCGGCACGCCCCGCCCGCCCACGCGGCATGCGCAGCGACGTCATGCGATGCCTCACCGATCCCGCCGCGTGAGGAGAAAGAACCACTGCGGTCCGCAGCGCAGGATCCGGCGCCGCAGCCCGGCGGGGAGCACGGAGAGGATCCGCCACACCGACCGCCACGTCCCTCCCCCGCCTCCGCTCAGCACGGATCGTATCGCGTGTTCCGTCATGTCCGCGCTCAGCAGATCGGGGACAGCCATCGCGCGCTGCAGCGAACGGTATCCCAGGAACCGGATTCCGCGGTAGTCCCTTGCGCGCCCCGTCCAGCGAACGTAGCGGTCGGCCATCCCCCGGGGCAGCCAACTGAGAAAGGGCAGCCGGTAGTGCGGCTCGAGGACAGCCCAACGGCTTCCGGCGCTGACGTAGGCGGAACCGCCGGGTTTGAGCACCCGGGAAACCTCCGCGAACAGCCTTCTCGGGTCGGCGACGTGTTCATAGAGGTGGTTCACGATGAGGAAGTCGAAGCACGCGTCGGAGGTCGGGAGCCGGGTCCCATCGGCCACGCAGGTGCGGCCGCGTTCGATGACGACCCGCGGATCCACCTCGAAACCGATAATCGGTTGCCCGCTGAGCTTCTCGAGTTCGCGCTTGAGGAGACCCGTGCCGCTCCCGACATCGCCGATCGTGCCCCCCGCGCGGATCCTGTCTCCCACGATCCTGTCGAGGACCGCCGCCTTGCGGAGCCGGCTCTCCCTGTACTCGCGGCTCGCCAGGAAGTCCTCGTAGTAGTCGCGCTCGACGAGGTCGGTCTGCGATGACAAGCTGGTCATTCCAGCAGTTCGGAACCGCAGTGCTTGCAGTGGCTGGCATCCTCGTCATGGCCGGGCGAGGCGCAACGCAGGCACAACCGGTCCATGGTGGCGCGAGCGGAGCGCACCTTGAATTCACGGCCTGCGAGCTCGGCCGTCACGATCCCCGTCGGGACGGCGATCACGCCGTACCCCAGGATCATGAGGAGCGCGGCAAGCATCTGCCCCACCGTGGTCTGGGGCGTGATGTCGCCGAACCCCACCGTCGTCACAGTCACGATGGCCCAGTAGACCCCGCGGGGGATGCTGTCGAAGCCCGCGTCCGCTCCCTCGATCACGTACATCGCGGCGCCCACGAGCGTCACGACGACGAGCACAGCCACGATGAAGACGGCGATCTTGTAGGAACTTGAGCGCAGGGCGTTGATCAGCAGTCGCTCGCCCCCCACGAACTGGGCGAGCTTCAGCACCCGGAACACCCGCAGCACCCGCAACACGCGGATGACGGCGAGCGCCTGTCCTCCCGGGATCAGCAACCCCACGAAGTTCGGCAGGACGGCGAGGAGATCGACAATCCCGAAGAAGGAACGGGCGTATCCGCTGGCCCGTTCCGCGGAGATGAGGCGGAGCACGTACTCGACCGTGAACAGCGCCGTGAACACCCATTCGAGCGTCCACAGCAGACCTCGCGCGCGGACGTCGAAATTCTGCACGCTCTCCAGCATCACGACGACGACGCTGGCGAGGATGACGCCGATGAGGACGACGTCGAAGAGCCGGCCGGCGGGGGTCAGGTTGCCGAAGATGATGCGGTGGGCCTCGCACCTCCACCGCGGCCGCTGCGAGAAGACCGGATGCGCCTCGTAGTCGATCGCCGGGCGCGGGGGGTCTCGCCGGGATGGGAAGTACGACATCGTCCGGTTCTTCGCCATCACAGCCTCCCGATGAGGGACCGCAGACGCAGCGCCCACACCCGCCACACCGCCTCACGCACGATGGCCCCCGACATCTTGCTCTGCCCGACGCGACGGTCGGTGAACACGATGGGGACTTCCCCGACGCGGAACCCCTTCTTCCATGCGCGGAAGTTCATTTCGATCTGGAATGTGTACCCGGTCGACCCCACGCGGTCGAGGTCGATCGTCTCCAACACGCGGCGCGCGAAGCACTTGAAGCCGCTCGTGGAATCGGCGAGGCGCAGGCCCGTGGCGATGCGCGCGTACTTGTTCGCGTAGTAGCTGAGGAGCAGGCGCGACATGGGCCAGTTGATGACGTTCACCCCGGCAGTATAACGGGATCCGACGACGACATCGAAGCGGTCGGCCGCGGCGATCATGTCGGAAATATATCGCGCGTCGTGCGATCCGTCGGCGTCCATCTCGAAGATCCACTCGAAATCCCGCTTGAGCGCCCAGCGGAACCCCGCGATGTAGGCGGTCCCGAGCCCCAACTTCCCTTCCCTGTGCAGCACGTTCACGCGCGGCTCCGCCGCGGCGAGCGAGTCGACGAGAGCGCCCGTGCCATCGGGAGATGCGTCATCGACGACGAGGACCGAGAGCCGGGAGTCCTGCGCGAGAACGCGCTCGACGATCCCGGCGATCGAATCGATCTCGTTGTACGTAGGCAGGATGACCAGGCCGCGCCCACCGTCTGCGGGAGCGGAAGCGGGACTGCGGCCGCGGCCGGAATCGGCGAGCGGGGCGATGGGTCGTTCGGGGTTCATCAGGCCGGGAACCTATCGACCCTCGGGCGGATCCCGCATCCAGGGATCCTCATTTCGTGTGCCTCCCGCGGAGCGCAGGAGGGCGAGGGCCAGACCGAAGGACACCAACTCCGCGGCGGTCGTCCAGAGGCGGGCCGCCAGCGCAAGCGCCGCGGCGGGCCCTGCCGGAATGGCAGTCGTCGCGGCCAGGAGGCCGACGATCGCGCCCTCGCGGACGACCAGCCCTCCGGGCGCCACCAGAGCCAGGTAGCCCACCACGTAGGATCCCGCGAAGACGCCGAGCGCGGCCCCGAAGCCGACGGCATTTTCGAGGACCAGACCTTCGAGCAACGCCAGGAATCCGAGTCCGTGGAGGGGCCAGATCAGGAGGCTTCCGACGACGGCGCGGCACAGCATTTTCCCATCCGGTTCGGCATCGCCATGCTCCTTCGTCTCGCCTAGCAGGCGACGCCCCAGCCGTATGACGAAGCGGAGCACGGGCGGCGTGAGCGCGGCGGCGAGGACGATGCCGCCCGCGACCAGCGGCCAGCGGCCCACGCCCTCGAACGCCCGGGTGCCGAGCAACGCGACGGCCAGCGCGATGCCCGTGACGAGAATCGCGGACTGGAAGGCGATCAGCGTGGCAAAGGCCGTCGCACCGGAATCGCCTCGACCCCGCACGTAGGCCACCAACCCGGTGACCTGCCAGATCTTTCCCGGGATGTAGCGGCCGAGATTGGAACCGAGCCACGCCGCGGTGGCTTCCGGAACCCCTGCCCTGCCGCCCGCGGCCCGGAACAGCCACGCCCAGACCGCCCCGCTCGCACAGAGGGCAGCGGCCTCGCATCCAACCGCCACGGCCAGCCAAGGGGGCCGCACGTGCCAGGCGGAGAGGCCCGATGCCTGGAGATCCTCCCACGCCGGCCAACTGCCCGACAGCGCCAGGCCGACCGCGGCCAGAGCGGCGAGGAGAAAGACGGCGCTCCCGAGCGCGACCCACCGCCGGCCCGGTGTCGCCCCGGCGCGGTCCGCGGTCACGCCTCCGATCCTCGGGGTCGATGCCGCCAGGAGATCAGGATGCTCAATGTCAGCCCGACGATGGTGAGGAGACTGATCCAGACGCTGAGACTGAAGGGAGGGCTCCGGTACTCGAAGGTCAGTTCATGCGTCCCGGCAGGGATTTCGACGCCGCGGAACGCCGTATTCACCCGCCACACCACCGCCTCTTCTCCGTCGAGAAAGGCCTTCCAGCGCTCATGATGGATCTCGCTCACCGCGAGAAGGCCCGCGCGATCCGACACGACCTCCAGGACAACGCGATCCGGCTCGTAGCGAACGAGCGACGCGCTCCCCTGCCCTGCCGCCGGAGCTTCGGCGCCCGCCCGCTCTTCGACGATCGTCAATCGCGCCGGATCTGCAACCTCAAGCGTTCGGGCGATGGCGGCGGCGGTATCGTCAACCATTTCCAGGCCGGCCGGGAAGTAGGCGTACGGAAGCTCCGAGGGCAGTTCATAGAGCTGACGCCCGTCCGCCTCCGCGATCGATTCGGCACCTTCCTGTGGGCTCGGCATGATGAGATACCGGACGTTCAGCAACCGGCGAACGACCGGAGCCACGAGCAGTCTCTGGTCCGGCGTGATTCCTCCCACGAGTCTCGCGTACGGGCGCAGGAGGAACTTCTGAAGCCCGCTCGCCGACGACACGCCGTAGTAGGCGAGTTCGTTCGGACGATAGTTGTCGGTCCCGCCGTTCAGCGTGAGGAACTGCTCCAGGAGGCGTCGGTCCGGTGCCCAGACGCGCTCCCCGGCCTCCGAGTTCTCGTACAGGGTCTCGATGATGGGGTCGGTCGCGAGCGCGGCGTCGGCCTCCTGCACCCTCAGGTAGCGCGCATCCACGCGCCACAGGTCCATGATCCCGAAGGCGAGCACGACGACCAGCGTCCAGGTGGCGAAGCTGTGGCGCGCCACGCCCCAGGCGGCGCCCCAGGCGAGACCGAATCCCGCGAGGAGGAACAGGCCGTTGAGACGCAGCGCGTCGATCGAAACCGCCGACGGCTGACGCGGCCATCCCTCGGGATACCACGAGAGCAGGACGAAGTTGGCTAACCCCTGCGGGTTGAGCACCGCTGCGACGCCGAGCAGAAGAACCGGCCCCCCGAGCAGGAGCACGGGCCATGGCGGACGGCGCGCCGCGGCAGCGCTTGCAGTCACATCGTCCGAACCGGCTTCGCCGGCGGCACGACGGTTCAGTGCCGCCTCCCAGCCGTAGGCGGCGAGCAGCGCGACGAATACGGTCACCGGACCCAGCATCATCGACGGGGCCCGCAGGCTCGACATCATGGGCAGCAGCGTATACGCGATCCGGTGCACGGGTGTCGCGGCCCCGAGCGCGAACAGAACGCCGAGCACGCTGGCGCCGGCGAGGAACCACACGACCCGTCTCCGATCGCGATCCAGCGCACGGCCGAAGGCGGCCGAGATGCCGAGAATCGCGAGCGCGAGCGGGACGGCGCCGAGGTATTCCGTATGCAGCTTGATCGGGTTCTGCCCCCAATAGGACCCCGGGAGCGACCCGATGAGATCCGGCAGGAAGAATGCCGTAAGCTCCTGTGGCGGCAGCGCCCAGGAGGCGGCGAATTCGTAGCCGCGCTCGCTGGCCGCGCGGGTGACGTGTTCGAGTGCCGTCAGGGTCGGAAAGAACTGGGGGGCGGCGACCAGAACCGCCGCCACATTGGCGAGGGTGAACCACGCGACAGGGCGAACGTACACCCTCCAAGGCGCCGCGGCCGACACCGGTCGCGGGAGCCGGAACGCCACGTGGTACACAAAGAAGGCCGCCAGCGCGAGGCTGGAGAAGTACATCATCTGCACGTGCGCCGAGAACGTCTGCGCCGCGATTACGAAGGCCAGACCGGCGAACCAGCGGAACTCGTTCCTCTCCAACCCGCGGTTGAGCAGGCCGAGCGCCAGCGGAATGAGCGTCATCGTGAACATTCGCCCATCCTGTCCTCCGAACAGGTGGGACGTGACATAGCCCGCGAGGAGGAACGAAGCTCCGCACACCGCGGCCGATGCCGGCCGAAGTCGGAAGGAACGTCCGAGGAAGTAGCCGAACGCGCCGCTCAAGAACGTGTGCAGAACGAAGGTCCAGCCGATGGCGCGGTGCAGCGGCAGCAGGAAATAGAGGATCGTCGACGGATAGAAGATGGGCCCCGGCAGGATCGCGACGAACGGCATGCCGCCGTAGACGTGCGGGACCCAGAGCGGCACGCCGCGCCCCGCGAGGATCTCGTCCACGTAGAACCGGCGCAGCGAGATCCCCTCGAACAGCATGTCCGACCCGAAGAGAAGCCGTTCCGGATCGAAAACGAAGTCGCGGTAGAAGAGCACCGTGACGAGCGCCGCCCCGGCGAGGAACCACCAGACCGTATAGTCCCGGTCTCTTGCGGGCGTCGCCGAATCCATCAGGGCCTACGGGCGATCGCCATCAGGTTCTTGCCCAGCGGCGGATTCAACCAGCGCGCTCAAACGCCCGTGACCGGCATCACAACCCGGTCGTGCAGGCTCACCTTTCCCGGACTCAACTCCTGGCGCAGGACGCGGCAGACCGCGAAACACGCGGAGCATTCCGACGATGTCCCGGTACGCGAGCCGGACCGAAACAAAGCCGGCCAGGTTCGGTGCGAAGATGCGGAGAATATCGGGATGGTACCGGACGGCGGAGGACATCGCCTCAAGATCTCTGCCCGGGTAGTCATGAATTCCCGACGCGGCCCTGTCCGGCGCTTCCCATGCGCGCGAGCTTCGACTCCCATGCTGCTTCATTCGATTTCCGCCGTCGCCGGCAGGAGTCGCAGGATCACGGTAACCGGTTCCCCGCTCTCATAGACCACTTCAAAGCGGCTCGAAAAGGCGCGAATGGCGGGGATCAGGTATCGTCCCGTTGTCCCGCTCACCTGGTCCACAACTACGTAGCTCGCGCCCATCGCCTCGAGACCCTCCATAACGGTCGCCGGATCGGCCGAGAAGGGATACACGTCCCCTCGACGGCGTGAATACCGGAAGAAGAGACGCGGCTTACGGTTCGCGATCACGGCTTCCGGCGGTGTGTTGTCTCGGGCCCACTGGGCTGCGGCGTACAGACTTGACGAGGCCGGCGGGTCGCATGGGCGCCCAACACGGTGGGACGCCGCACAGGCCAACCGACCTGGCGTTACCTCAACGACCCATGCGAACCCGAGGATCGCAATCAGCGCCGGGCCGGCCCACCGGAGCCAGCGGCTGAACGATGGTAGCGGGACTCTCCAGACCGCCGCGAGCGCCAATAGCAGGAGGACCGGAAAAAGCGGCAGGAGGAAGCGTTGGTCCGTCCAGACGGACGGCCAGAGGGCGATCAGGCCGGCATAGAGGATTGTATAGATCTCCGGAGCTCCAAGGCATTCGCGCGCCGCCTGCGCCCACCCAACCAGCGCGGCCAACGACACCACGATTCCCACAAGAATCCGACCGCCCCCCACATCGCTGGCGGGACCGAACAACATGGCCGGGAGGACGCTGCTTACGTAGGCCCAGCTGTTGGCGGCCCCACGCTCGATGAGCCCTTGGAGACTTACCGTTCCCTCACCGGGTGTGTAGGGGTCGCTGAGCAACAATTCGGCCAGGTATCCGGGCTGATCCGCCGCGGCCCAGCCCTGATAGAGCGCCCAGGCTGCCAGCGTACCAACAGCCACGCAGGCTGCCCACGCGGCCCGCCGGTAACGCCCCGACAGAAGCCACGCCAGCGGCAATGCGAGGAGAATCGCCATGCCTGCGGTGCGTGTCGCGAACGCTCCGACGCTGGCCGCCATGGCGAAGGCCGCACTGCGCCCATCCTCTTTCGTCGACAGCCAGAGAACCGTGACGGTTAGCAGCACCATCGGCCCTTCGCTGAGGATGTAGTGTCCGTACTCAAGCAGCGTGGGATTGGCGGCCAACAGTGCGGCGGCGGCGATCCCCGGTCCGGCACCCACCCACACTCGACCGAAGTGTGCCGTGGCCCAAACTGTGGTGGCCGTGAACAGCAGCATGGCGATCTTCGCCAGACCGACGCCACCGATCCAACCGAGCCCTGCAAGAAGAAGCGGAAGAAACGGCGGATAGCGCGCGTGCAGCGGCGTCCCGGGCAGGTGCAGGTCCCGATAGCCTTCTCCGCTCCGCAGCGCATCGCCGAGGATGAGGTAGCCCGCGTTGTCTCCCCCCGGAAACAGCGTGGGTTCGAATACAAGGAACCCCAGGATGAGATGAAAAACCGCTAGCCCGAGCGCAGCCAGGCCAAAAGAATCGCGCATCATTGAGGGGCGGCCGTGGCCGGTTTCGTCCCGCGCCGGGCAGCCACCGCACCCTCGTAGCGGTGCACGAGCCGGTCCACGACCCGGGGCAGTCCGAAGTGTTCGCGCATGTGGGCCCTTCCCTTCTCGACCCGGTCCCGTGCCGCGGCGGCGTCCTCGATGACCCGCATGATGGTGTCCGCCAGCGCGCCGGCGTCGCCGGGCGGCACGAGGAGTCCCGTCTCTCCGTGTCTCACGATGTCCGGGATTCCGCCGGCATCGGACGCGATCAAGGGCAGCCCGAACTCGAGCGCTTCCAGGAGAACCACGCCGAGTCCCTCCGTGTCGCCCTTGCCGTCCACGACCGCCGGCAGGACGAAGAGATCGCTCGTTCGGTACGCCTCGCCTAGCGCTTCCTCATCGACGCGGCCCGCGAAGTACACGGAGGGGTCGACGCCGACGCGGCGGGCCTCCGCCTCCAGCGGGCCGGCTTCGGGCCCCTCTCCGACCACCGTGAGGGTCGCGTCGACGCGCTCCCGGACGCGAGCCAGCGCCCGTATCAGGATATGCACGCCCTTCCGCTCCACAAGACGGCCCACGAAGAGGAGGCGCACGGGTCCCTCGCCCTCCAGCGGCTGCGCCTCGGCACCGGCACCGTCGGGCAGCGGTCGGTCGGAGATCGCCGAGCTGAAGGGGATCACGGGCACCTCGCGCGACGTGTACCGGGCCACGGCCGCGGCCGTCGCGGTCGAAATCGCCGTCACGGCGTCGGCGCTCTCGATCGACCAGCGCAGGAACGGCAGAGCCCAGCGGAGACGGCGTTCGATCCAGCGGATCTCGACGGAATAGAAGCTCGAGACCAGCGCCGTCCGCTCGGATGACGCCCGCGCGAGGGCGCCGAACCAGGCGTGCGGGACCGGCCAGTGCACATGGACAACGTCGGGGGGGGATGATGTGCCGAGAGCAATCGATGCCAGGCTCCCGCCGATCATGTACCCCGGCAGGAGCGCGGCGTAGGCCGGACGGCGGCGGATGCGGTCCGGCGCGGTCTCCTCGTGGGTGAGGGTTTCGAGCGCGGCCGGGGCGTACCGGAAGCGGCGCACGGGAATGCCCCGCCACTCCGTCGCGCCCCCGCCCCGGTACGCGGGCGCGAGCACCTCCACCTCCAGGCCCCGGTCGCGCAGGCCGAGCAGCAGTCTTCCGAGCCAGGGGGTGATCACGTCGTCGTCGTCGCGCGGGAAGGCCGTGACGACATGGACCACCTTCACTGCGGTCCGCTGCGCTTCAAGTCCTCGATCTCGTCCCGAAGCTGCGCCATCGTCTCCGCGAGGAAGCCGAGGATGAAGAGGAGAAGGCCTCCCACGACCAGGAGAAGCACGAGCGTGAGCAGCGGACGGTACCCGAGGCCGAACCCGAACCGCAGGACGAGCGCCGCGAGCCCGGTGGCGCAGCCAGCGGCGATCATCGCGAGGCCGCTCGTGCCGAAGAAGAGCAGCGGCTTGCGCCCGAACACGAGCTGGAACCACACGGAGACCATGTCCAGCATCCCGATCAGGATCCGCCGGCGCCCCGAGAACTTGGCCTCTCCGTGGCGTCTCGGGAGGAGGTCGATGTCCAGCTCGCCGAGCCGGTATCCCCGGGCGTGGGCGAGCACGACGAAGTAGCGGTGCCAGTCGTGCCGCAGCCTGAGGCCCGTGAGGACCTCGGCCCGAAACGCCTTCATGGAGTTGAGATCGCGCACCGGCACCTTGAAGATCGTGCGCGCGAGCCGGTTATAGACGGACGAGATGAAGTGCTTCTCGTAGCGGCCCATCTTGCGGCCCGCGACGAGGTCGTAGCCCTCGTCCAGCTTCGCCGCGAAGCGCGGGATCTCCTCGGTCGAATGCTGCAGGTCCGCGTCGAAGAGGACGAGATACTCGCCGCGGGCGGCTTCGGCGGCCGTGAGCATCGCCTCCGTCTTCCCCAGGTTCGCCCGGTGCCGAAGTACGACGGCTGCGCCGCCCAGCCCCGCCCGCGCGGCCGCCTCCTCGGCGGCTTCGGCCGTCCCGTCGCCGGAACCGTCGTCCACGAGGACGACCTCGGCCGCGAGGTCGTGCTTCGCGAACGTCGCCGCGAGTTCCGCGAACAGCTCGGGCATGTTCTCGGCTTCATCGTACGCCGGGACGAGCACCGAGATTGCCGGATCGCTCATACGCGCCTGCGCAGCCGCGCCGCGAGGATCCCGAGCTGGTCCCGGTACTTCGCCACCGTGCGGCGCGCGATCCGGACTCCCGTCTTCTGCAGGCGGGCGGTGATCTCGTGGTCGCTGAGCGGCGCCGTCGGGTCCTCCTCCGCCACCAGCTTGCGGATCCGGGCGCGCACGCCCTCCGACGACACGTCTTCTCCGGCGTGCGTCGAATAGCCCCCTGAAAAGAAGAACTTGAGCGGATAGAGTCCGCGCGGCGTCTGCACGTACTTGCCGTTCGTCACGCGAGAGACGGTGGACTCGTGCATCTCGATGTGTTTGGCCACGTCACGAAGCGTGAGCGGACGCAGGTGTTCGACGCCCTTCTCGAAGAACTCGTGCTGCCGTTCGACGATGAAGTCCATCACACGCAGCATCGTCTGCCGGCGCTGCTCGATCGCCTGGATCAGCCACCGGGCGCTGTTCAGCCTCTCCGAGATGAACGCCTTGTTTTCCCCCTGGAATCGGGCGCGATTCGCGGCCATGTCGCGGTAGACGGGCGAGAGCTTGAGCCGGGGCAGCGAGGTGTCGGCGTGCGAGACGCGATACCGCCGCTCGACCTTCTCCACCGTGAGATCCGGGATCACGTAGGACTCCGATGCGTCCGCGTACCGGAGACCCGGCTTGGGATCGAGCTTCGCGATCTCGTCCGCCGCGGTCTGCACCTCGCGCGGCGTGATCCCGAATTCGTCCGCCAGCTCCGGCCACCGGCGGTTCGCGAGGTCATCGAAGTGTCCGTCGACGATGCGCCAGGCCAGCGACGCCTCCCGCCCGCGGTCCCGCAACTGCAGCAGAAGCGTCTCGCGCAGGTCCCGCGCCGCCACGCCGCTCGGTTCGAAGGACTGGATGCGGGCGAGCATCTCCTCGACCGCCTCCCGCGAAACGGCTCCCGCCGCGTCCGGCGGATCCTCGCGCCGTTCGTCCCGCCGTCCCTCCAGCGCCTCGACGATCCGGTCGAGCGAGCATGAGAGGAACCCGTCACGGTCGACGTTGCCGATGATCTCTTCGCCGATCCGCAGCTCCCGCTCGCCGAGACGGAGCAGATTCAACTGCTCGTGGAGGTGGTCCCAGAGACTCCGCGTGGCGACCGCCGCGGGCGCGTAGTACTCCCGGTCCCCGTACTCTTCGGGCGGCCCGCCCGCATCGAAGTCATCGAGCAGGACATCCTCCCAATCCACTTCCTCCGCCTCATCCGCGGGGCCGTCTTCCGGGTCTTCGGACAGAGCGTCACGCAGATCGTCGCCGTCGTCGGGCTCCTCTCCGGGTTCCACGAGCTCGAGGAACGGGTTGTCGACGAGCGCCTGCCGCAGGTGGCCCTGAAGGTCGAGCAGCGGCATGTGCAGGAGGTCCATCGCCTGGTAGAGGCGAGGCTGCGCCTTCTGTTCCTGCCGCAGGTGAAGGCCCGCGGCGAGACTCGGCCGTCCCGTTGCCATGTTCAGAGCCTGAAGTCCTCCCCGAGGTACAGTTGGCGGGCCTCCGGATCGTTCACGAGGTGATCCGCCTCGCCCTGCACCAGGATCTTGCCTTCGAACAGGAGGTATGCGCGGTCCGTGATCGACAGCGTCTCGCGTACGTTGTGGTCGGTGATGAGCACCCCCAGACCCCTTTCACGCAGGCCCCGCACGATGCGCTGGATGTCGTCGATCGCAATCGGATCGACCCCGGTGAAGGGCTCATCGAGCAGCAGAAACTTGGGCCGGGTCGCCAGCGCCCGGGTAATTTCCAGGCGCCGCCGCTCCCCGCCCGAAAGCGAATAGGCCTTGTTCGCCCGAAGGTGCTTGATGGACAGTTCGTCGAGCAACTCCTCCAGGCGGTCGCGCCGCTCCTCCCGCGACATCTTGATGGTCTCGAGGATCGCCATCACGTTCTGCTCGACCGTGAGCTTCTGGAAGACCGACGCCTCCTGCGGGAGGTAGCCGATCCCGGCTCGCGCCCGCCGGTACATGGGCCAGTTCGTAAGTTCGTCGCTGTCGAGGTAGACGCGTCCCTCATCCGCCTTGAGCAGGCCGACGATCATGTAGAAGGTCGTCGTCTTCCCCGCGCCGTTGGGGCCGAGCAGCCCGACGACCTCTCCCTGGCGCACCTCGATCTCCACCTGGTCCACGACGCAGCGGCGCTTGAAGGACCGGACGA
>VXMR01000060.1 GCA_009841005.1 Gemmatimonadales bacterium
GTATTCCGCGCGGTTGAGGCGCTGGAAGGTCCGCGTCCCCGGGTTCGGGTTCGCACGCGCGGCCCCGTCCATGCGCGTCTCGAGTTCCTCGACGACTGCCGTCAGCGTCGCCTCGTCCGGGCGCCGCACGCCGGGCGGCGGCATCATGCCTGCCCGGAGCTTCCGGATCATCTGCTCGGCGGTCTCGGGGTCGGCCTGCGGCTCGGCGGCGTCGAACTCGAGGAAGGAGCGATTGCCCGCCCTGCGCGAGTCGTTGTGGCAGCGGGTGCACACCGTCTGGATGACCGAGTGCGCGAGCGTGTCCGGGGCGGGCGCAACCGCAAGGGCGTGCGAGGGCGCACCCAGCGGTGCATCCTTGCCCGTGACGGCGAGATACAGCACCGCCGTTCCCAGAGCCGCGATCGCAAACTTCTTCATGTGGACCTCACCGGCTGTCGCCCGAATGCAACCGGGCAAACACCGCGACGCGGCGCGGCGTTTGGACGCACGATCCCCTCCCCGCATCCAGCCTGTGCAAGATAGGGATTATCAATGTCCGAACGCCAGTCGAACCGCGCCGGACCACCCGCCCGTCCTATTCGGGGGAGCCGCGGGACTCCAGGTAGTCGCGACCGGCGGACATCAGGGCGACGAAGGCGTCCTCATCCCCCGCTTCGACGGCGTCTCGCACCCGCTCCGCCGCCGCCACGAGTTCCTTCAGCGCGACGTCCCCGTACTCGTTCAGCGACTGAATCTCGAAGTACATGTGCGGGTTCTCGCCGGCCAGCGCGCGCGCCACGTCCAGCTGGGCTTCGAACGTCGTGCTCGACACGTCCGCCAGACGCGGCGTCGTTTCGCCGGAGCGAGCCAGCGCCGTGAAGAAGGTGATGTTGAGGGCGTGCGAGAGCCCCAGCACGAACCCCATGACGCGGTCGTGGCTCTCCAGGTCCATGCGCACCCGCGTCGCCATCGTCGAGGCGAAGAGCGCTTCCGCGCCTTCCGTCGCGTCGGCACGGCCCACGTCCACGAAGATCACGTGTTCCCCTGAAAGGAGTTCGGTGTCGGGACCGAACATGGGATGGACGGAGGTGACGCGGACCCCGGCCTCCGCCAGCGCCATCAGACCGGAGCGCACCGGACTCTTGAGCGAACCGATATCGAACACGAGGCCCGGCGGTCCAATCTCCGCCAGCCGTTCGAGGATCTCGTTGGCGATGACCATCGGCGTCGCCACGACGATCAGGTCGTGGTCCAGCGACGTCGTCGCCCAATCCGCGTGATCCCCCCCGTCAGGGTCGGCGTTCTCTACCTCGAACCCCTGGGAGGAGAGGAAGCGGACGAACCACTCGCCCATCTTCCCCGAGCCGCCGATGACGAGAGCGCGTTTCCCGCCTCCTCTGGCGGCCGCCGCCACGCTGCCCCGTTCCTGCACGGTGAGCGACGAACGGATCAGCGAAAGGACGAGGTCCTCGGCCAGGCGCGGCGGGAGGCCCAGGTCGCTCGCGGCGGCGCGGGCCCGCTCGATGACGACCTTTTCCTGCCGGTAATCGCGCGGGGGCGTCTGCGAGGCGCGCTTTCGCTCCCCGACCTTCGCGGAGACCGCCTGCCGCCGCGCTACGAGTTCGAGCAACTCGCGATCGATGCGCGCGAGTTCGTCTCTGAGTCGATCCAGGTTCGGCACGTCTCGCTCCGGAGTTCTAGTGTATTGTCGCAGGAATCTGCGAGTCACCGAGAGCGCCGGGGCGCCGGGTCCCGCAAGACGCTCCGACGAGTAATGGCAGCGCTATTGCGAGGAGGAGCAACGCAGCGGGGACGGATGCGGCGACGCTCGAATGGCCGCAGGATTCCTGCGACACTACACTAGCCCGCGATCACGCGGATCGTCTGCCGCAGCGCGATCCAGCTCACGTACGCCAGCAGAGGCGGCGCCACGTAGCGAATCAGGAAGCGCGCCGTCGGGATCAGCCGCGCGAACCGGGGCGAAGCCCCGATCCGGAGTTCCTCCTCCGGCTGCTTCATCACCCATCCGACGAGCACCGCGATGGCGAGTACGCCGAGCACCGTGAGGAGTTCCGCCGCCACCTGATCCATGATTCCCAGTGCACCGAGGGAGAGCGCCGGTGCGATCCCGATCGCCGCGATCAGGAAGCCCGACGTCAGCGTTGCCCGGCGGCGCGTCCAGCCCCGTTCGTCGATGAGGATCGAGGCCGCGACCTCCAGCAGGGAGACCGCCGAGGTGATCGCCGCCACGATCACGGCGACGAAGAACAGCGTACCCACGACCCGGCCCAGCGCCTCCATCTGCGCGAAGGCGCTCGGGAGCGAGATGAACAGGACGCCCAGCGTGCTCTCCCCCACGTCCTCCGAAAGCCCGAGTCCGAAGACGATCGGAAAGACGACGAGCCCCGCGACGAAGGCGACGGAGAAGTCCGAGAGCGCGATCACGGCGCTTTCGCGGCCGAGGTTGGTGCGCTTCGAGAGATAGGAGGAATAGGTGACCATGATCCCCATCCCCACGCTCAGCGAATAGAAGGCATGGGCGGCCGCGCCCTGCAGCACGACGGGATCCAGCAGTTCGCTCAGCGAGGGAGAGAGGTAGAAGCGGTATCCCTCCGCCGCGCCCGGCAGCGTCGTGGCCCAGACCGCGAGGCCGATGAGGAGGAGGAAGAGGAGCGGCATGAGGAGCATGCTCGCGCGCTCGATCCCCTTGCGGACGCCGAACACCACGATCCCCACCGTCGCGGCGATCGACGCCAGGTGGAAGACGACCGCCGAAGGTCCGGACGCGACCGACGCGTAGCGCCCGGCGGCATCGGCGTGGAATCCGGTGGTGAGCCCGTCGAGGGCGTAGCGCAGGGCCCAGCCCGTGATGACGGAAAGGTAGGCCATGATGACGGTCGACGTCACGAGGAAGATGAGCCCCGCCGCGGCCCAGCGCCTGCCGCCGATCGAGCGCAGGGCGCCGATGGCCGACCGGCGCGCGCGCCGCCCCACCGCGAACTCCGCCAGCATCATCGGCACGCCGATGAGAAACGCCATGCAGACGTAGGCTACGAGGAAGGCCGCGCCGCCGCCCTCCGCCGTCTGATAGGGAAAGCGCCACATGTTGCCCAGCCCGACGGCGGACCCCACCGCCGCAAGCACGAAGCCGGCGCGGGTGCCGAAGCGCTCGCGCGCGGGTGTCGGGGTGTCGGGTGACCGGTTCAAGTGGCGGATCCTCGGCTGGATGTCCGTGCGGGGAGGAGGCTTGAGTGTCGCCGACAAACGCCTCACGCCGCAAGGTGACGGTACTTCCCGGTTGCGTGTTCGGCTTCGGGTGGGGGATTATCGACTACGCTCGGGCGGTCCCGGGCGCAGCCACGGGCAAGGTGCCGCCCGCCGGCCCACCACCCACCCGAGAGAGACGGCCCGAGTGACGCCACACGTCGAGATCCCCGGACTCACACTGACCCTCGAGGACTTCGAGCGCGCGCGGGAGCACGTCGCGCCGCACGTCTACCACACCCCCCTTCTCACGTCGCGCTCGCTGAGCGAGGCCTCCGGGTTCGACATCCGGCTCAAGGCCGAACTCTTCCAGCGCGGGGGTTCGTACAAGGTGCGGGGGCCGCTGAACGTGATGGCCCACATGGGCGAGGAGGAGAAGGCGCGGGGCATCATCTGCTCTTCCGCCGGGAACCACGCGCAGGGCGTCGCGCTGGCGGCCCGCCTGTACGGGATTCCCGCCGTCGTCGTGATGGCCGAGAACGCGACTCCGGCAAAGGTCGCGGCCACGGAGGGATACGGCGCGGAGGTCGTGCTTCACGGATCGATCTGGGACGAGGCGAACGAGCGGGCACTGGAACTCGTCGAGGAGCGCGGACTCACGTACGTGCACCCGTTCGACAACCCGCGGCTGATCGCGGGCCAGGGCACCCTCGGCCTCGAGATCCTCGAGGACTGGCCGGAGGTCGAGATCGTCGTCATCCCCATCGGGGGCGGCGGCCTCATCTCCGGCAATTCGATGGCGCTGAAGAGCGTGAACCCCGATATCCGCGTGTTCGGCGTGGAATCATCGGGGGCGCCCGCCATGAAGCGCACGGTCGAGTCGGGGGAGATGATCACCCTCGAGACCGTGGATTGCGCGATCGACGGGCTCAAGGTGATGCGGGTGGGAGACAACACGGCGTCCGTCGTGAGCCGTTTCGTGGAGCGCGTCGTGACGCTTCCCGACGAGGACATCTTCGACGCCATGCTGTGGCTGATGACGCGGGCGAAGCTCGTGACCGAGGGCGCGGCCGCGGCGCCGGTCGCCGCCGTCCTGCACGGCCTCATCGACGCGCCGCAGGGGACGAAGGTCGCCTGTGTGCTGAGCGGCGGGAACCTCGACGTGGAACAGCTGCGGGGGCGGAGCTGGAACTGAACGGGGCGCCGGTGAGCAGTCCCCGCGCACCCGGCATCACAGCCGGAAGCGGCTTTCGCTTTGTTTGGCTCATCCTCCTGTTCGGCTCGCTGGCGCCGGCGGGCGCCATGGCACAGGAGCCGGGTCGCGAGGGACCCGCCCGGATCGCGGTGGAGTCGGCGCCGCGCCCGACGGCCGCGGCCCTGCGCACGGATGCGCCGCCCACCGTGGACGGCCGCCTCGACGAGCCCGTCTGGCAGCAGGCTCAACCCCTGACCGGGTTCGTCCAGTCCCGTCCCGACACCGGGGCGCCCGCCACCGAGAACACCGTCGTCTATTTCGCGTACGACGACCGCGCCCTCTACATCGGCGCGATCTGCCACGACTCGGAGCCCGACCGCTACTTCATCTCCAGCCTGAAGCAGGACTTCAACAGCGGGTCATCGGACGTCTTCGGCGTGGCGCTCGACACGTACCTCGACCGCCGCAACGGGTTCATGTTCCTCGTGAATCCCGGTGGGGCGCTCAAGGACGTCCAGCTCTTCGACGACAGCCGTTCCGAGAACCAGGCGTGGGAAGGCCCCATCCGCGTCGAGACGACCCGCGGCGACGAGGGCTGGACGGTGGAGATCGAGATCCCCTTCTCCACGCTCCGCTTCAATCCCTCGGAGGAGGACCAGACCTGGGGACTCCAGATCCTGCGGCGCATCCGGCGGAAGGCGGAGGATACGTTCTGGGCGCCGCTCGACCGGAGGGACCAGATCCACAAGATGTCGAAGGCGGGGACGCTGACCGGATTCCGGGGTGTGGGGCCGGGACTCAACCTGCGGGTGAAGCCCTACGCCCTCGCGCAGGACCAGACGGGGACGCTGATCGAGGAAGGGCGCGCCGGCACCCAGGCCGACATCGGGTTCGACGTGAAGTTCGGGGTGACGCCGGGGCTGACGCTGGACCTCACCTACAACACGGACTTCGCCCAGGTCGAGGTCGACCAGGAGCAGGTCAACCTGACCCGCTTCCCGCTCTTTTTCCCTGAGAAACGGGACTTCTTCGTCGAGAACTCCGGCACGTTCGCCTTCGGCGACCAGTCGGAGCGCAGCTACCGGACCGGCGTCTCGCTGCGCGACCTCACCCTCTTCCACTCGCGCCGCATCGGGCTCACGGGGAGGGGGGAGCCGATCCCCATCCTCGGCGGCGCGCGGCTCACGGGCCGGACGGCCGGGTTCGAGGTCGGCCTGATGAACCTCCAGACCCGGTCCAGCCGCGGCCTCCCGGCTGAGAACTTCTCCGTCATGCGGGCGCGCCGGAGCGTGTTCGGGACGTCGGACGTGGGGGCGATCTTCATCAACCGGGAGGCGACCGGCTCGGACATCGAAGGACACCCCGACTTCAACCGCAACGTGGGGTTCGATGCGAACCTGAGGCCGCTCCCGTCGCTGCTCCTCGCGCCGTTCCTCGCCTGGACCGACTCGCCGGATGCGGACGGGAACGCCCTTGCAGGCCGGATGTGGGTCGGCTGGCGCGACGAACTGTGGGACGTGTCCGCACTGTGGCGCCATGTGGGAGAGGACTTCAACCCGACGGTGGGCTTCGTGCGCCGGCGCGACATCCGCCAGAGCTACGCGACAGTGGGGCTCCACCCGCGGCCGCCGCTGCCCGGCGTGCAGGAGGTCAATCCCTGGGTCGAGCTCGACTACATCCAGGATCTCGAGTCCATCCTCGTGACGCGGAGGCGGACGGCGGGGTTCGGGATCTCGTTCCTGAACGGGAGCGGGCTCACGCTGGACTACACGGACCGATTCGAACTCCTGCGGGAGCCCTTCCGGGTCTCGAGGGACGCGACGATTCCGACCGGCCGCTACGACTTCGGTTCGGGCTCGGTGCAGTACCGGTCGGCGCCGGGCCGGGCGCTGACGGGGTTCGTTCGCGTCGAGCGCGGCGGGTTCTTCGATGGGACGCTGACGTCGCTGTCGGGCGGCCTCATGTGGCGGCCGAGCCATCACCTCTCCGTCGATCTCTCGGCGAACCACAACGACATCTCGCTCCCGGACGGGGCGTTCACGGCGGACGTCTTCGGGGGTCGGGTCGACTACGGCCTCTCGACGAAGGTCTTCGCGAGCGCCTTCGTCCAGTACAATGCGGCCGAGGACCAGTTCGTCACGAACGTGCGCTTCAACTACCTGTATTCGCCGCTCAGCGACATCTTCCTCGTCTACACCGAGCGCCGGGACCTGGACGCCGGCATGACGGTCGAGCGCGTCCTCGCCGCGAAAGTGTCGAAGTCCATCGGCTTCTGACGTTGCGTGGCCCTCGCAGATTAGACTAGTATCAGTCTGGTCTGACTATTTCTTTTCGAATTCGATTCAGGAGGAACATGCCGGACATCGGCGCCTTTGAAGCGAAGACACACCTGCCCCGCCTCCTGCGCCGCGTGCAGACGGGGGAGCGTTTCGTCATCACGAGGCACGGCCGTCCCGTCGCGGAGTTGATCCCCTTCCGCACGACCGACCCCGACAAGGTTCAGGCCGCGATCGACGACCTGAAGGCGTTCCAGGCGACACACAGTCTCGGCGGGCTCTCAGTTCGGGACATGATTGAGGAAGGTCGCAGGCATTGACGTTCGTGCTCGACTGTTCCGTCACGATGGCCTGGGTGTTCCCGGACGAGGCAACCGAGGAGACGGCTCGGCTCCGGGATGCCCTGACGGAAGGACGAGCGTTCGTTCCGTCCCTGTGGCCGATCGAGGTCGCGAACGTGCTGCTCGTCGCTACGCGCCGAGGGCGGATCGCGGAGAGCGACTGGCCGCGGATCTGGCGAAACCTGGAAGCTCTGCCGCTCACGATCGATCCCGTTTCCACGTCCCGCATCCGGGGACCGGTGCTCGGAGTCGCCCACGCGCACGGGCTCTCCGTCTACGACTCCATGTATCTGGAACTGGCCATCCGGATGCGGTTACCGCTTGCCACGCTGGATCGGGCGCTCGGGGAAGCGGCACGAACGGCGGGACTGGAGGTGCCGACCGCAACGTAGCCGGATTCGGAGAGGCTCCGGCGCGTTCCCGCGGGACGTGGCTAGGGGGATCCGCTACTCGTGGCGCTCCAGCCAGGCGCGGAGGTGGTCGGCCTCCTCGCTGGCGGACGGGTCGAGTTCCGCCTGGTGGAGCCGGCTGCGAACGACGAAGACATCCATCTCGTCCGGCGGTGTGTCCCGTTCGAGGATGCCTCTCACCTTTCCCAGGAAGAACGTGCCCCAGTCGGGCTGGCGGCCGTCGATATCGGTGAAGCCGTACTCCTTCGCGAGGCCCCAACTCGAGAACAGTCCGCCGCTCTTTGCCGCGACGTCCGGGTCGGCGGCGAGCGCGGCGATCGCGCGGCCGACGTAGCACCGCGTCTCGGACTCGGCGAAGTACTCGTCCTTCTCGATCGCCTCGCGCCAATCCGCCTCGGTGACTCCGAAGTGGTCGAGCACCGCCTCTGAGCGCAGGAATCCGGGAGTGATCGCGAGCGCCGTGACGCCGTGCGGGTGGAGGTCGGCAGCCATGGCGTAGGCGAGCCGGACGACCGCGTTCTTCGCCAGGTCGTAGAACAGGTTGCCGCGGTAGCCGAACGTGTCGCCGTCGGTCACCTCGACGATGAGGCCGGCGTTGCGCTCGACCATCAGCGGAGCGCCGTGCCGGCTCGTGATGATGTGCGTGTGGACGGCGCGTTCCAGCATCTGCTCACCCTGCGCGATGGCGAGTTCCCAGAAGGGCTTCCCCCACTCCGTCAGCGCGTCGCCGCCCCAGATGTCGTTCACGAGGACATCGAGCCGGCCCGCCTCGGCGCGCACGCGGGCGAAGAGTTGCTCGACTTCGGACTCGACCGTGTGGTCGGCGCGGACGGCGATGCCCCGGCCGCCTTCCGCCGTGACCATCGCCGCCGTTTCCTCCACCGTCTCCGGCCGTCCGGGCGTGGCGGGCCGGCCCCGTACGCTGCGGCCGGTGCAGTAGACGGTGGCGCCCGCCTCGCCGAGCATGCGGGCGATGCCGCGCCCGGCGCCGCGCGTCGCGCCGGCGACGACGGCCACACGGTCCTTCAGCGGACGATCCGGCATCCCGCCTGTCTCAGAAGCGGAAGCGGACGAGCGGGACGTTCCAAGCGGTGTGCCGTCGTCCGGTCCGTCCCGGATCGAAGACCGTTGTCGGGAACGGCAGCGGCAGGCCCACCGCCAACGGTTCTCCCTCGGACCAGTTCAGGAGAGCCGGAGACGACAAACCGGACGCTGCTCGGGCGGCGCTCGACTCTCCCGCGGGCGCGTCCTCCGACTCGCCGGTCAACAGGGCCCCGAAACCCAGACCCACGAGACTCGTCGCGAGCGGAATCGCGAACTCGCCGCTGGTGCTTCCGGGCTTCGTGATGAGCACGATGCCGACCCCGCCAAAGCCGCCGATCAGACCGCCCAGGCTGATCATGTGCGCGCGGCGGGACGAGAGGTCGAACCGGCTCCCCGCCAGTGTTCCGGCGATCAGGCCCGCATTGCCCACGAGCAGCGTGCTCGCCCACATCGCCTCGTCGCCCAGATCCAGCGCGGTCGCTCCCCCGAGTCCGAACCACGTCCCCCAAAGGCTGCCGAGGTACGTCGCCGCGGCCGTACCTTCCGAAGTCTCGCGGGCGAGGAGGCCGGCCGTGACGATGCCGGCCAATCCGCCAGCCAGTGCCGCGGCCACGGCCTCCGTCTCGCCCGGCTCGCAGTACTCGCAGCCGGGATCGGCGCCCAGATTCAGCGCGTTCGCCCAGCCCACGCCCTGCCATGTGCCCCACGTGCCGGCCCAACTGATCGTGCGCGAACGTCCCACCGAGAGGGAACGCGAGAACACGCGGCCGACGAGGTAGCCCGTCGGTCCGCCGAGCAGAAGACCCGCGCCGTAGGGTTCGGAGCCGCGCGCCTCCGCAAGCATCGGCACCGCGACGCCGAGCCACAGCCCATACATCGTGGACCACACGCGGAACTCCGTGTCGCCACGCCGATCCTGCGGGCCGCCGCCCGGAGCCGGCCCCGCCGGCGTCGCGCCCGCCGGAGCCCCCAACCCTTCCAGCCGAGCCCGGGCCAGCGCCGCACCCGGAGTGCCGGGGTAGCGGCGGACGACCTCCTCATACAGGGCCCGGGCGCCCTCGAGTTCGCCGCGCTCCTCGAAATCGGCCGCCGTCGCGACGAGCACGGCTGCGGAGTCCGCCGCGGTCAGCTGGGCGGCGGCGGGCCGCGGGCCGCCGAGCGCCGCCGCCAGGAGCGCGATGATCGTCAGGCCCGAGAGCCGGACCCGCACCTCTCCTCGCGAGTTCACCGGGGACGGCCCGTCAGCGGATGCCGACGATGCCGCGAACCGAGTCGATGAGCTTCGGCGCATCCCAGCCCACGCCGGCCTTGAACACGATGCGCGTCTCGCGGATGTGGCCGTCCGCCTCCGGGTCTCCCTCCAGCACGACGAGATCCGCGACCTTTCCGACCTCGATCGTCCCCGTCTCGTCGTCGATTCCCAGCACGCTGGCGCCGTTCGCGCTCATGATCTGCACGACCTCGGCAGGCGTGAACCCGGCCTCGAGCAGCAGTTCATAGTTCTTCTGGTCCCCGTAGCCCGGGGGCGCCGCGCCGTACCCGGTGGGGTCGACGCCGGCCGCGAGCGTCCCTCCGGCCTGTACGAACGCGTACTCGTACTCGAGCGCCTTCTGATAGACGTCGGGATGGATCCCGATCCCGGAATCGAGCGTCGCGTTCCGCCGCAGATTCGCGATCTCCCGCACCTCCGCCGCGATCTCCGGGGCGAGGATGTCGTAGATCCGCTCGTCGATCGGACCCCGGCCGGGCACGGAGATCTCGTACACCGCGAGCGTCGAGGTCATCGCGACGTCGTTCTCGATCATCATGCGGAACGTCTCCTGCACTTCCTCGGAGTTCACGTCGAGATCGGCGTAGCCGTTCCGGAACCCTGACGGGCAGTCGTCCGGCTCCTTCCCCTGGAAGTACTCGCTGTTCGCGAGCAGGCCGTGCTCCAGGTTGTCGATCCCGAGCGCCACCGCCTCCTGGTATCCGACGGAGCAGAGGTGGGCCGTCACCTTCACGCCGTGCCGGTGCGCCTCGTCGATCGCCGCGCCGAGTTCCTCGCGGCTGATCCAGGTGTACGCCTTGAACCAGGGCACGCCCTCCTCGGCCCAGTAGCGGACGAGGCGCCGCGCCTGCTCCGGCCCCTCGAGCTGGGCCATCGACTGCGAACCCTCCTGCCCGGTGAGGTAGGGACCGGTCGTGAACATGTTCGGGCCGATCGTGCGCCCCTCGTCGATCGCCCGCTTGAGGTTGATCTCCTCGTACGGCGCGCGCGCGCCCGTCGTCCGGATCGTGGTCACACCCGACGCCAGATACAGACGCGAGCCGGAGAAGGAGAGCTGCGCCGCGCGGCCGTTCCCGCCTGTGTAGTAGCTGTGGTTGTGCAGCCCGATGAGACCGGGGATGACGGTATGCCCGGAGAGGTCGAGCACCTGCGCGTTCCGGATCCGGTCCGCCACCTCGTCGGCGGGGCCGATGTCGGCGATGCGGCCGTCCCGGATGACGATGGTCTGCCCCTCGCGGGCGGGCCCTCCGGTCCCGTCGATCACCTTCACGTTCGTAAGCGCGACGGTCGGCGCCTGCACCGCGATGAAGTCCTCCATCGCTTCCTGGGCCTGCGCTTCCGTGGACGACAGTCCCCCGACGGCGAGCGCCGCGACGAGGGCGAGGAAGGAACGACGGCGGGCGGTCATCATGAGAACTTCCTTTCTCACTGCTGGGCGTCTACAGATCCAGGATGAGCCGCAGCCCGGCTTCGACCCGACTCATGAGCTTGCGTGATACCTGGCCGCACCGACCCCCGAGATAATCTTCGTCGATGGTCACGAGTTGGGTCACGTTCGCCACGGAATCCTTTGGCAGGCCTGTTGCCGCTGCCGGGAGGAGAACGTTGCCCGGGGCGTCCAGATAGCGCGTATTCGACGTCAGGGCTACGCCGATCACGGTCCGCAGCCTGCTTCGATTGAAGGAGTCTGCCTGAACGACGAGAATCGGACGACGAAATCCCGGCTCTGATGCTCTCGGTTCGTCCAGATCCGCCCACCTTATCTCTCGTCGCGCAGCTACCATTCTTCGGCGACGGATCGAGCCTGCGCCCGACGGAGAGCATGATCCATTTCGCCAGAAAGATCGGCGTAGACGGCGTTCAGCCTCGCAGTGATGTCCTCGCTGCGGTGTTTCGCCACGTATTCGGCCACTGCGGTCGCGTAGAGTTCGCTTCGCGAGACTCTCATCCGCTTCGCGAGCGAATCGGCGGAGGCGAACAGTTCGTCGGGCACGGAGATCGCTGTCTTCATACCGTAGTAATACCGTAGTATAACCTACAGGTCAACCCCTGAACGATCACTGGCTCGGCGTCCGATCACGGCGGGGCGTCGGCGACGTTCATCGTCATCTTCATCCCGGCTTCGAGGTGTTCCGCGATGTGGCAGTGGATCATCCAGCGGCCGGGGTTCGACAGTTCCAGCAGGATGTCCGTCGTGGATGCGGCGGGCAACAGGACCGTGTCCTTCCACGCCAGGTTCGAGTTCGGCACGCCGTTCTGCGACAGGACGAGGAAGCGCTGGCCGTGGATGTGGAGCGGGTGCTGCATGGCGTGGAAGGCGCCGCGGTCGTTGACGACGCGGATCTTCACCACATCCCCGACGGCGAAGTTCCACTCGATCTCCTCGTTCTCCCGCCCGGTGGCCGTCTCCCTCAGAACCCAGCGGACCTCGCGGCCGGTCGTGGCCCAGTTCATGCGCGGCATCGTTCCGGTCCATTCCACCGGGTTGAAGTAGACCCAGTCGTAGGCCATCGAGCGTTCGATGGGGAGCGGGAGATCCTCCGTCTCGAGCGTCATCACGAGTTCGTGGTCGGGCTCGTCGTCGAAGCGCGGCCGATAGCGGTCGATATCCGCGATGACGTCCGCATGCTCGCGCAGGGTCTCGAAGGAGGGCCCGTGGTCGGAGGCCGCGGCCCGTGGCGCCACGGTGACGGTCCCCAGGGTCCGGAGTTCGGCCCGGAAGACGCCCAGCCGGTGGTTGATCCCCTGTACGTGGTTGACGAGCGCGTGCGTGCCGGACCGGTCGAAACGGACGTCGATCACGTAGCGCTCCGCGGGAGCCAGGACCACGCTTCGGACCCATTCCTCGCGCTCGAAGCGGCCCACATCCGACGCGACGACCTTGAGCGGAAGACGATTCGGGTCCGCCGCATCGGGATCGGCCACGCGCTGGTCGGGATCGGGAAGCCCGCCGCGTTCCGTGTCCACGAACGAGAGATTGAACGTGCGCGTGTTGGAGGCGTTCGTGAGGTGGAAGCGGACGACCCCGCCCCGGTCGATCTCCAGTTCGTAGCCCGGCTCGCCGTTGACGAGGGCCCGGTTCCCGAACCGGCCCATGAGCATGTAGTTCGCCGATTCCTCGCCGAAGTCCACGAGTCCGTCGTCGTCGAGGAGGATGTCGTCGAGGATGAGGACTTCCTCGCGGTTCGCGGGCCCGTAGTAGTCCGGGTCGGCGGGATCGACGAGGATGTTCCCGTACAGGCCGAGTTCCTGCTGCACGTCCTCCCGGTGGTGCGGGTGGTACCAGTAGATTCCGGCGTCCCGGAAGTAGATCCGGTACCGGAACGATTCGCCGGGGGCGACGGGATCCTGGGTGAGGCCCGGGACGCCGTCGAACGCGTTGTCGAGCCGGATGCCGTGCCAGTGCACCGCCGTCGGGTACGGGGTCCGGTTCGTGAAATTCACGAAGATGGTGGACTTCTCCGGGACCCGGATGAGGGGACCGGGGTGCTGGCCGTTGAAGGCGAGCATGGCGAGTCGGCGGCCGTCGATTTCCCGCCGGACGATGGTCGCCTCGAGGTCGAGCGTGCCCCCGTCGGGGAGATCGACGAGTTGGCGCCGAGCAGGCTCGGGGAGCGTCTCCCACGGGGGCAGGTCGGCCGCGCTTCGGAGGCTTGCGGGGCGAGCGCGCGGTTCGAGGTCCATCACGCCGGGCAGCATGGCGATGCCGGGGTACGCGGGCGGCGCGTCCCAGCGCGTCGGGCCCCGGTCGGCCGCCCGCCGCGTCGCCGACGGCGCGAGGGCCAGGAGGTCGTGCGCCTCCATGAGCGCGGACGGCGAGCGCCCGCGCAGCACGAGCGGCCCCTCGCGCTCCTCCACACCGGCCGACGCCTCCGCGCTGACCATCACGAGGAACTTGTTGAACGCGACGCGCCCCAGCGCGTGCTCGCCGTTCCCGACCGGGCCCAGCGGCACCACGGGAGCCAGTTCGAGCGGCGTCGCCCACGCCATGTAGACCGTGTACGGCCCGAGGGTGGAGGGGGGCGGGAGGCCCTCGATGTGCGCGGTCAACGCGCGGACATGGTGACCGGTCGGCGTCACCGTCACGCCGAACGGCGACGGCACTCTCCCGAGTTCGACGAACCCCTGCGCGTCGCCGGCCCGTGCCGTGGAGAAGAGACTGATGCAATGGAGGTCGGCCGCCACCCGGCCCGTGGGCGTGTCCGTGAGCGCCCCGGCGGCCCCGGCCGCGCGAGTCTCCGCGCTGCGGGCTTCGCAGGCTCCGCTGGAGCCCGGAAGCTGGCCCGCCGTACCGGACGCCCCGGCGAGCAGGCCGAGCACCCACGCCGCCAGCGCCGGCTTCACCGGAGTCGGGCTCAGTCGTCCCGCTGGTCGTCGTCCGGGATGAACCGGAGCGCGACGCCGTTATTGCAGAAGCGCTTGCCCGTGGGCTCGGGGCCGTCGTTGAAGACGTGTCCCTGGTGTCCGCCGCAGCGGGCGCAGTGGTATTCGGTCCGCGGCAGGATGAGCTTGAAGTCGCGTTTCGTCTCAAGGACGTCGGGCAGCGTCTCGAAGAAACTCGGCCACCCCGTGCCGCTGTCGTACTTCATGTCGGTCGTGAACAGCGCCTCTCCGCAGGCCGCGCACGCGAAGGTGCCGGGGCGTTTCTCATCGTTGAGCGGACTCGTCCCCGCGCGTTCGGTCGCCTCCTCGAACAGCACCTTGTAGGCCTGCTCGGGGAGTTTCTGCCGCCACTCCTCCTTCGCCTTCCTGTCTATCTTCCCCATCTTTCCCATCTACACGGTTCTACCGGGTTATCCCCCGGGGTTCTCCAGGATGAAGATCTTGTCGTCCGTCTCGTCCACGCCGGTGAGATCGAGATCCCCGTCCAGATCCCGGTCGTGGATGACGACGCACGAGCCGTTGGTGCTCGCGGCGTAAGAGCGGGGGTTCACGAGCGTTCCGTCGCCCGCGTTCTCGTGTACGGTGAAGCTGTTACCCTCGAAGTCGCTCGTGACGACATCGAGGTCGCCGTCGCCGTCGATATCGCCCACGTCGACCGCCAGCGGCGAGTCGCCCGTCTCGTACTCGACGGGATCGGCGAAGCCGCCGGCGCCGTCGCCGATGAGGACCGCGACGTTGTTCCCTTCACGATTCGCGGACATCACGTCGACGTTCCCGTCGCCGTTCGCGTCGCCCGCCACGATCATCCACGGCTTGCCGCCGGCGCGCACGCGCGTGCCCAGCTCGAGGTTGCCGCGCCCGTCCCCCAGGTAGGTGAGGACCTCGTCGGTGAAGTAGGCTCCGACGAGCAGGTCGGGCAGGCCGTCATTGTTCACGTCCGCCGTCGCGCACGTCTTCTCGCCCTGGCCCGGCGAAGCGATCTCGGAGGCGCGGCGCAGATCGCCCGTCCCGTCCGCGTTGTTGAGCAGCATGGCCACGTTGCCGCGCGATTCCTCGGGTCCGACGGACATGTTCACCGCGGCCACATCCGGCCATCCGTCCTGGTCGAAGTCGCCGATGCACACGCCGCGGACGTTCTGTCCGGACTCGATGTTGCTCCCAAGTTCGAACCAGCCGTCCCCATCGGCGAGGAAGACGGACACGAGGTCGTTCCCCGCGTTCCCGACCACGAAGTCCGTGAGGCCGTCACCGTTGAAGTCCGCCCCTTCGTTCGGGCTCGGCCAGCTCCCGCCCGGGATGTCGAGGACGCGGAACTCGCTGTAGTCCCCCTTCCCGTCGTTGAACATCACGCGGACGTCCGCGGAGACCTCGTTGGGAATCGCGATGTCGGGGTAGCCGTCGCCGTTGAAGTCGCCGGCGTAGGCCCCGTACGGCTGGACGTGCTTCTCGCCATCGTCGAGCACGGTTCGCGCGCCACGGTCGATCATGTCCAGCGAGCCCGCCTGCGGCCGGATCCAGAAGTTCCACGCGAACCCCGTCTCCATGGCGCCGCCGTCCGCGAGCATCTCCCCGGCGCGCAGCGAAGCCGTGACCGATTCGCCGGCGTGGAAGGATTCGCCGGGCTCGAAGCGGATGCGCCGGCCATCGTCCGAGAGCTGCACGGAGCCCGTCATCACACCGCTCCAGCGGCCGAACACGGACAGCGCCGACGGGTCGAACCCACCCGGATCGAGCGGCTGCGCGAGCACCAGTTCGACCGGCGACTCGGGACCGGCTTCGATCGAGTGCGGGGCCGGCGAGACGAGAGACACCGCGGCCGACGAAGATCCGACCGCGGCGGCCGAGGGCGGGGCTTCGGTGGCGGCCGCCTCACTGCGGTCCGTGCCGACCAGAACGAGCACCGCTACCGCGGCGACGACGAGCGCGCCAAGTACTCCGGAGAGGGTCTTCATCTCTCAACCTCCAACAGCTTCAAGCCAACGGGCCCGCCGCGCGCGAACCCGGGTGCAACACCGGACTTCGCAAGCTACCGGCGTGCACGGCCGGTGACGAGCGGCAGATCCTCCCGCCGCCCCCAATCGTTCCACGAGGCGTCGTAGAACTTCGTGTCGTAGCCGAGATACCGTGAAATCATGTAGGTGTAGCTCGCGCGCATGCCGATGAGGCAGTAGCTGACGACGACGCCGTCCTTCGCCGCCCCCGCTTCCTCGAAGCGCGCCTCGACCTCGGCGAGGTCGATCAGCGTGGGAATGTCCTCGCCCGTGAGGTCCTGCCAGTAGAGGTTGTAGGCGCCGGGGATGTGCCCGCCGCGCAGGAAGTCCCGCCCGGGCCGCTCGCCCGTGTACTCGTCCTCGGGCCGGGCATCGATCAGCGTGACGTTCGGGTCGTCGAGCCGCTGGTGGATCCATTCCGCAGTCACGAGCATGTCTTCCCGGACCTCCGCCTCGAAGTCGCCGCGGGTGGGCTCCGTCGGCTCTGCGGCAACTTCGCCCCCTGCCGCCTTCCACGCCGCCAACCCTCCATCGAGCACCGAGGTGCGGTCGCCGTGACCCAGATAATCCAGCGTCATGAAGACGCGGGCCGCGTGAAGACCGGGGTCCCCCACCACGACCACGTGGCTGTCATTGGAGACGCCCGCGGCGCGGAAGGCCTCGACGAGATCCTCGACCGGCGCGAGTTCGGTGATGAGATCGTTCCGCTCGACGGCGATGTCGTGGTACTCGAGAAAGCGCGCCCCCTGCACGTATTCCTCGAGGGGCGCCATGCGGCCCATCCCGACGTGCAGCACGACGACATCCGGGTCGTCCCGGTGTTCGACGAGCCAGTCGCCACTCACGAGGATGCCCGGATTGGCCTGCGCGGCGCCGGCCTGAGCCGAAACCGCCAGCGCTGCCAGCCAAATCGTGAGGCCTGCCGCCGGTCGCATGGGGACGCGTCGCATGGGGATATCTCCGGAACTCTGCATTGGTGGTCTCTTCCGTCGCATTCGACTCGCTTTCCGCTCCGGATGAGCATATTCCCGCGGGCGGGAGGGCAGCAAACGCATGCCGAGCGGGGGACGTAGACTCGGTGAGGGACTTACAGCGTTAGCCGATACCCGAGCGCGACAGGCAGCGTCACCAATACGCGGTGCGTGCCTGGCAGGGGCCCGTTCGTTTTCCGGCTGGGTAGTAGAGTGGCCCGAAAACCGACGTCCAGCAGGAAGGTCCCGTTGGGACTCGCAGGAAAACCCACTCGCATGCCCCCGCCTGCCGTGACTCCGACGCCCGGGAGGTCGATCACCCGGTTGGGCGTTCGGTCCACGAATGGCACGACAGGGATTTCGACGTAATCGTTCGGGTCGAAGGCGTAGGCGAAGCCGGCGTTTCCGGCGAGTTCGAACCAGGGGATACGGGGATCCGAACCGTCGCGGAACATCCGACTGAGTCTCCCGGTCAGACTGAACAGGTAGATGTCGCCGGATCCATAGGTGCGCTGCGCGTCCGCGTCGAACCCGTAACGGCGAGTGTCCGATCCGCACGTGTGCCCCAGCCGACCGAGCCAGCCCAGCTTGAGGTTCGTGCGGTGCCCCTCCACGCGCAGGTCCCTCGTCGCGGGGATCGTCAACCCGGCACTCGCGGACCACGCACACTCCTGACCCGCAGCGGTACCTGGCACGACCAGCCGGATGAGCCCGATCAAGAGAACGATAACCGGCGCCGATCGTGACATTCGTTGCATTCCATGATCCGTTTTCGGGTTGACAGGAATTCCTGGAGTGGGTCGGATGGTTGGCAGCTACCCCTCGCCCGGATCGGAGTTCATGCCGCTCCCGTTTCGCCCCCGCCATACGGAGTTCCGGAACCGCGAAGGGAACTCGGAGTTCTCGTTTGTCCTCCCGCGCCGGAATCGGGCCCAGGGGACGAGCGCTTTCGTGCGGGCGAAGGATGAGGCGTCGAAGATCGAGTACTGCCTGCGCTCGATCCTCCCGGTGTTCGACGAGATCCACGTGATCGACAACGGGAGCCGGGACGACACGGCCGAGATCGTGCGGCACCTGCAGCGATCCGGCGACGCGGGAGAGAAGATCTGCCTTCATTCGTATCCCTTCCGGGTGGGGCGGTTCGGTCCCGAGCACGACGGGACGCCCGCCGATTCGCTGCACTCCCTCGTCTACTTCACGAACTGGGCGCTGTCCCGCTGCACGCGGCGCTACGCCTGCAAGTGGGACGCGGACATGGTGCTCACCCGCGAGCGGCGGGGCGCCTTCGCCGGCATGCTGTCCCGGCTCGGACGCGGTTGGCCGGCCGCCTGGTCGTTCGTCGGGCAGACCGTGTATCGGACGCCGGATGGCTCCTTCCTGGCGCCGCGCGGAGAGGTGAACCGCGAGGTGCGGCTCGCCCCCTGCGACTATCGCGTGCGGTTCCACAAGCGCGAGCACTGGGAACAACTGATTCGCCCCCGCTGGCTTCGGACGCATCACTTCGCGCCTGTCTGCTTCTACGAACTGAAGTTTCTGGACGAGGAGGAGTTCGATCACTGGTCGACGATGGACTTTCCTTCGGCCCGCAAACGGCGCGAATGGGCCACGTTCCAGCGGCTGCGCGGTGGGGGAGCGGGCGGCGCCGACATGCGCGCGGTTCGTCGCCTGCCCGCGACGTTCCTCGATGAACAGGTCGGTCTGGCGCGGCCGCCCGGATCGGGCGGGGGACGGCCAGACAGATCCCCGCGCGGCGAGCGTCCGGCCGACGAGCGTCCGGCGCGCAAGCGCGCATTGAAGCGCTGGATGCCCGGCTTCCTGGGGATCGGCGCCACGCGTGCGGGCACGAGTTGGGTGGCGGCGCAGCTCTCGCGCCACCCGCAGATTCGGATGGACCGTAAGGAAATCCATTTCTTCGACCGCAAGCTCGGAGCGCTGGCCCCGAGCGGCTCAGCGCGAGATCGGTTCAACCAGATCCGCTATCTCGCCCGCTTCGTCCGCGCCCGGCGGGGCGGCGGGAGGGGTACCCGGCGGGGCGGCCGGATCCGGGGCGAGATCACGCCCGCCTACGCGATCCTCGAGCCGGCCGTCATCCGCCGCGTCGCCGAGTGGATGCCCGACTCCAGACTCATCTTCATGATGCGCGACCCGATCGACCGCGCCTGGTCGCAAGCGAGAAACGGGTTTCCGCGGTGGCGGGGCAAGCCGTTGGAGTCCGTGAGCCGCGACGAACTCGTCTCGTTCTTCAACAGCGACCCGGTCCGGCGGCGCAGCGACTATGCGACCTGCCTGCGGGCGTGGTTCGAGCACTTTCCGCGTGAGCAGTTTTTCTTCGGCTTCCTGGACGAGATCCGGGAGCGTCCCGAAGACGTGATGCGCGATCTCCTGGGATTCCTCGAGGCGAAGGTCGTGGTAGCGGACGCCGAGTCGCTGGAGAAGCCGGTGAACGCGTCGGCTCCCGTCCCCATGCCCGGTTGGGTGCGCGAACATCTCGAACGGGAGTACGCCTTCGACGCGGACGAAGTCTCGGAACTCGTCGGGCGGCAGGTGCCGTGGTCCCGGTGAACCGGCCGCCGAGACTCGATCCGCCCCGGGTCCGGCGCCGCCCGGTTCCGGCCTTCAAGCGCTGGTTCGGCCGCGGCAAGCGTCGAGTCGGCTATTACCGGCTGCGCGACGGGGTCCGGAACCGGCTGCGAGAGCCTCGATTCCTGCAGGCCCTGAGGCCGACGGATGTCTTTCTGATCGGCCATCCGAAGTCGGGGAACACCTGGCTCGCCTACATGCTGTCCGTGTTGCTGTCAGACGATCGCCACGGGGACGTGAGCCTGTACAACGTCGGCGACCACGTGCCGTTCGTACACGGCCGCGACCACGCGATCTCCGCCTGGGACCACCTCCCGGATCCGAGGGTGTTCCGCAACGAGTACCCCCGCTATCCCCACCGCTATCCCGGAACCCTCTATCTTCTGCGCGACCCGCGTGCGGTCCTGGTCTCCTTCTGGCACATGTTCGCGACGATGTTCGACGACCGTGAGATGACGCTCTCGAGATTCGTGGACGGATACCTGTCCGGCGGCCCTCCGTTCGACGGCTGGCACCAGCACCTGAGGCGCTGGGACCGGCAGGTCGCGACCGCGCTCCAACGCGAGGAGGACGGCGAGAGGGTCTGCGTCGTGCGCTACGAGGACCTGATCTCCGACCGTGAGGCTGCGTTACGCGGCGTGGCGCATTTCATCGGAGCGTTTCCTGCGGGAGACGTTCCGGCGGAGACATCCGAGCGGCTTTCCCGGGCGGTGGCGCGCGGGTCGTTCGAGGCCATGCGCGACCTGGAGGGGCGCCACGGCGCGGAGGCCTACACTGGGCGCGCCCGCGGCGAGGGGCGGTTCATTCGGCGGGGACAGGCGGAGGGATGGAGGGATGAGATGGATCCCGGGGATGCGGCCCGCATCGAAGCCGCATTCGGCCCCGTCATGGAGCGCGCGGGATACCTGGCGTGAAGGCGCACGGCGGCCCCGGCATCGCGGTCATCGTCTCGACCTACGAGCGGCCCGACGCCCTCGACGCGGTGCTGCGGATTCTCGCCGAACAGACGTGCCGCCGGTTCGAGATCGTCGTGGCCGACGACGGTTCCGGCCCGGACACGCGCGAAGTCGTCGCGCGGCACGCGGAGGAATCCGACCTCGATCTGCGGCACGTCCGGCAGGAGGACCGCGGGTATCGGCTGGCCGCGATCCGGAACCGGGCCGCCGCCGCGACCGAGCGGCCGTACCTCATCTTTCTCGACGGCGACTGTCTCGTGCGGCCGGACTATGTGGAGAGACACGCGCGGCTCGCCGAGCCGGGGCATTTCGTCCACGGCAGCCGGGTGCGGCTCGACCCCGGACTCTCTCGGTTCGCGGTCGCGCGCGAGTCGGCGGCCATCGAGCGCTGGAGCGCCCCCCGCTGGCTTGGCGAGTGGCTCCGGGGACGCGTGGATCGCTTCACGCCGCTGCTGAGCTTGCCGCTGGGGCCTCTGCGACGCGCGTCACCTCGGCGGTGGCAGGGGGTCAAGGGCTGCAACCTCGCCCTCTGGCGCTCGGACTTCCTGGCGGTGAACGGATTCGACGAGGGCTTCGAGGGGTGGGGGTTCGAGGACAACGATCTCGTCGTCCGCCTCATCCGGAACGGAGCGCGACGCAAGGAGGGCCGCTACGCCGTCCCGGTTCTGCACCTCTGGCACGAGTCGCGCCCCCCCGACCCCACCAGCCGGGAGCGCTTCGAGCGCCGCCTCCGCTCCGACACGGTCCGCGCCGACCGGGGAATCGACGGCTAGAAGTCCGTGGCAAGACTCCGCGGTCTCGGGCCCTTCCGGATCCCGTGCTCCGTCCAGTCGCGGCCGCGCGCGAACCCCGGGAAGATGCGGAGCGGCCGGGGCACGCCACGGGTTTCGGCGCGCAGCCGTTCGTTCGTCGCTTGCGCATCGGGATCGAGCCAGGGCCGGTCGTGCTCCACGTGAGCGCACACCGCCCGATGCCGGGCCTGGAGGGGGCGAACCCCGGCGTTGCGGAGTCGCTCGCCGAGTTCGCGGTCCTCGACCGGATACGTCATGCGCTCGTCGAAGCCGTTCACGCGCAGAAGGTCGGTCTTCCAGGCCGATGCGTTGTGCCCGTTCCACGTCGCCCGCGTAGTTGTGAGGCGATCGAACCAGACGGCGCGGCGCGGTGAGCGAGTGAGTTTGCTTCGGTCCCGCCCCCGGATGAGCGCCCTCCGCTCACGGAGCCAGGTCTCGTCGAACAGCTTGCCGTCCATCACATCGTCTCTTGCGATCCCTCGCCCGATCTCGCTGGCGAGACGAACTCTCCCTCCCGAAACGAAGCACCCCCGCCTGGCGAGCCGGGCGTGGGCTTCCACGAAGCCGTCGCGCGGAATGCAGTCGCCGTCGCTGAGAATGAGATAGTCTCCGCGAGCCTCGACGATCGCGCGGTTCAGGATGCGGCACTTCCTGAACCCGTCGTCCTCCTGCCAGACGTGGGAGATCGCGAGACCGGTGGACGCCCGCAGGCGCTCGATCCGATCGCGCGTCTCCGCCCCGGAGCCGTCGTCCGCCACGACCACCTCGAACTCAGGGCACGTCTGTACCGAGTACCCCCACAGCGTGCGTTCGAGTTCGTCCGGCGCGTTGTACGTACTCAGGACGACGGAGACTGAAGCCAGGGTGGAGAACTAGTTTCGCGTCTTGCGCGGCTTCCGGGAGCGCATGGAGCCCTCGAACAATCCTTCGAGGCGTGCGACGCGTTCGGTGAGCGTCGTCTCCAGCCGCGTCATCCGCTCGGTGAGTTTGGTCTCCAGAGTCGCCATCCGCTCGGTGAGCCGGGTCTCCTGCGCCGACATCCGTTCGGTGATTTCCGAGAGCCGGAGTTCCATCTGCTGCATGTCGCGCCGCATCCCGCGCATGCCCGGAACCAGCACGCTGGCCAGCGCAATGGCGGCTGCAATGATCGCGATCATCTCGCCGCTCATGCGGCGCTCCTTCTTCGCAACGATACCTCCCGGGTCGACACGTACAACGTACGCCGCAGAGATGCGGCGAGCGAGCAAGCTGTATTCTCCCAGCCTGCGTCAACTCGCTGTCAACACGAGGGATCCAGCCCCTTACGGTCGTTCGGGCTCCGCCGCCGAGAGGGCGATCGCGTTGAACAGGAACTTGAACGTGCCGTGCGGTTGCGCGCGCCGCGTGACGAGCGGGCCGAACAGGTACAGATGCCCGTTCCCCACCTTCGCTTCCGCCATCGTCACGCCGCCCTGCAGGTACCCCTGGCCCCATGCCCAGCCGCTGATGAGAGGGGCGTCGGCGTCGAACCAGGCGAGCGGCGTCACTCCGGTCGCCCCGTCGTTCCTCGCCGCCAGCGCCGAGGCGCCGAACACGGGGCTGTTGTTGAACGATACCGCGAGCTCCGACGGAACCCCCGTCGCGACGAGCCGTGTGTTGTCCACCGTGACCTTCAGAATCGACCCGGGCACGTAATAGTCCTCCCGGCCCAGCGGTTCTCCGTCCTTAACGAGATGGTCCTCGAGCGGAAGCCCGAGCTCGTTTCCGAGTGCCGTCGAGCCGCCGATGGTGACGATCGAGCCGCCGTCCTCGAGGAACTCGATCAGCGCCGGCGTCGTCGCATCCGAGGTGACCCGGCCGAGCCGGTCCCGGTACTCCTCGGGAATCGTTTCCGGCTCCGGCCCGCCGAAGCTCCCGAACTGGAACCGCGTACCGATGGCGCCCTGCGGGAAGATGATGACGTCGTAGTCCTCGCTCAGACCTCCCGCGTCGAGCCGCTGCGGGAAGACGAGTTCGAAGTCCGCGTACTCGAACTGCTCGAGGATCCAGCGGATCCAGCCGGACGGCATGGAACCGCCGTACGTGTCCCAGAGGGCGATGCGCGGCGCCCGCAGCCGCAAAGCGTCGGCGTCCGGATCGTCGTCCAGACCCTGGAAGTCGATGCCCAGCTCGGCCGCCAGTGACGCGACCGCGTCGTCCGTCCCGCGCCGGCTCTTCGCGTAGAAGGTGCCTGCCGGATGCATCCGGCCGCCCTCGCGCAGCGGCGAAGTGAGCCAGTAGACCTCGTGCCCCGAGGCGTGCAGCCGGTTGATCGCCGTGAACGAGTTGTTCGCCTCATGGCTGAACAGGAAGCCGTCCGCCCCGCCCGCGTCCGCGACCACACCCGCCATGGGGCTCGCGTTCCACTCCGTGATCTCCTCGAACGGTCCGTCGAAGCCCTCCAGGATGCGGTCGAACTCGACCCCCATCTGGATCGCCAGCGTCCAGCCCGCGTTGTCGTACGGCGGGGTCGGCGACGCCCCCGGGTAGAGGAAGTCGTCCGGGTGGTCCTGCGGCTCGAACATGTCGAGGACGTGCGGCCGGAAGGCCTGCGCGGCCCGCACCACGTAGGAGCCGGAGGGATACTGCGTGCCGCCCACGCTGAAGTCGGATGTCGCCCGCTCCACGATCACGCCGTTCTCGAGCAGCGTGTTGACGAACTTCGTCGCGGTCGGGAAGTCGGCCTGATCTGACGGGAGGATATACCCGCGGGGATCGCGCAGGCCGGGTTCGAACAGCTTGTCGTAGTCCGCGCGCGTGCCGCGGCTGCCGCCGAAACCGCCCACGTTGCGGGCGAAGTCCGCCTCCGCCGCCCCGGCCCGCATCTCGTCGCGCAGCCAGTCCACCCGCCTGGGGTGGATCGTCCAGCTGTCCCTGCTGCCGCGCTCGATCGAGTTCATCCCCATGCGCCATATGCGGTACAGGAAGGTCTCGCGGTAGCGCGAGGCGACGTCGAGCACCGCCTTGTTCGCGGTCACCGAGTAGTCGACCGACTGTCGGAAGTGCCACGGCTGCGGCTCGATCGGGGCGGGCAGGTTGTCGTTGGGCAGGACCCGCTCGAGGATGAGCGGGATCTCCATCGGCGTCGGGTTCCCGATCGTTTCCGTGAGGAGCCCGATCATGTTCTTGAAGTAGGGCGTCGTCCGCAGACCGCCGTTCCACCACGTGGAGTAGTTCGCGCCGCGCCGCCGCGTCGCCCCCGGCTTCCCCTCTTCCGTGAAGCGCGAGTGCATCGCGGACCCCACGAGATCGATCCCGGTGATGACCATCGGGTCGATGTTGTAGTTGAAGGGATCGCGGAACGGGGGTGCGAAGAGCACGGTCCCGGTGGGTCCCGTCTGGTGGTGGTTGTAGACGATCTGCGGATACCACGTCCGGTACATCTGCCGGTTCATGTTCTCGGATTCCGGCTGGAAGGACGTGTAGAAGTCCCGGTTGTTGTCATGCCCCACGTACTTCTGGTAGAGGACGGGGATCCCGCGCGTGGAGCGCTCCGTCTTCTCCTCGACCCGCGTGTACCAGTTCGAGACGAGATCCATCCCGTCGGGGTTAGCGTGGACGAAGAGGATGATGACGTCGTCGAGGATTCGCATCGTCTCGTCGTCGGTCCCGCTCACGAACTGCCACACCGTCTCCATCAACTGCTGCGCGCCGAGTACCTCCGTCGCGTGAAGGCCGCCGTCGATCCACACGATGGCCTTGCCGCGCCTGGCGAGTTCTCGCGCCTCCTCCTCCGTCACACCCCGGGCAAGCGCGAGGCGGGCGGAAATCTCCCGGTACTCGTCGAGGCGCGCATGGTTTTCAGGCGAGGTAACGATCGCCATCAGCTGGTCGCGGCCCTCGGCCGTCGTCCCGATCGACTGCAGCGCCATGCGCGGGGACTCGGCGGCCAGCGTCTCCCAGTAGCGGGAGAGGTCGCCGTAGTCCGGCAGTTCGTAGTCGGCGCCGATCTCGTGGCCGAAGAAGGCCTGCGGGGTCGTCAGCTCCTGGGCGAGGCCGGGCCGGGCGGCCACGACTCCGAGGACGATCGCGACGGACGGCAGGGCTCCGCGGACCGCGGTCCGGTGGGGGGCGAAGAACGACATGTGCGGACTCTCCTTGCGCGAATCGTGTGCAGAGGTTCGGCGCCCATTATGGAAGCGCCGCCGCCCGCCGGCGACCCCGGAGACCCGGGTTCGCGGCGGGCGGTTTCGGCTTGAGCCGGGTCGACGCCTGGCGTCGGCGGTCGGACGACCGCGTTCAGCGCATCGGCGGCATCGGGACCTGCACCGGATCGCCGAGGTCCGGACGGACCCCCGCGGCCTGCAGCGCCGCGTAGAGCGCCGGCATGCGGTCCTCGATCACGGCGTTGAGGCGGTCGATCGCGCCGGGAAGCGCACCCCACCCGCGCTCGAGCTGGTAGAGCATGTCCGCCGTCGGCGCCGTGTGGTAACCGGACAGGCCACCGGACACGCCCGCACCGCCCCGGGCCGTGTCGAGCACGTCGCCGATCTCGTCCAGCTCCTCGCCCACGGCTTCGACCTCTCCGGTGAGGGACTCGGACACGTCGTGGCCCTCGATCTGCCCCTCGATGGCGGAAAGGTGCTCGCGCATCCGGGCCAGCGCCTGCAGCCCTTCGTTCGTCGGCTTCGCGAGCGCGTAGGCGCTCATGAGCGCTTCCTGCCTCGCCATGAGGTCGCCCTGGCTGATGTTCACGCGCGGATCGAGCCGCACCGTGACCGACGTCTGAAGCGTGTGCCCCGCCGCCTCCAGCTGCGCCGTGTACGTCCCCGGGAGGACCTTCGGCGCCACGCTGCCGGAGCGGAAGAAGTTGCCACCGCCCGGCGCGGCCGGTGGCGGCTCGTAGCGGAGATCCCAGATGACCTCGTTCAGGCCGCGGTCGCCGCCGCCCTTGAGTTCGCGGATGACGGAGCCATCGGAGTCGAGGATCGTGATCGTCGCCTTGCCCGCCATCTCGGACATCGGCGCCGGGTCATCGCCGTTCGCGGACGGACCGGAGGTCACGATCCGCTCGCCGGTTTCGCCGCCTTCCTCGCCGGCCATCGGGGCCTCCGGCAGGTCGCTCCCCAGCCAGTAGCGGATTCGGGAGCCCTGCGGCGGGTTCTCCGCCTCCCACACGCCCGGCGTCCAGCCCTGCGGCGTGTACGGGTTGTACGCGACCGCCGACTGGGTCGAGAAGAGGTGCGCCTCGGAGGCGAGGATTTCCTGGCTCAACTCCTCGAGCGGGGTGATGTCCTCCATGATCCAGATCCCGCGCCCGTGCGTGCCGATCACGAGATCGTTCTCGCGCTCCTGGATCTTGATGTCGTCCACCGGCGCCGGCGGCATGTTCTGCAGCAGCGGCTGCCACGAGTTCCCGGCGTCGATCGTGAAGTAGGTGCCGATCTCGTTGCCGGCGAAGAGGAGGTTCGCCGCGCGCGGGTGCTGCGCCAGCGCGTTCAGCGACCAGCCGTCCGGGATCCCGTCCCTGACCGCCCGCCACGACTCGCCGAAGTCGTTCGAGACGTACAGGTAGGGGGCCATGTCGTCGTTGCGGTGGTTGTCCCCCGCGACCCACACCGTGCCCGCGTCGGCGTGCGAGGCGACGATGCGCGTCATGTACAACTGGTGGGGCACGCCCGGCATGTTCGGCGCCGCGTTTGTCCACGTCGCGCCGCCGTCCCGCGTGACCTGCAGGTTCCCGTCGTCGGTGCCCGCGTACACGACCATCGGATCGAGCGGCGACTCCTCAATCGAGATCATGTTGCCGAAGCTCGATGTCCCGTCATTGGCCGACATCATCGGCTCGGAGCCGAGGACGCCCATGATCTCCAGCGTCGTCCGGTCGATGGCCTTCGTCAGGTCCGGCGAGATCTGCTCCCACGTCTGGCCGTAGTCGGGCGTCTTGAACACGACGTTGGACCCGTAGTAGACCGTGTTCGGATCGCTCGGCGACACCTCGACCGGCGTGTCCCAGTTCCAGCGGAAGTCGGGCAGATCCTCGTCATCTCCCTCCGGGCGCCCCAGCGGACGCATCCGCAGCCGCTCGCCCGTCTTGAGGTTCACCCGCATCGGGTTCCCGTTCTGGGACTCCGCGATCATCTCCTCGCCGTTGGGATGGAGGACGGTGAAGTAGCCGTCGCCGCTCCCCACGTTGTACCAGTCGCGCGGTCGGATCCCCTGGTTGGACCAGGTGTCCGAGGGGCCGCACCACGAGCCGTTGTCCTGCAGGCCGCCGCACACGTGGTACGGTTCGCGATTGTCGACACCGATCTCGTAGAACTGCGCGAGCGGCAGGTTCGTCAGCTGGCGCCAGTTGTCGGAGCGGTCCCAGCTGATCGAGACGCCGCCATCGCCACCGAGGATGAGGTGGTCGGAGTTCGCCGGGTTGATCCAGAGCGCGTGGTGGTCGGAGTGGACCTCGGAGGCCGCGTCCGGCGTGAAGTTGTACCCCCCGTCCGAGGTGCGGTACAGACTCGAACCGCCCAGGTAAAGCCGCTCCGGATCGTTCGGGTCGATGCGGATCTGGCTGTAGTACATGGGACGGTTGTTCGTCGTGCTCGTCTGCACCCACGTCTCGCCGCGGTCGGTCGACTTCCAGGTGCCCGTCTTGCGGTCGGCGTCTTCCTGGGCACCGAAGCCCTGTCCCGGGGCGCGCGCGTCGGCTTCGACGATCGCCCAGACGAGGTTCCCGTCCCGGCGGTAGATGTCGAGCCCGATGCGGCCCACGTCACCCTCCGGCAGGCCGCCGGCGAGCTTCGTCCAGTTGTCGCCGCCGTCCATCGTCCGGTAGATGCCGCCCCCGGGTCCGCCTCCGTTGAAGCCCCACAGCGTCCGCTGCCGCTGGTACATGGCCGCGAACAGCGTCATCGGATCGCCGGGATCCATGGCGAGGTCGATCGCGCCCGTGTGCTCGTCGACGTAGAGAACAAGTTCCCACGTCTCGCCCCCGTCCATCGTCCGGTACACGCCGCGCTCCGGGTTCGCGCCCCACAGGCGACCCATGGCCGCCACGTAGGCCACGTCCGGATTCCGGGGGTGGACCTGGATGCGGGAGATGTGGTGCGTCGCCTCGAGCCCGAGGTGGGTCCAGGTCCGGCCGGCGTCCGTCGACCGGAACACGCCCATCCCCCACGGAGAGGACTGCCGGTTCTGCGGTTCGCCCGAGCCGACCCACACGACGTTCGGGTTCGACGGGGCGAGGGTGATGTCTCCGACGGAGAGCATCTCCTGGTCGTCGAAGAGCGATTCGAACGTGCTTCCACCGTTGATCGTCTTCCACACGCCACCCGTCGCCACGCCAACGTAGAAGGTGGACGGATCGGCCTCGTCGACCGCGATGTCGGCGACGCGGCCGCCCATGATCGTGGGGCCGATTTCGCGCCATTCGAGCGCCTGGACCGCCGCCTGCAGATCGGCGTCCTGGGCCAGCGCGGGAAGGGGGACTGCGGTGAGGGCGAGCACCGCGAGGAGAGAAAGAGACACCGGGAGCCCTGAGCGCGTACGCATCTCGCTTACCTCGTTTCGGGAGGAGTTCCGCGGGGAGGGAGCGGTCCGGGCAAGGAAACCGGCACCGGCCACCCCACCCGACCCAACAACAGCCCAAATACAATAGATGAACCCACCGGAATCTGAAACGGGGGGCCACGAATCCGGCTTCCCGACCGCGCCTCTGCCTTTCATCCGCCCTGTCTCCGCCTCCCGCCCCGTGTCTCCGCTTGACGGTTACGACATCGCGTCGTAAACTTACGACATGTCGTCGTGAAAATGGCGTTGACGAATCCGGAGCGAGAGCCGGGGAGCGAGAGGCGGATAGACACGCATGACGGACATGATTCTCCAGATCGGGGCCAGCAAGCTGGCGATCTCGATGGGTCTTGCCGGACTGGCGTGGGTCGCGGCGCGGCGCTGCGGGAAGCCGTCGCTGGCCCACGGGCTGTGGCTGCTGCCGCTAGCCGTCCTGCTCGTGCCGCCGTTCGTCTCGATTCCGGTCTGGTCGGGGGGCGTCGATCCGGTGGGCCCCGTGGCCGCGATCGGTTCGCTCAGGGCGCAGCCCACGCCATCGGCCGCGGCCACCCTGCTCGGCTGGGTGAGGGAGGGCGGCGAGGAGGCGCTCGTCTGGCTGTGGCTGGCGGGCACCGCCGCCGTACTCGGCTGGACGCTCGTGCGCACGCTCCGCTTCCATCGCTTGCTCCTGAGCGCTTCGGAACCCGCGCCGCTCGAGGTGCGACGGCTCGCGCGAGAGATCGCCCGCAGGCTCGGTCTCACCGCGACCCCCGCCGTCTACGCGACGCGCGCGCAGTTGTCGCCCATGGTGTGGTGGGCCGGCGGGCAGGTGCGGGTCCTCATCCCCTCGAAACTGCTGGCCGAGATGGAGGAGTCCGAACTGCGCTGCGTCCTGGCGCACGAACTTGCCCATGTCCGGCGCCGCGACCACGTCGTGCGCTGGCTCGAGTGGCTCGCGTGCGCGGCCTTCTGGTGGAACCCCGTCGCCTGGTGGGCCCGGCGGCGGCTGCGGGCGTCCGAGGAGTTGTGCTGCGACGCGCTCGCCGTCGCCGCGACCGAGGCCGAACCCCGCACTTACGCCGGGGCGCTGCTCCGGGTGATCGACTTCATTTCGAAGACCCCGGCGCCGGGCCCCCTGACGTTCGCGAGTACGATCGATCGCTGCGGCCGACCGTCGCGGCTGGAAAGGAGATTCCGCGTGATCATGACGAACCGAGCCTCGACCCCCGCGCCGCGCTGGCTCCGCGGCGCGCTGCGCTGCGGCGCCGTCTGCCTGCTGGCCGGCGGCCTCGTCTACTGCACCGACCAGTCGAACCTCACCTCCGTCGACCCGGCCCTCGTCCCGGTCGAAAAGGAGGCGGTCCTGCACCTCGACGGCGGGCAAGACGATCCGGCCGCCGACGCACCCCTGCGCCTGCGGCCGCACGTGATGCGCAAGCTGATCGAGGCAATCGCTACGGAGCACGCCCTCCCGGCAGACCTCGCCGAGGCGCTTGGGCACGCCGGGGAAGCTGCTCTCTCCAATCGCACCCCAGCCGACCTGTTCCTGGCCGTGACGCCGGACGACGGGGCGGGAAACTCCAAGGTCGTCGAGTTGGATCTTGCGGGCCTTCGATCCGCGACGCTTGAGGCCGGACTCTCGCCGCGGCAGGCCGCTGCGGTGAGGGACGACCTGGCGCGCCACCTGCGCGTACGCTCCGCGCGGAACGGGTTCTTCGCCGGGCTGCACATCGAATGCACCGGCGCGGAAGGCTCGAGCTTGAGTTCTTCGGAGGGCGAGGTCGTCGCCCGCACCTTGACATGTGAAGAGGCGAAAACCAGCGAGAAGAAGCTCCGTATTCGCACCAGCCAGGGGGACATACTCGTTCGCACCAGGAGATAGTGCGGGGGTCACGCGCTCGATGCTCCAGGACCAAAGCCGATTGAGAAAGGGTTTCGCATGACGACGCCGCGCCTGGCCAACGCCGAACTCGGGGTCATGGAACGACTCTGGAAAGAGGGGCGCCTCACGGCCCGCCAGCTCCGCGACCTGCTCTACCCGGACACGACGAGATCGGCGCACGGCACCATCCAGCGCCTGCTGCAGCGGCTCGAGGACAAGGGGTTCGTCCACCGCGACGCCAGCCTCGGCACCCAGCTCTTCTCCGCCCGCATCAGCCGCGAGGCGTACGCATCCGCGCGGCTGGAGGCGCTGGCCGACCGGATCACCGGCGGCTCCCTCGTGCCGATGATCACGCAGTTGATGGAAGAGCGGAAACTCGAACCCGAGGAGATCGAGCGCCTGCGGGAGATCCTGGAGGAAGGATGACGGATCTCGTCCTCCAGATCGGAGCCACCAAGCTGGCCCTCTCCGTCGCCCTGGCGGCGCTGGCGTGGACCGTGCAGCGCCGCATGCGGCGGCCCGCCCTGTCGCATGCGCTCTGGCTCCTGACGCTGGGCGCGTTGGTCATGCCGCCGCTGATCTCGATTCCCGTGTTGGGCCCGGAGGCCGCCGGCGCGGCTTCGTCGGCGACCCACACGTTCAGGACTGTGGCGCCGGGGCCGTCGCCAGGAGGAACCGTGACCGACTGGTTCGCTTCCTCCGGGGAATGGGCCGTGGTGTGGCTCTGGCTATCGGGTGCCACAGGCGCTCTGGGTTGGACGCTGGCCCGTACCCTGCGTTTCCGGCGCCGGCTGACTCTGGCCACCGAGGTCGCCCCGCCCGAGATCCAGCGCCTGGCGGACGAGACCGGCGCATCGCTCGGCCTCCGCCGCATCCCGACAATCCACACGGCGCAAGCGGACATATCGCCCATGGTGTGGTGGGCCTTCGGGCCGGTACGCGTCCTGATTCCCTCGACTCTACTCGCGGTGCTCTCGACGGATGAACTCCGTTGTGTCCTGGCCCACGAACTCGCACACGTCCGACGGCGGGATCACCTGGTGCGGTGGCTCGAATGGTCGGCGTGCACCGTGTTCTGGTGGAACCCGGTGGCCTGGTGGGCACGGCGCCGCGTGCGGGTGGCCGAGGAGTTCTGCACGGACGCACTGGCGGTATCCTCGGTGAAGGCCGAACCGCGAGCCTACGCCGGGTCGCTGCTCCGAGCCATCGATCTGATGTCCGCACACCCCGCACGCCGGCTACCGGCCTTCGCCAGTACGGCACACGCGCCGAGGTCCGGAGCGAAACTCGAAGAGAGATTCAGGATGATCATGACGAAAGAACCCCAGACAACTCCCCGCTGGTTCCGCGGCGCGCTGACGGGCTGCGCCGTGTGCGTACTCGCCGTGGGTCTGGTCTATTGCACCGACCGATCGGAAGCAGGCTTTCCCGACGCGGCGCTGACGCCCGCGGGTTCGGAGATCGGGCCGATATCCGATTCGCAGGCTGACAGTCGCGGGCTCGCGGCCGCGCTCACCTCTCACATCGATTCGCTCGCCGCCGACGGCCAACTCACGCGAGACGCGGCCGAGTCCTTTACCGCCGCGTTCGTGCCTCGTCTGGCCGCACTGGGCGCGTCGGTCAGTTTCGAGGCTGGCGTGCCCCAGGAGTTCGATATCCGGGTCAGGATTTCTGGAAGCGATTTTGACCGACGCTCCGAAGCCGTGATAGGGAACCTCATCGGCTTGCAGAAGGCCCTCGCACTGGCGAACGGACTGGACCCCCGAGAGATGTTTTTCTCCAGTGAGGCCGCGCTCGGTGCGCGGACCGTGCACATTCGGGGACTCAGGACCAGCGCACGGCTGTCCCTCGCCGGACCGGACGAATGCTCTGTCGAACTCCACGACCAAGCGGACGTGAGTCGCGTTTCCTGCGAGACATGGATGGAGGTGAGCATCCCTGAGTTGCACAGGGTGGGGTCGAAGTAGCCGCAACAAGGCCCGTCGCGGAAGCCTCGTACTGAGGGTAGCGCCTCCGGTCGGGTCGGGGGATCTTCGGCTGGCGACGGGCCGCGGGATCCAGTGTCCCCGCCGCCTTCGAGGCCCAGCGAGCCGGAGCGTCACCCGAATGACTGCCGAAATACGGATGGAGCGGATGACCTCGCCCGAGATCGGGGCGGCGATCGA